>NZ_JACIIV010000007.1:0-122954 GCF_014205635.1 Polymorphobacter multimanifer
TGGGCATTGCGGGAGAAGTGGACGCGGCAGCGTTGCCATGCGGCGCTGAAGACGCGGGAGACGGAAGCCTTGATGCCCTCATGGGCATCCGAGATGATGAGCTTCACGCCGCGCAAGCCGCGACGCGCGAGGCTGCGCAGGAAATCGGTCCAGAAGGTCTCGGCCTCTGACGCGCCGATTGCCATGCCGAGCACCTCGCGGCGACCATCGCTGTTCACGCCGACCGCGATGGTGACCGCGACCGAGACGATGCGGCCGTTCTGGCGGACCTTGAGGTAGGTGGCGTCGATCCACACGTATGGCCAGTCGCCCTCGATCGGGCGATCGAGGAACGCCTTCACGCGGACATCGATCTCTTCGCACAGCCGGCTGACCTGGCTTTTCGAGATGCCGCTCATTCCCATCGCTTTGACGAGATCATCGACCGATCGCGTCGAGATGCCTTGAATATACGCCTCCTGCACGACGGCGGTCAGCGCCTTTTCGGCAAGGCGTCGGGGCTCGAGAAAGCCGGGGAAGTAGCTGCCCTTCCTGAGCTTGGGGATGCGCAGTTCAACGGTGCCGGCACGGGTCTCCCAGTCGCGCTCCCGGTAACCGTTGCGCTGGGCGAGCCGCTCGTCGCTCTTCTCTCCATAGCCAGCGCCCGTCAGGCCACCCACCTCAAGGGCCATCAGCCGCTGCGCGGCAAAGCCGATCATCTCACGCAAAAAATCAGCGTCTGCGCTCTTTCCCACAAGCGCCTGCAGGTTCATCGTATCGTCGGTCATCGGTGATCTCCGTTGGTTGGATATTGCAACCCAAACCTAACCGAAGATCGCCGATGGCCAACCGCGACCTACACCACCACCTGGGACACGACCTTGCGGTCCGCAGCAAAACGGTCTCGCCTGCTGTGCTGTGTGGAAGCCAGGCATGGACAGCGGCGCGGACGATCCGGATCTTTCCGAAGACCTCGGCAATCGTCGGTCCTGCTTTCGCCAGGTCAATACGGCAGCCGTCTGCTCTTCAACGAACGCCGGCCTGTCTATCGGCTGCCGAGTTCATTGCATCAGCAAACCCAAAGCCGTGTGCTGCTGCTCGGAATGGTCAAAGCCAAAGGCAGCAATTCGCGGCTTGAAAATGTTGCAGCGCCTGGCCTCGAAGACGCCGGCGACATCTGACTGCCGCCGGCTATCTGCATGGCGCAATGTCGCCTCAGGCAGTGAGGCTGCGGCGTCCCCGACGGCGTGCCGCAGCGCCGACCATCCCGAAGCCGGCGATCAGCATCGTCCAACTTTGCGGCTCAGGCACAACGGTCGCCCAGTCATACCCCATCGCATCGAAAGCGAACAAATCGAACTTGGTAAAAACCTGGCTTGGACGGGTCCCGCCCGGCCCGGTTGCCGTCGGGTCCATCAGGCCCAGCGGCGGCGCGATATTCAGCAGCGTGTCGTCCTTCCAATGGCTCGCCTGGCGCAGATCGCCATTCAGCCGACCAGTGGAAAGTGGTGCCATACACGTCATGCCGTTGATCGAATAACAGGCACTGCCGCCGATCGACCAGTCTCGCACGAAATCACCGCCGAAATCGCCATAGCGGAACAGATCATGCACCGTTCCCCAGGCAATATTGTTCAGCCCGCGAACGCCAGGCAGTGCCCTGCCTGGCAATGCGTTGACATCGGCAAGATCGACACCCGAGCGGAAGCCAAGTGCATGGCCGATTTCGTGCGCAGCAACGCCAACGAAATCGAACGCGCCTGGCGTGATGCCGTCGGTAGGGTCGAAATCCCAGACGAAGGCACTGCTGAACGACACCGATCCGTCGCGCGCGCCCGGATTGTTGGCGGCATAGACCGGCGCGAGGCCCATCGCCTTCATTTGCGCAGTATTCACAGCGATATTGTTGTTATCGAACGTGTTGTTGTCGTCGAAAAACCGCAGGCGAGAATCGATTGCGCCCGACGCTGGAGGCTCGTTCGACACAAAGCTGATGGGAGCGCCGCTCAAAGTCGTCATTGCGCGCCTGTCGATAAACGTCTTGGCATCTGCAGCGAGCGCGCTCTGGACGGTATTCACGCCAACCGTGTTTGTTGTCGATCCCGTCGAACCAAGAATGCCTGGCCCGAGTGCTGAAAACCGCACATCGAGATTGATCGTGATATTGTCCCTGAACAGGCCGGAGAACAACGCTCCTGCGGCTTCGAAGCCCCTGCGTGCGTCGGTTCCGATGCCGACACCGCCGAGGTCGTTCAGGACGAACTGCATGCCGCCGCCGCTGCCCCCCGACATGCTGGCGACAGCCGCATTGAAGGAACCGGAGTCGAAGCTGCCCTGATTGTCATCGAACTGATGGTTGCATTCGGCCGTATGCACATGGCCGATCGCCTGCGCAAAAACCGGCGTCGACGAAACCGCAGCCAACAGCACCACTTTCAACAATGTCTTCATTTTCATCCCCCGATTCAGTCCCTGCGCATATCCGTCCGATGTCGGGTGTGGTTAGCAATGTTTAAAATGCAACATGCGACAATTCTTGCTGGTGGTGGCGATGTCGTCGGTCTTGCATCTGTTCAGGCCCATGGTCACCAAAGGCCTTGGCACGATCACCGGCATTGCGGCCATGGTGCCGGCCAGCGGCGTGTCCTCCGAGTTGCGTGGTGCTCTGGGGGGGGCCAATAATCGCGTCGATCGCGGAAATAGCCCTCGGATGATCCCGACGGAAAGGGTTGGTGCGGCCAAGAAGACTCGAACTTCCACGGGCTTTCGCCCACAACGACCTCAACGTTGCGCGTCTACCAGTTCCGCCATGGCCGCACAGACCCTGTTGTACGGGGGCTGGCCCCGCCCGGTAGGAGGGTGCGGTTAGCAGGCAGGCGCTGGGGGCGCAAGGGGGGATGGCTTGTGCGCCAATGTGAAAGGCAGCGCCGCGGCAAAGCCGCGGCTGACGTCAGACGAGTTCGGCCAGCGAAGCTGTCCGCCTCGCTGGCCGAGCACTGCGCCGTGTCTCGCGACAGCTTCGCTATCGCTCGCCGGCTTGGCTCAGTTATACCTTCTCAACTCGTTCTTCGCGATCGCCTGCCGATGCACCTCGTCGGGCCCATCCGCCAGCCGCAGCGTGCGCTGACCGGCATAGCCGCTCGCCAGACCGAAGTCCTGGCACACGCCGCCGCCGCCATACGCCTGGATCGCCATGTCGTGGATCATGCAGCTCATGTTCGGCGCCACGACCTTGATCATGGCGATCTCGTTGGCAGCACCCTTGTTGCCCACCGTGTCCATCATGTACGCGGCCTTGAGCGTCAGCAGCCGCGCCTGCTCGATGGCAATGCGCGAATCGGCAATCCGCTCATGCCACAGGCTGTGCTCGGAAATCGGCTTGCCGAAGGCAACGCGGCTCTTCAGCCGCTTCACCATCTTCTCGAGCGCCCGCTCGGCGGCGCCGATCGAGCGCATGCAATGGTGGATGCGGCCTGGCCCGAGGCGCCCCTGCGCAATCTCGAAGCCCTTGCCCTCGCCGAGGATCATGTTGCCCACCGGCACCCGCACATTGTCGAGGATCACCTCATAATGGCCGTGCGGCGCATCATCATAGCCGAACACCTTGAGCGCCCGCAGCTTGTTGATTCCCGGCGCATCGAGCGGCACCAGGATCTGGCTCTGCTGCGCATGGCGCGGGGCGCTGGTATCGGTCTTGCCCATCACGATGGCGATGGCACAGCGCGGGTCACCCACGCCCGAAGACCACCATTTGCGGCCGTTGACCACATATTCGTCGCCTTCGCGGCGGATCGACGTCTCGATGTTTGTCGCATCCGAGCTAGCCACCGCCGGCTCGGTCATCAGGAAGGCCGAGCGGATCTCGCCCGCCATCAGCGGCCGCAACCACGTCTGCTTCTGCTCCTCCGAGCCATAGGTGCGCAGCACCTCCATGTTGCCGGTGTCGGGCGCCGAACAGTTGAACACCTCGCTCGACCACATGGCGCGGCCCATTTCCTCGGCCAGCGGCGCATATTCGAGGTTGGTGAGGCCAGGCCCCTTCCACTCGCCCTTGTCATGCTCGCAGATGTTGAGGAACATGTTCCAAAGCCCCGCCTCGCGCGCCTTGGGCTTCAGCTCCTCGATCACCGGCAGCACCTTCCAGCGCTCGCCCTCGGCCACTTCCTGCTCGTAGCGCGCTTCATTGGGGTAGATATGCTCGTCCATGAAACCGCGCAGCTTCTCGATCAGCGCCTTGGATTTGTCGCTATACTCAAAAATCATCCGTCGTTCCTTCAGCCGGCAGTCCGGCATGGTGTGTCATGCGGGCGGCGCCAAATCCAGCCGCAAAACAGGTAGGGACGCTCAGCCACTCACCAGCCGCAGCGTCCGCGCGCCACCCGGCACATCGGTGAGCGTGCTGGTGAAGCGCGCACTCGTGCCCGGCTGCAACGCCGCCGCCGGCACGTCGATCGACCAGCGCCGCACCACGCCGCCCGGCGCTTCGAGCGTCGCCTTGAGCACCGCCGTCCCTGCCACCGAGCGGCCCGTGTTGCGCACCTCGCCTTCCACTTCGAGCAGCATCGTTCCCGAAGGCAGCGGCGTCAGCCGGCCCGATGCCGTGATCACCAGCGGTGATGGCCCGGGCTGCAGCGGCCGCAGCCATTCGCCCACCACCGGCACCCGGTCCGGATCGATCCGCTCCAGCGCCACCCCGCCGGCAAGCACGGCCGCCGCCAGCAGCAGCAACACGCCGATCAGCCAGCCGATCCAGGCAAAGCTGCGCCGCGGCTCGTCGTCAGGCTCCTCTTCCGCAGGCAGCTCGGGCACCGGCTCGGGCACCGGCTCATCAACGGGTTCGACCTCGGGTTCAGGCACCGGCTCCGGCAGCGGCGGCTCGACCGCCTCGGGAAGCGTCCAGCGATGGTCGCATTCGGCGCAGCGCATGCGTTTGCCACCCAGACCCAAACCGGCCTGGGCCAGCCCTTCATTCAGCTTGTAGCGCGCACCGCAGTTGGGGCAAATCACGATCACGGCTGTCACACTAGGCGCAATCCGGGCGAAGGTGAATCCCCATTTTGCAAGTCTCTTGTCTGTCTGCACCGAGCGGCTAAGACAGCGCGATGCACGATATCCGCGCCATCCGAGCCGATCCCGCCACCTTCGATACCGGCCTCGCGCGGCGCGGGCTGGCCGCCCCCTCGGCCGCCATCCTCGATGCCGATGCCGGCCTGCGCGCCGTGCAGACCGCGCTGCAAGCCGCCCTCGCCCGCCGCAACAGCCTGTCGAAAGACATCGGCCAGGCCCGCAGCCGCGGTGATGGCGCCACCGCCGAAGCGCTCACCGCCGAAGTGACTGCGCTCAAGACGCAGGTCCCAGCCCTCGAAGCCGAGGAGCGTGACCGCCAGGCCATAGTCGAAACGCTGCTCGCCGAGCTGCCCAACATCCCCGCCGATGATGTGCCGCATGGCACCGACGAGACCGGCAATGTCGAAGTCGCGCGCTTCGGCAGCATCCCCGCCTTCGATTTCACCCCGCTCGAACACGACGTGCTCGCAGCAAGGCTCGGCTACGATCCCGATGCCGCCGCAAAGATCGCCGGCGCCCGCTTCGCTGTCCTCGGCGGCGCCCTCGCCCGCCTCCACCGTGCACTCGGCCAGTATATGCTCGACACCCAGGTCGCCGCCGGCTGGCGCGAGATGGCGGTGCCACTGCTGGTGCGCGCCGACGCCGCCTTCGGCACCGGCCAGCTCCCCAAGTTCGGCGAGGATCTGTTCCAGACCACCGATGGCCGCTACCTCATCCCCACCGCCGAAGTCTCGCTCACCAACCTCGTCCGCGAGAGCGTCATCGAGGACGACACCCTGCCGCTGCGCCTCACCGCCCTCACCCCCTGCTTCCGCTCGGAAGCCGGGAGTGCGGGGCGCGACACGCGCGGCCTCATCCGCCAGCACCAGTTCGAAAAGGTCGAGCTCGTCAGCCTCTGCACCCCCGAACAGGCCGAAGCCGAGCACGAACACATGCTCGCCTCCGCCGAAGCCATCCTCACCGCCCTCGGCCTGCCCTTCCGCCGCATGCTGCTCTGCACCGGGGACATGGGGTTCACCGCCAAGCGCACCTTCGATCTCGAAGTCTGGCTGCCAGGGCAAAATGCCTTTCGCGAGATCAGCAGCATCTCCTGGTGCGGCGATTTCCAGGGCCGCCGCATGAATGCGCGCCTCAAGACACGCGGCGAAAAAGGCACCCGCGGCTTCGTCCATACCCTCAACGGCTCGGGCCTCGCCGTCGGCCGCACGCTGGTCGCAGTCCTCGAAAATTGCCAGCAAGCCGATGGCAGCGTCATCATCCCGGCGGTGCTGCACCCGTATATGGGCGGCATCACCCAGCTCACCCCCGCCTGAAAGGCACCCCATGCGCATTCTCGTGACCAATGACGACGGCATCAACGCGCCCGGCCTCGTGGCGCTCGAAGCCATCGCCGCCGAGCTTTCGGACGATGTCTGGGTCGTCGCCCCCGCCGAGGAGCAATCGGGCGCCGGCCACTCGCTCACCCTGTCGCAGCCCGTGCGCCTGCGCGAAATCGGCCCCCGCCGCTTCAGCGTGCGCGGCACCCCCACCGATTGCGTCATGCTGGCGCTGGGTGCGGTGATGGCCGACCACAAGCCCGATCTCATCCTCTCGGGCGTCAACCGCGGCGGCAATCTCGCCGAAGACGTCACCTACTCGGGCACCGTCTCGGCCGCGATGGAAGGCTGCCTCGCCGGCATCCGCTCGGTCGCACTCAGCCAGGTGATGATGAACTACACCGCCGGCCAGGAAGATTTCAGCACCGCCACCACCCACGGCGCCGACATCATCCGCCGCATCGCCGCCGTCGATTGGGCGCCGGGCATGCTCATCAACATCAACTTCCCGCCGGTCATCGCCGCCGATGTGCGCGGCGTGCGCGTCACCGAGCAGGGCTTCCGCGATTATGGCAACATCCACCTCGTCAAGCGCACCGATCCGCGCGGCTTTCCCTATTATTGGCACGGCTTCGGCAAGGAAAAGGCCGATCCCGGTCACCGCACCGATCTGCAAGCGATGCACGAGGCCTGCATCTCGGTCACGCCGCTCCACCTCGACATGACGCACTATGCCAGCCTCGAAGCACTGCGCACCGTGCTCGGGCCACTTTCCGAATAGCAAAAGGCCCGCAGGATCGCGCCTGCCGGCTTGCGGATCATCGGGTCGATCAGGCGACGAGCGTAAGGCTCGAGCTGCACACCAGGAGCCCGACAAGGCCCAGGCGACCGATCAGCATGGATGCGACAGCCGTGTCAGCGCCGGCCAGAAGCTGGCAATTCATGCTTCAGGTCTTGCCCGGTGGGCATCGCAGCAAGCCCCATGAACGACGACGGGCGCCATCGGCAATGCCGACGGCGCCCGTGCCACTGCAATCGACCTGAGTGTCAGGCAACGACAGTCGTGTTGCGGCGGCGACGTGCCGAAACGCCGACCAGGCCGAAGCCCAGGATCAGCATCGCCCAGGTGCCGGGCTCGGGAACGAACGACGGCAGCGGCTCCGACGAGAACTGACCACCGATGGTGGCGCGGAAATCGTTGACGCGGTTGCCATTGGTGCTGAACGCGTTGGTGACGGCGGTCAGTGCCAGCGAGAAGTCCGAATTCGAGATCTGGTCGAAGCTCAGGAAGTCGGAGGTGTAGGTGATCGTGCCACCACCTTCGGTGCTCGAACCGAAGCTGCCGGCCGAGCTGCCGACGGTGCCGTTGACCGAACCGCCGGTGAACACTGCGGAAAGCAGGTTGAAGCCGGTGATGCCATTTGCCGTGATGGGGTTGTTGGCGAGGATCGAGAAATTGCCCGTAGCGCCCAGCAGGCTGAAGGCGCCGGCATTGTTGACAACGCCGCTCGGCATCGACGCATCGAGGGTGAAGCGGGCATTGACCGACTGCAGAGCGGCCGGGACGCCATCAAGGGCGAGGGTGAAGAACACCGGCACGCCGCTGGCAGCGTTGTCCGTGGCCGAAGTCGTGGTGAACAGGCGGCTGGTGCCGTTGTCCCCAACGAAGCGAACGTTGAGGCTGGTCGTTGCCGGGCTGATGGAAGCAAAGGTGGTAAGAGCAGATGCTGGCGCGGCGGCAATGCCCGCAGCCAACAGGCCGAGGCCAAGGATTTTAGATACTGACATGCAACACTCCCAACCAGGTGAACGACAAAAGCATCGCCCACCACGCAACAGGCGGTCTGGTCCCGTGAATCGAACCAGCCTGACCCGCCGTGCCCCTATAAGCATGTCTGCCTGTTAAGGTTGCCGGAAAATTAAGCGTTATCGATAATTTTGCACTTGCTAACGTTTGTAAACCCAAGATTGCGCAAGACGTTGTACCGGATATGAAGAGGGCGCCGCAGCTCCTCGCTGCGGCGCCCCCTCATTTCACCCGACAGTTCAGGTCAGGCGACGGCAACCTTCTGGCGCCGACGCGCCGAAATGCCGACCATGCCGAATCCGAGGATCAGCATTGCCCATGTGCCAGGCTCGGGAATGAAAGCCGGCACCGGCTCCGACGAAAACTGCCCGCCGATTGTCGCTCGGAAACCGGCCAGTCCCGGGTTGCCATTGGGCGCAAACGCGTTGGTGACGGCCGTCAGCGCCAGCGAAAAATCGGAATCGATCACATCGCTGAAATCGAGGAAATCCGACGAATAGGTGATCGTTGCCCCACCGATGGTGCTCGCACGAAAAGCGCCGGTCGTCTCGCCGATTGTACCGTTGAGCGATGCTCCGTTGAAGACGCCGGAAAGCAGGTTCGTTCCAGTGATCCCGCCGGTCGTCACCGCGTTGTTTGCAATGATCGAAAAGCTGCCTGAAGCGCCGAGGAGACTGAAGGCACCCGACGAGCCGACATCGGAGTCAGGCATCTGCGCATCGAGCGTGAAAGTCGACGCAACCGACTGCAGGTTCGGAATGCCCAAGCCCAGGGTGAAGATGACCGGCACACCCGATGCAGCCCTGGCGCCCTCGGTAAGCGAGGTATAGAGCCGATCCGTTCTGTCGCCGTTGACGAAGGTCACATTCAGATCGGTTGTCGAAGGACTGATACTTGCAAAGGTGGTCAATGCTGCTGCCGGGGCAGCAATGGTTGCAGCAACGAAAAGGCCCGTCGCGGCCAAGGATTTGATTAAGCGCATGCTACTCTCCTCATACCTGCGACGGTTTGGGAACCGCCGCAACGCGTAGCAGGAGCCCGATCCGCCCATCGGACCAACCACCTGTTATCTCCGGCCAACATCATGGTTTACGATCAGTTGCACCGCTCGTCGCAGTCCATGATTGCCTTACATTGTTTTACATTTGTTAGGCACATAAGGCGGGAACTAACTCGACCAAGCGCAATGTCACTCGGCGATCGAGACAGAGAACGCGGTCGGTCCGGCCGGCAGCGCCCTTCGGCAGTGACAAAGATATGGAGGATCAGCCCGCACGACCCCACCGGCTACAAAGATCCGAAACGCCACCCGAAACGACGACGAGGCCGAGGGGCAAGACACCGGACGCCCGGCGCGCTGCCCGCGCACGGCAATGGATCTGCAGGGCAACATTTTGATCTCTGTGCCGCCGGAATGTCCTGATCGCCATTCCTGTCAAAGACCTTTCGCATCGATGAGTCTGAATACTGAATTCATTCTCGAGATCAAGCTTCTGACACAGCAAAATACGTCAGCACTTCGTTAGGCCTTCTTACCGACTACTTTACGTTCTATGATGAGGGGCAATGCAAAGCTCGATGAGAGCCGGCCAAGCCGAAAAAGAAAAGGCGCTGCGGATTGCTCCACAGCGCCTTTCCCGGAACCAGGAAGCTTGGTGTCAGGCGACGACGACGTTGCGACGACGACGGACCGACACACCGACCAGGCCGAAGCCCAGGACGAGCATCGCCCAGGTGGCGGGCTCGGGAACGAGCAGGCGCGGAGCCGGTTCGGACGAGAACTGGCCGCCAAGGGTGGCACGGAAACCGCGCAGACGGCCCGCACTGTTGCCGAACGCATTGTTCACGGCCGACAGCGCCCAGGACAGATCCGACGCAACGATGTCGGAGAATGCGAGAAAGTCGGAGGTGAAGCTAATGGTCGAGCCGCCAACGGTGCTGGCCGTGACACCACCGGTGCCGCCGCCGATTTCACCGTTGAGGCTTGCGCCACCGAAGGTGCCCGAGAGCAGGTTGGTGCCGGTGATGCTGCCGAGCGTGACGGCCGCATTCGAGATGATCGAGAAGGTGCCGGTCATGTTGGCGAGGCTGAAAGCGCCCGCGCCGCCGCTCGCCGACGGGATCGTCGCATTGATGGTCAGAAGCGACTGCACGCCCTGAAGGACCGGCGGTGCACCGGCGATCGAGAACACGACAGGCACACCCGAGGCCGAAGTGGCGCTGTTGCTGAGCGTGGTGATGAACGAGCTGGTGCCGGCGGTGCTGACGAAGCGCACATTGCGCGTCTGCGTTGCCGACGAGAAGCTTGCGAAGGTGACCACGGCGGACGCCGGGGTGGCAATACCGGCAGCAACAAGGCTCGCGACCGCCAAAGACTTGAACATCGACATTAATCTTTCTCCCTGTTCGTCGGCCTTAATCAGGCCTTCACCCCCAATAACAAAAGCCTAACCCGCCCACCGAATCAGCGCTTCCCCTAGGATGCATCTCTCTCCTACGGTATAGGTCACTGCGCTGCAAGATGGGTTAATCGATGGGGCAGGATAGTTGCCCAAAATCACCATAGTGCTTGGCCAAGTGACCAACTGTGCACCATGTTGCGCAGCGGAAAGGGCCATTCTTCGCGGTCTAGATAAAGAAAAGGGCGCCGCGGACCATGTCCGTGGCGCCCTTTTGGCAAGCTGAAATTGAAGGGTCAGGCGATCAAGACGCGGCGGCGACGGCGAACCGACACGCCGACCAACCCGAAACCCGCAACGAGCATGGCCCATGTGCCAGGTTCCGGGATCAGCGCCTGTGCCGGATCGGACGAGAACTGCCCACCGAGCGTGGCGCGGAAATTGCGCAGCCGCGACGGCGTTCCGAAATTGCCGAACGTGCTGAACACGGCGGACAGCGACAGCGACATGTCTGCTGCGGTCAGCGCGGAAAAGTCCAGGAAGTCCGACGTGAACGAGATGGTGGAGCCGCCAACGGTGCTCCCCGACACGCCACCCGTGCTGGCGCCGATGGTGCCGTTCAGCGCGGCATCGCTGAAGAACACGGTCAGCAGGTTCGTTCCCGTTGCGCTCAGATATGAAACCGGATCATTGGCCGTGAACGCCATCGTGCCCGAGAGGCCGGAAAGGCTGAACGCGCCTGATCCACCCGTCTGCGAAGGCAGCGTCGCGTCGAGCTTCAGTGTGCTGGCAACGCCCTGCAGGACCGGCGGCGCGCCGAGGATCGAGAAGATGACCGGCACCGCCGATGCTGCAGTGGCGCTGCTGTTCAGCGTCGAAATGAACCGGCTCGTTTCCGCACCACTCACGAACCGCACGTTGCGCGTCGTCGTCGCCGAGGAGAAACTCGCGAATGTCACGACAGCCGAAGCGGGGGTTGCCACACCTGCAATCACAAGGGCTGCCACAGCCACGGTCCTGAACGTCGACATCGTCATTTTCTCCCTGCTTGCTGAAATGGACCCATTCACCGGGGGGCGTTATCTCAATCGACATTTCTGATAACTGAAGTGCTGCAGTGCCGCAAGCCGGAGTGCCGCAAAGCCACTTGATTTTATTAACAAATTCATTACAGCCACGATCGTTGTTATATCAGGCGCAAGCATTGTCACTCGCCTCGAATTGCTCGTGCACCACGTTCGGCCACTGCGCTCCGGGCCAAACAACTGGAAAAACATCGACCTTGCCGCTAAGCAAAGACAGTGCGTCGTCGTTATTCCTCCGCCCTGGCAACGTTGGCCATGGTCGCACTGCTTGCAGCCTGTGCGCCCAGCCCGGGTCGTCGACAAGGCCCGCAAGCCGTTTCCAGGGCATCCTCCGCCGCAAAAGCAGCTTCCCAGGCGCGCGAATCACGTGGCGTGCGCACCTATGTCGTCCGCCCCGGAGACACCGGAATCGCCATCGCGCGCGATCAGGGTGTGCGCTGGACCGATGTAGTCACGCTCAACCGGCTCGAGCCACCCTATCTGCTGCGCGTCGGAGACTGGTTGCAGCTGCCCGCGCGCTCGGCCACGCTCGCCTCGCGTCCTCCCCGGCGCACGACCCCGGCACGCCCCGCCAATGCGCGGCGCTCCACGGCGACCCCTTCAACGCCAACCTCGATCGAGGCCCGCGCCCGCGCCTTCTCCCTCGATGTGGAAACGCTCATCACCGGCACCGAGCCTGCCGGCCGCGCCGGCCCTGCAACGCCAAGGTCCTCCGCCGCAACGCCGCGGCCGGTCGCAGGCGCACCCGCCTTCCGCTGGCCGGTCGATGGCCGCCTGCTCGCCGGTTTCGGTCCCAAGCCCGCCGGCCGCTTCAACGATGGCATCAATCTCAAGGCCGGCGCCGGCAGCCCGGTGCGCGCCGCCGCCGATGGCACCGTCGCCTATGCCGGCGATGCCATCACCGGCTTCGGCAACCTCGTCCTCATCCGCCACGAAGGCGGCTGGGTCACCGCCTATGGCCATAACGAGGCGCTGCTCGTCCAGCGCGGCACCAGCGTCAAGGCCGGCGAGCCGATCGCCCGGGTCGGCAGCACCGGCGCCGTCGCCGAGCCGCAACTGCATTTCGAGATCCGCAACGGCCGCACCGCCATCGATCCGCTCAGGCTGCTGCCACCGCGTTGATCCCCCACGGGCTTGCGATTTGCGCCCGGCATGGCAAGGGCTGGTTGGTGATCCCCATCTCCTCCCCCGCCGCACCGGATGCCCTGGCATGACCGAATTTTCCGCCCTGCTTGTCCTCGACGATGGCGGACCGGCGTCACGCCTCGTGCCACTGGCTCCCGAAGCCCTTGATGCCTGGCTGCGCACCGCCTCCGAGCGCCACCGCAGCCTGGTGGCGGCCCATCGCTTCAAGGCCGCCGCCGGCGAAGTTCTGCTGTTGCCCGGCGATGCCCCCGCCGAACTGCTGGCACTCGCCGGCCTCGGCAGCGCCGCCCCCGGCCCCTTCGCGCTGGCCGCCGCCGCGTCCCGGCTCCCGCCCGGCCGCTGGCGGAGCACGGCGCCGCTCCCGCTTCTGGGCTGGCTGCTCGCCCAGCATCATTTCACCCGCTACAAGGCTGCCACCAACGCCGGGCCGCGGATGCTGCTCGCCAGCGAGCCCGTCGCCCTGCGCGACGCGGTCGCCATGGCCGAGGCCACCGCCCTGGCACGCGACCTCATCGACACGCCCGCCGCCGACATGGGCCCGGCCGAGCTCGCCGCCGCCGTCGCAGCCCAAGGCCGACAGTTCGGCGCCACGACGAACACCATCGTCGGCGAAGCGCTCATCGACGCCAATTTCCCGCTCATCCACGCCGTCGGCCGCGCCGCCGCCCAGGCGCCGCGGCTCATCGACCTCGCATGGGGTGATCCGGCCCACCCCCGGCTCACCATCATCGGCAAGGGCATCACCTTCGATTCCGGCGGTCTCAACATCAAGCCCGGCAATTCGATGGGGCTGATGAAGAAGGACATGGGCGGCGCCGCCACCGCCCTGGCGCTCGCCCGGCTGGTCATGCAGGCGGGGCTGCCGGTGCGGCTGCGGCTGCTCGTGGCAGCGGCCGAAAACAGCATCAGCGCCAACGCCATGCGCCCCGGGGACATCATCGCCTCGCGCGCCGGCAAGACCATCGAGATCACCAACACCGATGCCGAGGGCCGCCTCGTCCTCGCCGATGCGCTGGCGCTCGCCGCCGAGGAAAAGCCCGCGCTGATCCTCGATTTCGCCACGCTCACCGGAGCCGCGCGCGTCGCACTCGGCCCCGAGCTGCCGGCGCTGTTCACCCCCGATGATGCGCTCGCCGCCGATTTCTACACCGCCGCCGGCGCCACCCACGATCCGCTGGCCCGGCTGCCGCTCTGGGCGCCCTATGCCGACATGCTCAAGTCGCCGATCGCCGACATGGTCAACAGCGCCGATGGCCCGATGGCCGGCGCCATCACCGCCGCGCTGTTCCTGAAGGCGTTCGTCCCCGCCGGCCAGCCTTGGGCGCATTTCGACACCTTCGCCTGGAACAGCGCCGCGCGCCCCGGCCGCCCCAAGGGCGGCGAGGCCCTCGCCCTGCGCGCCAGCTTCGCCCTGCTTACGGCGCGGTTCGGGGCGCGGTTCGCCCGATGAGCCTTCCCGATGTCCGCATCACCGGCCCCCGCCCGGTGCTCGATCCGCGCATCCACATCGCCCGTGGCGATCTCGTCGAGATCGGCCTCGCCGGCACCGTCGCCGCCGGTCGCTACACCGCCCCGCTGCCGATGGTCGCCACCCGGCCACGCACCCCGCTCGCCGCCGAGCCCGATGCCGACGCCCCAGCCGTCTCCGAACTGCTCCACGGCGAACCCTTCGACGCCTACGACATGCAAGGTGACTGGGCCTTCGGCCGCACCCTCCACGATGGCTACACCGGCTGGGTGCCGCTCGCCGCGCTCGCCGACCCCCCGGAAGAGCCCGCGCCTGCGCACATCATCACCGCACGCAGCGCCCCGGTGTTCGCCCGGCCGGACATCAAGGCCCCCGTCCTCCACCACCTGCCGCTCGGGAGCCGCATCCACGCCGTCCCCTCCGCACGCTTCCTGGCGCTGGCCGGCGGCGGCCATGTCCACAAGGCGCATGTCGCCCCGCACGCTGCGCGCTCCCCCCTCGCCATCGCACGACTGTTTGCTGAAGCCCCCTATGTCTGGGGCGGCCGCACCCCCGATGGCGTCGATTGCTCGGGCCTGGTTCAGTCCGCTCTCGCCGCCCTCGGCATCCCCTGCCCCCGCGATTCGGACCAGCAGCGCGAAAGCCTCGGGCGCCGCATCGACCCGGCAGACGCACAAGCCGGCGACATCGCCTTCTTCCCCGGCCATGTCGGCTTGCTCACCGCACCCGGCAGCCTCCTCCACGCCAACGCGCACTGGATGCGCACGATCGAGGAGCCCCTCGCCGATGTCCTCGCCCGCCTCGGCGGCAGCGAATACCTGCTGGCCGTCAATCGCCTGCCCGCCTGACCCCCCTCGACGAAGTGAAAGCCCGCCACGACGCGACAACTCGTGCCCGGTGCCGCAGTTGATCCTTCGGCCAGTTCATGTATCCTGCCCTCCAGTATCTGTAGCGAGGTCGATATGCGCATGATGATTGTCGCGGCCAGCGCCGCCCTTACCATTTTCGCCGCCGCTGCGGCGGCATCAACGGCTGCCGAGCCCAGCCGTGCTCTCGATCTGAAGGCCGAGGATCGGCGCGCGCTGGTCATCGGCCTGGCGTACAGGCTGGGCGGCAAGTTCATCATCTCCGGCCTCGACAACGCCGAGCCCACCTGCTCCGAAACTGGAACCTGCGTCACCACCACCGCCCTGCTGGAAATTCCGTTCCGCAACACGGCCATCGGCTCGCTCGATGATCTGGTGGACAATGTGCAGATCGGCAGCGACCCCGCCGTCGCCATCGTCAGCCTCCAGTCCGCACGCTGGGTGGGCCGCGGCAGGCTGGAAATCACCGCCATGACCTATGACGGTTCCGACAAGCGCTGGAAGCGCGCCACCGCCGTGATCGGCAATCAGGCGCTTGCGATGACGGGCCCCAACATGGGCTGGCGACCGGGCCGGCGGTTCATCGACTCATGGGAAGTGTCGGAGCTGCCCGCCGCATAGCCACGCGCAGAACCATGGGTGATGCAGCGGCCGGTCATTCCCGGTCGCTGCAGCCCCTCAGATCATCCGCTTCGGCGCCGAGAACACACGGCAGACTACATCCTCGAAGCTCGCCAGATCATCCGCCGGATACGCCGGGTCGAACGCCGGCGCATCCCAGTCATCGACCAGCTTCACGGCAAATCCATACCAGCTCTCCGCCGCAAACCCCTCGCGCAGCGTCCCCGGCTTGCCCAGATACTCGTAATAATATTTGCCCTGGAAATCCTGGTGGTGCTTCACCGCCATATAGATGTCGTCAGCCACATAAGGCTTGAGCATTTCCGCCGCAATCGGCCCATGGTTGGGGATGCTGAACAGCTTGCCCAGATCATGGCAAAGCGCTGCCACCACCTCCTCGTCGCTCGCCCCGGCCCGCCGCGCGAGCGTCCCCGCCATCAGGCTGTGCTGCAACTGGTTGGCACCGAACCCCACTTCGATCGCCTCCAGCCGCGCCAGCGAGTCCATGATCTGCCTGGGCGCAGCACTCACCTGGTGCTTGCCGTGCTCGGCAGCGATATGCGCCCAATCTTCGCGGGTGCCTTCGACCATGGTGGTGAACATGCGCTGTCTCCTCAGCCTGTATGGACGCCCCGATAATGCTTGCGAAGCGTCACCTTGTCGATCTTTCCCGAGCCCAGCTTGGGCAGCTGCTCGCTCGAGAACCACAGCCGCGCCGGCACCTTGAAGCTCGCCAGGTCGCGCTTCACAAACTCGATCAGCGCTTCGCCCTCGAGTGCTGCGCCGTCCTTGGCGTGCACCACCGCCCCCACGATCTCGCCGAGCCGCTCGTCGGGAAGCCCGAACACACACGCCTCCGCCACCGCCGGGTGCGCATAAAGCGCCGCTTCCACTTCCTGGCACGAGATATTCTCGCCGCCCCGGATGATGATGTCCTTCTTGCGGTCGACGATGAACAGATAATCATCCTCGTCGAGATACCCCAGGTCGCCCGAGCGGAACCAGCCATCGCCGGGGAAGGCCTCGGCGGTGGCGTCGGGCTTCATCCAGTAGCCGCGCACATTGGCCGCCGAGCGCAGGCACACCTCGCCCACCTCGCCCGCCGGCAGCGCCACCGCGCAATCGGCGGCATCGGCGGCAACAATGCGAATCTCCACCAGCGGCGGCGAGGCACGGCCGGTGGAATTGGGCTTGGCGCGATAGTTGTCGCGCAAATTGCCGGCCCCCACGCCATTGGTCTCGGTCAGCCCATAGCCCTGCAGCGGGTTCTTGCCCGGCAGCTCCTTGATCAGCCGTTCGACATGCTCGGGTGGCCGCGGTGCCCCGCCGGACGCGATATCGACCAGCGACGAGGTGTCGTACTTCGCCCGGCCGGGGTGCATCATCATCTCGAGGCTCATGGTGGGCACGCCGACGAAATAGGTGGCGCGTTCCTTCTCGATCAGCCGCAGCGCCTCGCCGGCATCCCATTTGTGCATGATCACCATCTTGCGGCCGATCGCGACCGAAACGAGCATCACCGGCACCGAGCCGGTGATGTGGAACAGCGGCACATTGAGCAGCATCACCTGCTGCGCCGGCGGGGCGATCCCCTGCTGCTGTGCCAGGCTGAGCAGCGCCAGCCCCATCACCAGATAGTTCATCGTGCCCGACACCACGCCGCGATGCGTCGACACCGCCCCCTTGGGATGGCCGGTCGACCCCGAGGTGTACATGATCGTGGCATCGTCCTCGGGGCTGATCTCGGGGAGGAACCAGGTCGTATCCGGCGAGGCCGCCATCTCGTCCTCGGAGCGCGCAAAGCCCAGCTCGTTCGCCACTTCGGCACTCGTCCGCACCGTCAGCACGCAACCGGCATAGCCCGCCGCCTTCACCCGCCGAGCCCGCTCCTCATCGGCGAGCACCAGCCGCGTGCCTGAATCCTTCAGGCCGTAGTCGAGCTCCTCGGCGGTCCACCAGGCGTTCATCGGCACGGCAACGCCACCCAGATGCGTGATGGCGATAAACGCCTCCACCCATTCGGGATAGTTGCGCATCGCGATCGCAACCCGGTCGCCCTTGGCGATGCCATGGCGGTGCTGCAGCATCGCCGCCATCCGCAGGCTGCGCGCCTGCACCTGCGGAAAGGTCAGCCGCTCGTCGCCATAGACAAGAAATTCCTTGTCGGCGTTGACCGCGAAGAAATAGGCAAAGAAATCGCGCAGATTGGCAGGGGCCGCCGAAAACACCGGCAGCGTGACACCGCGCACAACAGCCTCCCCCACCGCCAGCGGCCCACCGGGGGCGATGATCTGCGCCACGGTGGCATCGATGGCAGTGTCGAGTGCGCTCTTCATAACTTTCCCCAAGGAAGCCGCACCGTGTCTCCGGCGCTTGCAGGCGCCATTTGTGCCAAGGTCGGCACGCTTGGCAACTAATAACCGATCATCAACGCCATCCGGTCGCCATGAAAGCCCGAATCACCGAACGTCTCCGCCGCCGCCCGCGCCCGCTTCATGAAGAAGCCGATGTCGTAATCGTCGCTCATGCCGATCCCGCCATGCATCTGCACCGCCTCGTTGGTGGCAAGCTTCACCACATCGCCGGCCTTGGCCTTGGCCAGGCTCACGAACAGCGGCGCCTGCGCATCCCCGGCATCGAGCGCCTGCAAGGCCCGCAGCGTCGCCGAGCGTGCCAGTTCGATCTCGCAGAACAGATGCGCCGCACGGTGCTGCAGCGCCTGGAAGCTGCCGATCTTCGCCCCGAACTGCTCGCGCTGCTTCAGATAATCGACCGTGGTGGCAAAGCTCTGCCCCGCCACGCCGAGCATCTCCGCCGCCAGCCCGGCACGCCCCACATCGAGCACGGCTTCCAGCAGCCGCCCGCCCTTGCCAACCTCGCCGAGCACATCGGCGCCATCGACCTCGACGCCGTCCAATGTCACCCGCGCCGTCCCGCGGCTGTCGACCATCGATCGCCGGGCAATGCTCACCCCGGCGGCATTGGCCGGCACGAGAAACAGCGTGATGCCCTTGCGGTCCCCCGTCTCGCCGTCGGTCCGCGCCGCCACGATCAGCCAGTCGGCCGCCCCGCCATCGAGCACGAACGGCTTGATGCCGCTCAGCCGAAAGCCATTGCCCGAAGGCTCGGCGAAGGTCGCGACATGAAAGGGCGCATGCCGCGCCGCCTCGTCCGCCGCCAGCGCAAACAGCCGCTCGCCCGCCGCGATCAGCGGCAGATGGTTCGCCTGCTGCTCGGCCGTGCCCCCCTTCACCAGCGCCGTGGCCCCCAGAAGTGCGGTCGAAAGCATCGGCGCTGCCGACAGATTGCGCCCCATCGCCTCGAGCACCAGCCCGGCCTCGACCGCCCCCAGCCCGGCGCCGCCATGCGCCTCGGGCACCATCACGCCGGCAAAGCCCATCTCGGCCATCGCCTTCCAGGTGGCGCGCGAGAAGCCGATCGGATCATTGGCATCGCGCAGCCGCCGATGCTCGGCCACCGGCGCCGCATCGGCAAAGAACCCGTCCGCCGCTTCGCGGATCATCTTCTGGTCGTCGTTCAGTACAAGCGCCATCTCAAGCTCCCGGAAGTGCAAGCACGCGCTTGGCGATGATGTTCAACTGCACTTCGCTGGTGCCGCCCTCGATCGAATTGGCGCGGCTGCGCAGCCAGGAGCGCGCCAGGTCACCTTCGCCCTCGTTGTCGCCCTCCCAGGCCAGCGCGTCCGAGCCATTGACGCTCATCAGCAACTCCATCCGCTGCTTGTTGAGCTCCGTGCCATAGTATTTGAGCATCGAGCTGAGCGCCCCCGTTCCCTGCCCGGCGCGCGCCTCGTCCTTCACCCGCTCCATCGTCAGCAGAAACGCCCAGGCATCGACCTCATGGCGAATGATCTCGGCGCGCAGCAGCGGGTCGATATTCTCGCCGAGCACCTTCTTCGCGATCTGCGAAACGCTCGACCGCGTGTCGGCCCCGTCCATCCCGCCGATCATCTCGCGCTCGTGCGTCAGCAGATACTTCGCAATGTCCCAGCCCTTGCCGGCCTTGCCCATCAGGTTTTCCACCGGCACGCGCACATTGTCGAAGAAGGTCTGGCAAAAGGGCGAGGCCCCCGAAATCAGCCGGATCGGCGAGGTGCTCACCCCCTCGCTCGCCATGTCGAACAGCAGGAACGAAATGCCGAGATGCTTCGCTGCCGCCATATCGGTGCGCACCAGGCAGAAGATCCAGTCCGCCTTGTCGGCATAGCTCGTCCAGACCTTCTGGCCGTTGACGACGAAGTGGTCACCCTCCCGCACCGCCGAAGTGCGCAGCGAGGCAAGATCGCTCCCCGCCCCCGGCTCTGAATAGCCCTGGCACCAGCGGATCTCGCCGCGCGCGATCTTCGGCAGATGCTCGAGCTTCTGCGCCTCGCTGCCATATTTCAGCAGGGCCGGCCCCAGCATCCAGATGCCGAAGCTCGAAAGCGGCGGCCGCGCCCTGATCGCGCGCATCTCCTGCGCCAGCACCTTCGCCTCCGCACGGCTCAGCCCGCCGCCGCCATAAGCCACAGGCCATTCGGGCACCGTCCAGCCCTTCGCCGCCATCGCATCGAGCCACTGCTTCTGCTCAGGGCTGGAAAAGACGAAGTTCCGCCCGCCCCAGCACACATCCTCCTCGCGCTTGACCGGTGCGCGCATCGCAGCGGGGCAATTGGCTTCCAACCACGCTCGCGCTTCTGCGCGGAAGCTCTCCAGATCATCAGCCATCACGCTCTCCCACTGGCAAAATCCATCCCCGCAGTTATGGTGCGCGGCATCCAAGGGGGCAAGCCGGTCCGCCCTTGGCAATATGAGAGGGTCGCGTGCTCGCGTATCTGCAGACCGCGCTGGATTTCACCAGCCTCGGGCTCAGCCCCGAAATCTTCACCATCCCCGGCTTCAGCCTGTTCGGGCTCGATCTGGGGCCGTTCGCGCTGCGCTGGTACAGCCTCGCCTATATCGCCGCCATCGGCTTCGGCTGGTGGCAGCTCGGCCGCATGATCAAGCTGCCGCACCCGGTGATGAACGCCGAGCAGCTCGACAACTACATCACCTGGGCGGCACTCGGCGTCATCCTCGGCGGCCGGCTCGGCTATGTCCTCTTCTACAACCCGACGAAATATCTGGCCGATCCGCTCGCCATCCTGCGGCTCTGGGATGGCGGCATGAGCTTCCACGGCGGCTGTGCCGGCGTCATCATCGCCTGCCTCGCCTTCGGCCGCTCGCAGAACATCTCCGGCCTGCGAATCCTCGATGCCGTCGCCACCGTCAGCCCCTTCGGGCTCCTGTGTGGCCGCCTCGCCAATTTCATCAACGGCGAGCTCTACGGCCGCGCCACCGGCACCGAATGGGGAATCATCTTCCCCGGCGGCGGCCCCGAGCCGCGTCACCCCTCGCAGCTCTACGAAGCCGCCCTCGAAGGCGTGCTGCTGTTCGCAGTGTTGCAATGGCTGCACTGGAAGACCGGCGCCCGGCTCCGCCCCGGCCTTCTCTCGGGCGTCTTCGGCGTCGGCTACGGCCTCTCGCGTTTCATCGTGGAAAACTTCCGCGAGCCCGATGTCCAGCTCGGCATCCTTTCGACCGGCCTCACCATGGGCCAGACCCTCACCCTGCCGATCATCCTCGCCGGCCTCTTCCTCATCTGGCGCGCGCGGTCGCGCCAGCCTGTCGGGGCGCTGGCTTGACCGAGCTTGCGGACGCCCTTGCGGCCCGCATCGCAAGCGACGGCCCGCTTCGCCTCGATGCCTGGATGGCGGCGTGCAACAGCCATTATTACGCCGCCCAGGATCCGCTGGGCCGCGATTTCACCACCGCCCCCGAAGTCAGCCAGCTGTTCGGCGAGATGATCGGCGGCTGGATCGGCGATCTCTGGCTCCGCGCCGGCCAGCCCCCCCTCACCCTCGTCGAGCTCGGCCCCGGCCGCGGCACCCTGATGGCCGATGCCCTGCGGCTGCTGGCGCGCATCCCCGGCTTCACCCCAAGTCTGGCCCTCGTCGAAACCTCGCCAACGCTGCGCGCCGTCCAAGCCACAACGCTCGCGCAACACCCCCCCGAATGGCACGACGACTTGTCGACGCTGCCCACCGACACCGCCCTCATCGTCATCGCCAACGAATTCTTCGACGCCCTGCCCATCCGCCAGCATCTGGGCCAGGGTCAGGAGCGCGCCGTGGGCCATAACGGCGAGCGCTTCCTCGCCGCCACCCTCCCCTCCCCCGAAACCACTTCCCAGGAGCGAAACGAAACCGGCGAAGCCCTCATCGCCACCCTCGCCGCCCGGCTCAGGGCGCAGGGCGGTGCCGCCCTCATCATCGACTATGGCCAGTCGGAAACCGCCGCCGACACGCTGCAAGCCATCCGCGCAGGCACCCCGCACGACCCTTTTTCATCCCCCGGCGAGGCGGATCTGACCGCGCATGTCGCTTTTTCAGCCCTCCAGCACGCCGCAAATCTCCCCTCCCACGGCCCAATCCCCCAGGGCCGGTTCCTCGCAGCACTCGGCATCCACAGCCGCGCCGCCGCCCTCTCCCGCGGCAAACCCATCGCAGAAGCGGCAAAGATCGCCGCCGGCCTTGCCCGCCTCACAGCGCCTGCGCAAATGGGTGCGCTGTTCAAGGCCATGGCCCTCACCAGCCCCGGCTGGCCCACCCCCGCAGGATTCGACGCATGATCCACTACCGCGATGCCGAGCCCCATGAAGGCGCCACGCTCGGCGGCATCGCCCGCGCCACCTTCATCGAAACCTTCGGCCACCTCTACAATCTCAACGACTTGGCGAGCTTCCTCGAAAAAGGCTCCGACACCGCCCAGTCCACCGAGCTCGCCGACCCCGCCCTGGAAGTCCGCTTCGCCTGCGCGGGCAGCACCCCCATCGGCTTCGCCAAGCTGAGCGGCATCACCCTCCCCGTCGAGCCGGCCGGCCCCGCCATCGAACTCCGCCAGCTCTACATCTTCAAGCCCTGGCACGGACAGGGCATCGCCGAGGCGCTGATGGACTGGGTGCACACCCGCGCCGCCGCCCGGAGTGCACAGGAAATCTGGCTCTCGGTCTGGGCCGAAAACCACCGCGCCAGGCGCTTCTACGCCCGCCAGGGCTTCACCGAAATCCGCCCCTATGCCTTTATGGTGGGCGAACAGGCCGATGAGGACATCTTGTGCAGGAAGGTCCTGAAATGACCGAAGTCCCCTTCGTCAGCGTCCCCCAGCTCGCCACCCCGCACGGCTTCCTCACCCGCCAGGGCGGCACATCGACCGGCCTTTACGCCAGCCTGAACGTCGGACTCGGTTCCGACGACACCTTCGAAAACGTGCGGGAAAACCGCCGCCGCGCCGTGGCAGCCGCCACCCCCGGCGCCGCCCTCGCTACCCTCCACCAGGTCCACAGCTGCGACGTCATCACCATCACCACCCCCTTCCCCGATGCCGACCGTCCCCACGCCGATGCCATGGTCAGCAACACCCCCGGCGTGGCACTCGGCATCCTCACCGCCGACTGCGCTCCCATCCTCTTCCATGACGCCAAGGCCAAGGTGATCGGCGCCGCCCACAGCGGCTGGAAAGGCACCCTCGGCAACATTGCCGCCGCCACCGTCGATGCCATGGTCGCCCTCGGCGCCGCTCCCGAGCGCATCACCGCCGCCATCGGCCCCTGCATCCAGCGCGCCAGCTACGAGGTCGACGACGCCTTCCGCGACCGCTTCCTCGCCCAGGACCCGGAATTCGCGCACTTCTTCACCCAGGGCCGCCCCGGCCACGCCCATTTCGACATGCCCGGCCTCATCGCCCTCAGCCTTGCGCGCGCCGGCGTCCGCACCATCATCACCACCGGCCACGACACGCTCACCAACCCCGATCTCTGGTTCAGCTACCGCCGCACCACCCACCGCGCCGAGCCCGATTATGGGCGCCAGATCTCCTTGATCGCCCTCGCTAGCGCATGAGCCATGCCGGCCAGACGAGCATCGCCAACGCCATCGCCACCATCATCAAATTCTCGGTCAGCGAAACAAAACCCAGCGGCACGTTCGAATTGCCCCCCACGCACGCACATTTGAGCTCGCGCTTCTGCACATACACCGCGTTGATCACCGACACCGCGCCAACACCGCCGATGAACAGCGCCACCGGAACCGACAGCCACGGCAGCACGCCGCCAAGCATCAGCACCCCGGCCAGCGCTTCCGCAAAGGGATATACATAGGCATAGGGCACCCAGCGCCGCGCGAGCAGGTCATAGCCCAGGAACATCGTCGCAAAGCCTTCGAGGTCCTGCAGCTTCTGCACCGCCAGAATGCACATGGCGATCGCGATGAACCATCCTGGCGTCCGAACCGTCAACAGCGCGCCGCTGGCCGCCCATGTCACTGCAACCGCCATTGCCGCCGCCATCGCGAAGATCGCGATCACCGGCCGGTAGCTGGTGGCATCGGGGTCGGCAATCGGCTTGCCCAGGAACCGCCGCACGTCGTCATGCCCGCCGATCCGCACGCCGTCGATGAACGTCTGCGGCGTCGTCTTCACGTCATGCTCGGCCTTGAAGGCATCGGTTTCGGCACGCGTCGTCAGCCAGCGATCGTCGACCGCATAGCCCGCGCGGCCCAGCAGATAACGGCTCTTGATTCCATAGGGACAGACATGGTCGTCCGTCACCATCCGGTAGAGCGTGGCTGTCTTCGTTGCACCCATGCTTCGCCTGCCAATTCCTGCGTTTCACGCATCATTGCACATCCGGCGTGAGCCTCAATGCGAGCGCCGCTACTCGCCGAAGCCGCGCGGCGCCGGTGACACCACGTTGAACTGCCCCTCGCCGATCTGCTCCACCTCGAGCGCGCGCTGTGCCACCCGGCTGCCGGCAAAGCGGAACGCGCCATCGATGCCGGCAAAGCCCTGCCGGCTGTCGAGCGCATCGGTCGGGAACGGCGAATCGATCTTCCAGCGGCCGGCAATCGAATTGACCAGCAGCACGGCATCATAGCCAAGGCTCGCCAGCCGCGACGGCGTGCTGTTGTAGCGGGCGCGGTAGCGCGTCGACAGCGTGCGGAAATTGCCATCGGGCACCGTGGCAAACAGCGCCCCCTTCATCGCGGCAGCGCGCGCCAGCCCCGGCTCGTTGTTCCAGAGCTCGGTGCCCAGCAGCGTCACCGTGCCCGGCGCGGCACCGAAGCGGCTGAGCGCAGGCAAAAACTGCGCCGAATTGCTGCCCGAATCGGCAATGAGCAGCGCCTGGAACGGCACCGGCGCCAGTTCCTGCGTGTTCGCCCGGCTGCGCGCGTCAAAGGCCGTCACGGTACGCACTGCCGCCCCCAGCTTCGCGGGCTCGCGCGTATAGCTGGCCACCGCAGTGGTGCGGCCACCCGCAGCTTCCACCGCGCGCACAAAGGCCGTCTGCGCACGCTGGCCATAGGTGCCGGCCGGCACCAGCGCTGCAAAGCGCTCCACCCCGCGGCTGCGCGCATAGGCCACCACCCGCGCGATCGCCTGCTCGGGCTGGAACCCCAGAATCCACACATTGCCGCCCGCCACCGAGACATCGTTCGAGAACGAGATCACCGGCACCTGCCTGGCAACCGCCTGTGCGGCCACCGCGCGGACATCGCCCGCCAGCAGCGGCCCAAGGATCAGCCCGGCGCCTTCCGCCAGCGCCCGCGACGCCGCCTGCGAAGCGCCAGGTGCGGTGTCATAGACACGCAAATTGATCTGCGCATTGCCAAGGTCGGTCAGCGCCAGGCTGGCGGCGTTGGCCATCGATTGCCCCACCGGCGCATTGCTGCCCGTCAGCGGCACCAGCAGCGCCACACGATTCTGCTTGGCTTCGGGCAGCGGCAGCGGGATCGCCGCCTCGGGCGCCGCGATCACCGGCGGCGGCGGCGGCGGCGCACCGGTCGCCGGCCGGCGCTGCTGCGGCGCGCAGGCGGCCACCAGCAGGGTCAGGCCCAACCCCAAAGTGCGCCATACTTGCAGGCCATGGGGAGAAAGCGCCAAGGTACGCATATGCACAGTCCTAACCAGTTCGAAGGCGCTCACGCGCCGCTGTCTGCCAATCTCGAACCGGGCCTCTACATCGTCGCCACCCCGATCGGCAACCTGGGGGATGTCACCCGGCGTGCCGCCGCCGTGCTGGCCGCCGCCAGCGTCATCGCCGCCGAAGACACGCGGGTCACCGCCAAGCTGCTGGCACACCTCGGCCTAAAGGTGCCGATGCAGGCCTATCACGATCATTCCGCCGAACATGTCCGGCCCGCGCTCATCGCCCGTGCCGCGCACGAGGTGGTGGCGCTGGTCAGCGATGCCGGCACGCCGCTCATCTCCGATCCGGGCTACAAGCTGGTCCGCGATGCCCGCGCCGCCGGGGTGCGCATCGTCACCCTGCCCGGCCCTTGTGCCGCCGTCGCCGCCCTCACCCTCGCCGGCCTGCCGACCGATCGCTTCCTGTTCGCCGGCTTCCTGCCCGCCAAGGCCGCCGCCCGCGCGACCGCGATCGCCGAGCTGGCCGGCGTGCGCGCCACGCTGGTGCTCTACGAATCCGGCCCACGCCTTGCCGAGGCGCTGGCTGCCCTGGCGGATGGCCTTGGACCCCGTCCCGCCGCCATCTCGCGCGAGATCACCAAGCGCTTCGAGGAAACGCTCACCGGCACCCTGCCCGAGCTCGCCGCCGCCATTGCCGAGCAGCCGCGCAAGGGCGAGATCGTCATCACCATCGGCCCGCCGCTGGCAGCTCCCGTCGCCGATGAAGCGACCCTCGATGCAGCGCTGCAAGCCGCCCTCGCCACCGCCACCCTCAAGACCGCGGTGGCGGAGGTGACCGCCGCCCTCGGCCTGCCGCGCGCGCAAGTCTATGCTCGCGCGCTGGCACTCAAGCGCTGATGCCGGGCCGCCGCCAGCGCGCCGAGCGGCGCGGCCGCTGGGCCGAAGCGGCCGCGGCGCTTTATCTGCAAGCCAAGGGCTACCGCATCCTCGCCCGCCGCGTCCGCACGCGAGTCGGTGAAGTCGATATCGTGGCGCGTCACGGCGACACGCTGGTGTTTGTCGAGGTAAAACTCCGATCCACTCTCGACTCCGGGCATCAGGCGCTGCATCCTGCCGCCCGGCAACGGATCGATGCGGCCGCCAGGGTGCTGACCCCGCGCTATCTCGGCGCCTGCACCACGACGCGGATCGATGCCGTTCTGATCAGGCCATGGGGTTGGCCGCAACATCTGATCGCCGCATGGCGGGAGACGGGACGATGGACGTGAGGACGACCGGAGAACTGAACGCGATCGGTTTGGTGGACGATGCGGACATCGATCTGGTCGAAGCTGCCATTGCGCTCGCCGTTGCCGATCGTCCCACTGCCGATGCAAGCCGCCTGCGCCGCCTCGTCACCGGCTGGGCGATCGCCCTGCAACGCGATCCCGAGCCCGTTTCCGCCAGCGGCCGCGCCCGCCGGCTGGCAAGCCTCATCGCCAGCGAATCGGGGCTTTCGGGCGCCACCGAGGATTATGACAATCCGCTCAACTGCGATCTGATCGCCGTGGTCGAGCGCCAGCGCGGGCTGCCCGTGGCGCTGTCGCTGCTCTATGTGGCGCTCGCCCGCCGCGTCGGCTGGAAGGCCGATGCCCTCAACCTGCCCGGCCATGTCATCGTCGAGGTCAAGGCCGGCGTCGATTCCGCCCTCATCGATGCGTTCGACCATGGCACCGTCATCACCCGCGAGCGCGCCCTTGCCATCGCCCGCAGCGCCGGCGGCGAACCGTCGCCCCGCTTCGAGCCGATGAGCAACCGCCATATCCTCATCCGCCTCGTCACCAACCAGGCCAGCCGCGCCCGCTCGTCCGGAGACATCCGCCGCGCGCTCGGCCTTTACGAGCGCATGACCGTGGTGGCGCCGCGCATGGCGAGCCTGTGGTGGGAGCGCGCCCGGCTCGAACAGATGGTCGGCTACAACAGCGCCGCGCGGGCCAGCCTCACCGCGATGCTCGAAACCACCCACGACCAGGGTCTCACCCGCCGCATCAAGGCTGCACTCGCCGCCGTCGCGCGCTCCGACAGCTAGGATCTCACATCATGTCACTGCGCGTCGCGGTCCAGATGGACCCGATCGAAACGATCAATGTTGCCGGTGATTCGAGCTTCGCGCTGATGCTGGAAGCCAGGGCGCGCGGTCACAGCCTGCACCATTATCTCGCCACCTCGCTCTCCGCCGAGAGCGGCCGCGTGCGCGCCCATGCCCGGCCACTCACCGTGCAGCGCGAGCCCGGCCGACATTTCGACTGGCAAGGCGAAGCCGCCACACTCGACCTCGCCGACGATGTCGATGTCGTGCTCATGCGGCAGGACCCTCCCTTCGACATGGGATATATCACCGCCACCCACCTCCTCGAGATGGTGAGCGACCGCACCCTTGTGGTCAACGATCCGGCCGAGGTGCGCAACGCTCCCGAAAAGCTGTTCGTGCTGCGCTACCCCGATCTGATGCCCCCCACACTCGTCACGCGCAGTCTCGCCGAAGCGATGGACTTCCGCGCCCGCCACGGCGCCATCGTCGTCAAGCCGCTCTACGGCAACGCCGGCGCCGCCGTGTTCCTCATCGACAAGACCGACGGCAACCTCCCCGCCCTTGTCGAGCTGTTCGGAAGCGTCTGGAACGAGCCTTTCATGGTGCAGGCCTTCCTCCCGGATGTGGCGCTGGGAGACAAGCGCATCGTGCTGGTCGATGGCGTGCCGACGGGCGCCATCAACCGCCTGCCCAAATCGGGCGAAATCCGCTCCAACCTCGCTGCCGGCGGCAGCGCCCAGGCCACCGACCTCACCCCGCGCGAAGCCGAGATCTGCGCCCGCATCGGCCCGGACCTTGCCGCGCGCGGCCTCATCTTCGTCGGTATCGACGTCATCGCCGGCTATCTCACCGAGATCAACGTCACCTCCCCCACCGGCATCGTCGCCATCGACCGCTTCAATAACACCAACACGCCCGGCCTGATCTGGGACGCGATCGAACGCCGGGTCGCAAAACGGTAGCGAACAAGCCAGCCCCCGGAAACTGACTGAGCCGCATCAATTTTCGTCGCCCCGGACTTGATCCGGGGCCCCGCTTTTTTCTGCCAGCGCCTCAGCGCCCGTCCTTCTTTCGCGCCGGATTCGCCGGCGGCACATCATCCTCGTTCACCCGTTCCCAGGTGGTCAGCACACATGTGCCGAACTCGATGCCGCTGAAGTTCTGGAACACATCGACCCGGTCCCCGCGGCACTGCCGGCTCTGGGTGGTCACGATCCTTGCACTTCGATCGGGCGAGAACAGCGGGCACTGGCCAGCCTTGTTCTGCCACCATTGCCCGCCGCTGCTCACGAAATAGCCGGCATCGGAATAGCGGCTGTCGCGAATGCTGCGCATCTCGATGCACGAGCGGGTCTCGGGCTCGCTGCTCGGCGCGGCCAGCGCTGGAGACGCTGCTGCCGACAGGGCGGTTGCCATGCCGATGGCGAAGACTCGACGCATATTCATCAATTCGCTCCTCAAGCCCCCCATCCAAAATACTGCATTCGGCGCCATGACGCGAGTCTAGCCCCGAAATGCATCCTTCGCTGCCCGGCGTGCCGCCAGTTCCGCCACGCTGCCGGCGCGAACAAAGGGATTGGTCGCCGCCTCCATCGCCAGCGAAAACGGCACCGTCGGCTCGCCGCGCGATCGCAGCGCATCGATCGCCGATGCCCGCGCCACCAGCGCTGCATTCTCGGGCTCCACCGTCAGCGCAAAACGCGCATTCGACTGCGTATATTCATGCGCACAGAACACCCGGGTGGCCGGCGGCAGCGCCATCAGCTTGCCGAGCGCCTCGTGCATCTGCGCCGGCGTCCCTTCGAACAGCCGCCCGCACCCGAGCGCAAACAGCGTGTCCCCCGGAAACAGCACGCCTTCAAAGGCATAGGCAATGTGTCCCGCGGTGTGCGCCGGCACATCGATCACCCGCGCCGTTTCTGCCCCGATCCGCACCTCGTCCCCCTCGCCAACCGCCCGGCCGATGTGCGGAATCTTCGCCGCCTCACCCGCCGGTCCGGTCACATGCGCGCCCGTCGCCGCCACGATCGCAGCATTGCCGCCGACATGATCGGGGTGCCAGTGCGTGTTCAAAATCTGCGCGATCTTCCACCCCCGCGCCGCCGCCGCCGCCAGCACCGGCTCGGCCACCGCAGGGTCGATCACCGCCGTCTCGCCGGTCTGCCGGCAATGCGCCAGCCAGACATAATTGTCGGAAAGCACCGGAACGCCGACAACCTCCAGCATCACCAGGCTCCGGTGTTGGGCATCGACGCCCAGGGCTCGGCCGGCGCCAGCGCAGGGCCAGCCTGCAGCAGCTCGACCGATATCCCGTCGGGCGAGCGCACGAACGCCATATGGCCGTCACGCGGCGGCCGGTTGATCGTCACCCCGCCGTCCATCAGCCGCTGGCAGCTCGCGTAGATATCCTCCACCGCATAGGCGAGATGGCCGAAATTGCGGCCACCGTCATAGCCCTTCTCGTCCCAATTGTGCGTCAGCTCCACCTGCGCGCGCTCGTCGCCGGGCGCCGCCAGGAAGATCAGCGTGAACCGCCCCTTCTCGTTGTCGATCCGCTTCATCTCCTTCAGCCCGAGCAGCTCGAAAAAGCGCAAGCTTTCCGCCACGTCGGACACCCTCACCATCGTGTGCAGATATTTCATGTGCCGGTCCTCGTCATGTCATGTGCCTTGGCCGTAAGATGGGGAAGCCGTGCTGCACAAGCAAGCGCGGCACCCGGGAAACGACATGACCGAAAACCGCTCGCTGCCGCTCGTCATCGCCGCCGCCATCATCGCCGCCGGCCTCATCATCGGCCTTGTCGGGGGCGGCCTGCTGCTCGGTGACGGCCTCACGCGCGCGAAGCTCGCGGACCGTGCCGTCACCGTCCGCGGCCTCGCCGAGCAGGACGTGACCGCCGATCTCGCCACCTGGACGATCGGCACCACAGCGCTCGGCACCGACCTCGCCGGCCTGCAAGCCAAGGTCGATGCCGATGGCGAGCGCGTCACTGCCTTTCTCCGCAATGCCGGCTTCACGGCGGAAGAGATCGAGAGCGGCGAAATCTCGGTCAACCAGTATTTCAACAACAACATCAACAACGTCACCATCCGCCGCAAGTTCAAGCTGCGCACCACCAAGATCCAGCAGGCCCGCGCCGCCTATGCCGAACAGGCCACATTGCTCCGTCAGGGCGTGGTCTTCGATTCGGAAGGCGTGGGCATGGTCTACAGCTTCACCCGGCTCAACGATGTGAAGCCGCAGATGATCGCCGCCGCCACGAAGAACGCCCGCGAAGGTGCCGAGCAGTTCGCCAAGGATTCGGGCGCGGAAGTCGGCGGCATCAAGTCCGCCTCGCAGGGCTATTTCTCGATCATTCCGCGCGACGGGGACAGCTCGGGAAGCTCCGCTGGCAGCTCGCCCTTCCAGAAAGTCCGCGTGGTCACCACGATCGACTTCTACCTCGAATAGCCTCAGTCGAGCTTCAGCGCCGCCTCGGCCGCCTTCACTGCCGGCCATTCCGGGTCACCGCTCGCCGCCGCCGTCCACGCCGCGCGCGCCAGATCCTTCTTCCCCTGCGCCCAGGCGATGGCGCCGGCTTCGAACTGCACATCAAACGCCGCCTCGCTCTCCGGCGCCGTCCGCCGGCCCGCCTCCAGCACCGCAGCTTCGGCGGCCGCAAAATTTCCCAGCCGCCGCGCCAGCGTGGCCTTGAGCAGCCAGCCGCCGGGCACCGCCGGGTCGAGGCCCAGTGCCGCATCGAGCGCCGCCATGCCCTCGGACTCGCGCTTCAGATCCACCAGCGCCTCGGCGCGCAACAGCTGCAGCGCAGCGGCTTCCGCTGGTGCGGGCTCGAGCTCGAGCCCCGCCAACGCAAAGCGCAGCGCCGGCTCGGGCTTCTCCGCCAGCAGTGCCGCATTGGCGCCCGCCGTCCAGAGCGCCCGCGCCGTCTCTGCCCCATCTTGCCCCGACCCAGCCAGCGTCGCCGCCGCCTCGAAGCTGGTCAGTGCCGCGTCATGGTCGCCCTTCTGGAATTGCGCCAGCGCCAGGCAATGCCGCGCCGCAGCCCCTCCGCCCTCGATCCGCCAGCCATTCGCCACGGCAATCCCGCGCTCGGGCGATGTGCGCGCCACCTGCGAACAAGCGCGAAACCGCGACAGGTCCGAGGCCAGCGGCACCGCCTGCGCCGGCACCGCCAGCAACACGCCCGCCCAAAAAACTCGCCTCATCGCAAAACACGCTTCATCACAACTCGTCCACCAATGCCAGCAACCGCGCGATATCGGTCTCGCGCGAAAGCCGATGGTCACCATTCTTGATGAGCACGGCCTGAACATCGTCCGAAGCCAGCCGCTCGGCAATGTCGAGGCTCAGCCGCCACGGCACCGCATCGTCGCGCTGGCCATGCAGCAGCCGCACCGGCGCCGTAATCGCAATGGCGCCCCCGAGCATCCGGCACGCGGCCGCATCGTCCAGAAACACCCGCGAATAAAGATAATCGCCACCATAGCCACTCGGCCGGCTGAAATGCCCCTTCACCGCCAGCGCCGCCGCCTCATCCGGCGCAATTTCCAGCCCCCAATCGGGAAAATCGGGCGCCGCCGCCACCAGCACCAGCCCCGCGAGCCGCGCGCCCAGCATCACCCCGGCGCGAAGCGCAATCCAGCCCCCCATCGAGCTCCCCACCAGCACCACGCGCGCCCCCGGCGCCACATGCGCCAGCACCGCCAGCGCATCCCCGGTCCAGCGGCCGATGCTGCCTTGCAGAAAATCCCCGCCGCTCGCCCCGCACCCCGAATAGTCGAGCAGCAGACACGCCCGCCCCCGCGCCACAGCCCAGTCGAACAGCGCCGTCGCCTTGCTGCCGCTCATGTCGGACATGTAGCCGGGAAGAAACACCAGCACCGGCCCGTCGCCGCCGGTGAAGCGAAAGGCGAGCCGGCTGCCATTGTGATCGAAGCTGGTCATCGCGTCGCAGTAGTGCTGCGCCACCACCCTGGCAAAGCGGAAAATCAGGCGCGCACGGCAGTCCGCAGGTCGCGACCGCGGCGACGCATCGCGAAGCCGGTTGCGCCAAAGCCGAGAAGCATCATCGCCCAGCTCGCCGGCTCGGGAACACCGGGAACGACCGGTGCAGCGGCGGAATTGATATTGATGTTGTCGACATTGACGCTGAAACCGGTGTTCGAAATGCCGAACACCAGCCGATCGACGACGATAGCCGAACCGGGATTGTAGAACGTCCGGAAGCCGGCGGTCCCGACGCGGGTGAAGTTCGAGACATAGGCCTGCGCATTGCCCAGATAGCCCGTCACCGTGAAATTCTGCGTCTGCCGCGTTGCGCTACCCGACCCGCCATCGAAACTGTCGAGCGTGAAATAGCCACCTGTGATGTCGAACGCGCCTGCCGACTGGGCATAAAGGCTGCCGCCGGGGTTGCCGTAGCTGTTGTATGTGACCACGCCGGACACTGCATTGACCGTGAATCCATCCTCGACATAATTGTTGAGGGTGCCGACCGCATCGAAAGTCAGCGTGGCAGATGACGCGGGGACGGCAGCGGAAAGCAGAAGCAGCGCCAATGCGCCACCGGCGAAATTGATTCTCATGAAATGCCTCTTTTTGAACGGCTTGAGCGCCGATCCTTGTTGGTAAAGAGGCAATTAAGTTTTACAATACACCCAAATGGGGATCGACTGCACAGCCCGGCGCAAACGCCCGCGCCGAGTCAACGATGCACGGCACGCGTATAAAGGTGCCAGGTTGCATAGCCGAGCACCGGCAGCGCCAGCATCAGCCCCACGAACAACGGCAGCGCACCGAGCAACAGGATCAGCGCCACCCGCAGCCCCCAGCCGAGCATCACCGCCGGGTTGCGCCGGAACACCGCCACCGATGTCGCCACCGCGGCGCCCGCAGCCGTCCCCTTGTCGACCGCCAGCGGAAAGCTGAACGCCGACACCGCCAGTGTCACCACCGCGAACAGCCCGCCCACCAGATTGCCGACGATGATCATGGTGAGGCCTTGCGACGTGCTGAACAGGTCACGCATGAAATCGGCGGGCGTCACCGGCCCCAGCCGGCCCAGCGTCGCGCCATAGATTGCCTGTGCGCTCGCCAGCCAGGCCAGGAACAGCACCAGCAGCATGGCGCTCAGCGCCAGCAGCGGCCCGCGCGGCCGGCCCTTCAGCGGATCGAGAAAATGGCTCCACCCCGAATCGAGCCCGGCTTCATGCCGCCGCGCCAGCTCGTAAAAGCCCGCCGCCGCAATCGGCCCGACCAGCGCAAAGCCGGCCGCCAGCGGAAAGATCACCGGAAACAGCGCTGCGTTGAAGGCCAGTGCCGAAGCAACGATGCCGACGATCACATAGATGATCGGCAACAACAGCAGGTCGCCGCGTCGCAGCTTGAAGTCCTCCCAGCCACGATTCAGCGCCCAGCCAAGATCGTCATTGGTCAGCGGTCGCGCTTCAAGGGGTGACGTCGCCGCTGAAGCGGCGGCATTTGCCTCGGTCTGGCCTTGCATGCCGAGTCTCCCTCGTCAGCCTCCCCCCACAACGGCAAGGATATACTTTTGCCACCAAAGCACAACCAGCACCCGGTCGCCTGCGCAGGTTGACATCACGCCCGCCATCCTCACAGGAAGCGGGGCAATCCGACCGACAGAAAGTCCCATGGCCGAACTCATTTCCCTCACCCTCCCCGATGGCTCCGTGCGACAGCTGCCGCGCGGCACTACCGGCGCGGATGTGGCCGCGAGCATCGGACCCGGCCTCGCCAAGGCCGCGATCGCGGCACGGGTGAACGGCGAGCTTGTCGATCTGCACCTGCCGATCGAAGCCGATGCGTCGCTGGCCCTCGTCACCCCGCGCGACGAGGCCGATGCGCTCGAACTCGCACGGCATGATTATGCGCATATCCTTGCCGAAGCCGTGCAGGCGCTGTTCCCTGGCACGCAGATCACCTTCGGCCCCTCGACCGACGATGGCTTCTACTATGATTTCGCCCCCGCCCCCGGCCGCGGACCCTTCACCGAGGAGGATCTGCCGGCGATCGAGGCCGAGATGCGCAAGCTCATCGCCGCCGACAAGCCGCTCCGCCGCGAAGTCTGGAGCCGCGAGGCGCTCGTCGAGCGCTGGACGCAGCAGGGCGAGAGCTTCAAGGCCGAATGGGCCGCGGAGCTTCCCGATGGCGAGCCGCTGACGATCTACCGGTCGGGTGAGGACTGGCTCGACATGTGTCGCGGGCCGCACCTGCCCAGCACCGGCAAGCTCGATCCGTCCGCCTTCAAGCTCACCCGCGTCTCGGGCGCCTATTGGCGCGGGGACCAGGCCAACGCCATGCTCAGCCGCATCTACGGCACCGGCTGGCTCAACAGGAAGCAGCTCGATGCGCACATGACGCGCCTCGAGGAGGCCGCCAAGCGCGATCACCGCAAGCTGGGCGCCGAGATGGACCTGTTCCATCTCCAGTCGGAAGCGCAGGGCTCGGTATTCTGGCACCCCAACGGCTTCATCCTCTGGCGCCAGCTGGAAGCCTATATGCGCCGCCGCCTCGATGCCGCCGGCTACGAAGAGGTCAAGACGCCGCAGTTGATGGACGTCCGCCAATGGGAGCGCTCGGGCCATTGGGGCAAGTACAGCGAGAACATGTTCGCCGTTCCCGACGAGGTGCCTTCCGCCGATGGCGAAGGCCCGGTGCTGAAGGGCACCGGCGACATGATGGCGTTGAAGCCGATGAACTGCCCGGCACACATCCTCATCTTCAAGCAGGGCATCAAATCCTATCGCGACCTGCCACTCAAGATGGCCGAATTCGGCTGCTGCCACAGGAACGAGCCGCATGGCGCCCTCCACGGCATCATGCGCGTCCGCCAGTTCACCCAGGACGACGCCCATATCTTCTGCCGCGAAGACCAGCTCGTCGCCGAAGTGAAGCAGTTCTGCGACCTGCTCGATTCCGTCTATCGCGACCTCGGCTTCACCCAATATGCCATCAAGCTGGCGCTGCGCCCCGAAAAGCGCTTCGGCAGCGATGCGATGTGGGACTGGTCGGAACAGTCGCTGCGCGACGCCGTCGCTGCCACCGGCCGCAACACCCCCGAATGGGGCTGGGAAGAGCTTCCCGGCGAAGGCGCCTTCTACGCGCCCAAGCTTGAATTCCACCTGACCGACGCCATCGGCCGCACCTGGCAGGTCGGCACGATCCAGACCGACACGGTGCTGCCCGAGCGCCTCGATGCCTCCTATGTCGGGGAGGACGGTGCCCGCCACCGCCCGGTCATGCTTCACCGTGCGATCCTCGGCACCTTCGAACGCTTCATCGGCATCCTCATCGAACATCATGCCGGCCGCTTCCCCACATGGCTCGCCCCGGTGCAGGCGGTGGTCGCCACCATCGTGTCCGACGCCGACGACTTTGCCGGCACCGTCGCCGCAGCCCTCAAGGCCGCCGGCATCCGCACCGACACCGATCTTCGCAACGAGAAGATCAACCTCAAGGTGCGCGAGCACAGCCTCACCAAGGCCGCGTACATGCTGGTCGTGGGCCGGCGCGAGGCCGAGGAAGGCACGGTGGCACTGCGCAACCTCGCCGGCGGCGAGCAGAAGGTCATGCCGCTCGCCGAAGCGGTGGCATTCCTGCAGTCCGACGCACTGCCGCCCGATCTCAGGCGCTGATCGCTCGGCTCCGATCGACAGTCATGGCCACCACTCGCCAGCGCCTCGAAGCCGAGATGCACGCGGCGGCGGCCGCCGGTGAATTCGAGCGCGCCGCAAAGCTCAGGGACGAGCTGCGCGCGCTCGATTTCGATCCGTCCGAAATCCATGCGCAAGTGCCGGGTGCCATGGGAATCGGCACCCAGCACCCCAAGCCCGTGCGCCCCGAAGGCTGGAAGCCGCCGAAAAAGCCCGATCCCATGACAAAAGGCCGTAAGCGCTAGCCTTTTGTCGCCGCCCCTTCCGGTCGACGCCGTTCGGCGCTACATAGCCACTGGAATCATTCCACAGGAGACCTTCCATACCAACTCCCCCGCGCCGCATGATGAACACGCCAGCACCCATGAATGGCCCGCGCTACGACGAGTTCATCACCGTCCCCAAGGTCCGCGTCATCGATCAGGATGGGGAAAATCTTGGCGTCCTCTACACCAAGGAGGCCATTGCCACGGCGCATGAGGCGGGGATGAACCTCGTCGAAGTCTCCCCAGGTGCGGATCCGCCGGTGTGCAAGATCCTCGATGTCGGCAAGTTCAAGTACGAAGCGCAGAAGAAGGCCGCTGCCGCGCGCAAGAACCAGAAGACGCAGGAGATCAAGGAGATCAAGATGCGTCCCAACATCGATGACCATGATTACCAGACCAAGATGAAAGCCGTGCAGCGCTTCATCGAGGAAGGGGACAAGGTCAAGCTGACGCTCCGATTCCGCGGCCGCGAACTTTCCCACGGCGAACTCGGCCTGCGCCTCCTCGAACGCGTCCGCGACGACGCCGCCGAATATGCCAAGGTCGAGCAGACGCCGAAGATGGAAGGCCGGCAGATGCTCATGGTGATCGCACCACGCTGACGGACCAGGCCTTCATTGTCCGCAAGCTCGGTTCCGATGACCTGAAGGCCGCGCGCCAGATGAACGCCCTGTTTGGACGCGCCTTCGAAGACCTTGAACGATATGAAGGCGCTCCACCCCAGGACCTCTGGCTGGCCCGGCTTCTGGCGCGCGACACGGTCACAGCACTGGTCGCCACCATCGACGAAACGGTCGTGGGCGGGCTTGTTGCATACCGGCTCGACAAGTTCGAGCAAGCAACAAGCGAGATCTGTCTGTACGATCTTGCAGTCGAAGAAGCGCATCGACGCCGTGGCATCGCCTCGGCTTTGATCAGCAGGCTACAGGCCATCGCCGCCGAAGCCGGAGCCAGCGTCATCTTCGTCCAGGCAGATTACAGCGACCCCCCGGCAATCGCCCTCTACGAAAGGTTCGGCAGCCGCGAAGCTGTATTGCACTTCGACATCAAACCAGCCGGCTGATCGTCCCTGTGGACGCGCACCCTCAATCCTCCGCCGCCCGCCCCATCACCATCCCCATCCCGCCACCGCCACCACCACCAGCACCCCCGCCGCCAGCACCACCGCGCCCGCCCCCCTCACGCGCACCCCCAGCCCGCCCACCCGCCGCAGCAGGCCGCGTCGGGCCCTGCGCCGGAATCAGTACCTCGGCCGAAATCCGGTCCAGATCGAGTGCCTCGCGCACGAAATCCCTGAGCGACACCACCAGTGCCGCCGTATGCACCGGCCGCCCCGCCACAAGCTCTTCCGCCGCCGATGCCGCCAGCCGCACCTGCTCCTCGGTGCCAAGCAGGATGATGTCGGAAAGTGCCGCTTCCACCGCATCCCTGATCCGCCGCGCGCGGTCGGACCCCTCGCCCGCTGCCGGCAGCTCCAGCAATGCCTCACCCTCGGCAGCTCCCTGCCGCCGCAGATCCCGCATATGCGTCGGATCGACCGTCAACGTACCCGTGAACGACCCTCCAAGCACCTTGTACGCCCCCATCAGCACCTTCAATCGCTCGTTGATCTGCCGGTTCTGCCGTTCGCGCCGCTGCTGGATGGTGAACATCGCCACCAACCGGATGCCCACCCCCACCAGCGCAAACAGCGCCAGCCCGATCAACGTCGTCACCACGCTTTCGAACGAAGAAAAATCAAACCCGCGCACGCCACACTCCCACAGTCTCCGCTCACCCTCCCATATGAGAGGCATCTTGTCTCTTTCCGGTTCAGCAGCACTCGCCTATATCCGCAGCCGTGCATCGCTACGCCAACCCGACGCGATTCCTGAAGATCGCCCGCATCGCCACGCCGCTCACGCTGGCGCTCGGCCTCATCCTCACCATTGCCGGCTTGTACATCGGCCTGTTCGCCTCCCCGCCCGATTACCAGCAAGGCGAGAGCGTGCGGATCATGTACGTCCATGTGCCGGCGGCCTGGCTCGGCTCGGGCGGCTATCTCGGCCTCGCCATCGCGTCCGCCACCGCCCTTATCTGGCGCCATCCGCTCGCCACCATCGCCGCCCGCGCCATAGCCCCCGCCGGAGCCGCGTTCAGCGCCATCTGCCTGATGTCCGGCGCGCTCTGGGGCAAGCCGACCTGGGGCACCTATTGGGTGTGGGACGCGCGGCTCACCTCGATGCTTGTGCTGCTCTTCCTCTACCTCGGCTATCTCGCCCTCGCCGCCGCCGAGACCGAGCGCGGCGGCGAACGCAAGGGTGCCGCCATCCTGGCCCTCGTCGGCGCCATCAACCTCCCCATCATCAAATACAGCGTCGAATGGTGGAACACCCTCCACCAGGGCAGCAGCATCAGCATCACCCAGGGCAAGTCCGCCATGGCGCCGGAAATCCTCACGCCGCTGCTCGTCTCGGTCGCCGGCTTCACCTTCCTGTTCGCCGCCATCGTGCTGATGCGGATGCGCGCCCTTCTTGCCGAGCAGCGCGTCGAAGCCCGCAGCCGCCGGCTGGCGGAGGCCGTCGCATGATCGGGCGCCCGGATCTCTGGGCCAGCTACATCTGGCCGTCCTACATCCTCACCATCGGCGGCCTCATCGCACTCCTCGTCTGGAGCTGGACCGCCATGCGCCGCGCCGAGCGCCGCGCAGACGCCTTGAAGAGGAAATCATGAAGCTCAAAGCCAAGCATCAACGCCTCACCCTCGTCGTCGGCGCGCTCGTGGCGCTGGGCGGCGCAGGTGTGCTTGCGTTCACCGCGCTCGGCGACAAGGCGACTTATTTCTACGCCCCATCCGATCTCGCCGCCGCCCTCCCCACCGATGCCATTCGCCTCGGCGGCATGGTCGAGGAAGGCTCGCTCGTCCGCGCCGGCGAGACCATCACCTTCCGCGTCACCGACATGCGGGCGCAGCGCGCCGTCACCTACACCGGCATCCTTCCGGACCTTTTCCGCGAAGGCCAGGGCGTCATTGCCGAGGGCACGTTCGACCCCGCCTCGGGCGTGTTCCGCGCCGACACCATCCTCGCCAAGCACGACGAGAACTACATGCCGCCGGAAGTGGCCGGCGCCATGCGCAAGACGGCGTCGGTTCAGGAGTAGCCGCTACCGGCCGTCGCGCCGCCCGAGCAGCCGCAGCCGCAGCGCATTGAGCTTGATGAACCCCGCCGCGTCGCGCTGGTCATAGGCGCCGGCATCGTCCTCGAACGTCACGATGCCCGCACTGTACAGCGAATTCGGGGACTTGCGGCCGACCACGCTCGCCGAGCCCTTGTAGAGCTTCAGCCGCACCGTACCGCTGACCTTGGCCTGGCTGTGGTCGATCGCCGCCTGCAGCATCTCGCGCTCGGGGCTGAACCAGAAGCCGTTGTAGAGCAGCCCCGCATATTTCACCGCCAGCTCGTCCTTCAGATGCGCCGCCCCGCGATCGAGGGTGATCTGCTCGATGCCGCGGTGCGCCAGGTGCAGGATCGTGCCGCCGGGCGTCTCGTACATGCCCCTCGATTTCATGCCGACAAATCGGTTCTCGACCAGATCGAGCCGGCCGATGCCATGGCGCCGACCCATCTCGTTCAAGGTCGCAAGCAGCGTCGCCGGCGATTGCGGGTCGCCGTTCACGGCAACCGCGTCGCCCTTCTCGAAGTCAACGGTGATGTATTCGGCCTCGTTCGGTGCATCCTCGGGGCTCTCGGTGCGGCTGTACACATAGTCGGGCACCTCCTCCCACGGGTCCTCGAGCACCTTGCCCTCGGACGAAGTATGCAGAAGATTGGCGTCGGTCGAGAACGGGCTTTCGCCGCGCTTGTCCTTGGACACCGGAATCTGGTGCGCCTCGGCAAAGGCGATCAGCGCCTCGCGGCTGGTCAGCGTCCATTCGCGCCACGGCGCAATGATGCGGATATCGGGTGCCAGCGCATAATAGCCGAGCTCGAAACGCACCTGGTCATTGCCCTTGCCGGTGGCACCATGGCTCACTGCATCGGCACCGACCTTCCGCGCGATCTCGATCTGCTTCTTGGCAATGAGCGGCCGCGCAATGCTGGTGCCAAGCAGATATTGCCCTTCATACAGCGCATTGGCGCGCATCATCGGGAACACATAGTCCGCCACGAACTCCTCGCGCAGATCCTCGATGAAGATATGCTCGGGCTTGATGCCGAGCAGCTGCGCCTTGGCGCGCGCCGGCTCCAGCTCCTCGCCCTGCCCCAGATCGGCGGTGAAGGTCACCACCTCGCAGCCATAGGTCTGCTGCAGCCACTTGAGGATAACGCTGGTGTCGAGCCCGCCCGAATAGGCGAGGACAACGCGGTTGATCGATTCAGACATGGTGATCGCCTTATTTGTAGCGGGCAATGAAGCGCCGGATGTCGGTGCTCAGCTTGGTGCGGTCGCTCGCCTGCACATACATCATGTGGCCCGATTGGTAATATTGGAAGTCCAGCCGATCCTGCGGAATGCCCGGCCGCTGCAGGCTGTACTCGGCGGCAAAGAACGGCGTGGCAAAATCATACCAGCCCTGCCCGATGAAAACCCCCATCGCCGTATTCTCGCGCATCGCCTTGCCGATCCAGGGGGTGAGGTTGAGATAGGCATCGCGCCCCGCGCCGATCCGCCAGTCCCAGCCCGGCGTGCCGCCGATCGAGATATAGCTGCGGTCGAGCGTCACCCCCAGTTCGCCGCGCGCATAGGCGTTCATCGCCGCGGGGTAGCTGGCGTCGATCCCGTAGAAGCTCGGGTCATTGTCGGGCCCCTCGCCGGCATTGTCATAATCCTTGCCGGTGTAGCGCGCATCGAGCCGGCCGATGCTCACCCCGCGGTCGCGCAGCAGCTCCTTGTAGAAGCGGTCGGGGGACACCCGCAGATTGGCGCGGTCGAGAAAGCCTTCCGATAGCCCGGTCAGCGCCGCGAAGCGCGCCCGCACCGCCGCCCGCTCGGCTTGCTCCAGCTTGGCACCCTTCACCAGCGCCGCCAGATACGGCCCCGTCGCAAACTGCCGCGCCGCTTCGACATGCGCTTCCACCGTCGCCGGCTTGTTCGCGACCGTGTCATGATACCAGCCCGCCGCCGCCATCGACGGCAGCGTCACCACGAACTGCATCTCATTGCCCTCGACCTGCGCTTCCAGCCCGAAGTCGAGGATCGTCGAGATGAGGATGATGCCGTTGACCGCAACATCATTGTAGCCCGAGTTCAACGCCTCGATCACCGCCGCCGAGCGGCTGGTGCCATAGCTTTCGCCGCCGATGAACTTCGGCGCATTCCAGCGACCGTTCTCGTTCAGCCACAGCCGGATCACCTCGGCCACCGCCTTGGCATCCTGCTTCACCCCCCAGAAGCTCTTCGCCTCGGTCTTGCCCAGCGCCTTGGACCAGCCGGTGCCAACGGGATCGATGAACACGATATCGGTCGCATCGAGCAGCGAATCCGGGTTGGGGTTGATCGGATAGGGCGGTGCGCCATCGTCCCTGGCATTGGGAATATCGACGCACTTGGGGCCGAAAGCCCCCATGTGCAGCCACAGCGAGCCCGAGCCAGGGCCGCCGTTCCACAGGAAGGTCACCGGCCGGTTGGCTTCCGGATTGTCCTTCAGATAGCTGGTGGTGAAGATCGCAGCCGTCGGCTTGTCGTCGGCGTCCTTCAGATGGATTTCACCGGCAATCGCCGTGTAGCGGATCGTCTGGCCACCGAAGGTGCCGCTGTGCTTCGTCACCGACCTGAACGGTGCGGCGATCGGCGCCCCCGAACTGGAATCGGGCTTGGCCTCCGGCTTGGCTTCCTGCGCGACGACAGGAGCGGCGAGCAGGGCGAGTGCTATCAGGAGTTTCTTCATCCGCGCTCGTTAGCGGGCGGCAGCCGTCCTGCCAAGCGCCGCCACCTGCGGTGCGAAGCCCTTTTCGATCTCGGCGATATAGTCGCGGGTCAGCGGCAGCACATCGCGCTTCTTCGCCAGCTGGATCTGCACATTCATATGGCCATCGTTGATGAACGCCGCGCGCGCTGCGGCCAGATAGAAGGTCCACATGCGGAAGAAGCGCGCGTCATACAGCGCCTCGATCTCGGCCCGCCGCGCCACGCACCGATCATACCAGGCATCGATCGTGTGCGCATAATGCAGCCGCAGCACCTCCATGTCGGTGATCCACATCCAGCTCTTCTCGATATGCGGAATGATCTGGCTCACCGCCGGGCTGTAGCCACCGGGAAAGATGTACTTCGCCGTCCACGGGTCGGTCGCTCCCGGTCCATCGGCGCGCGCGATCGTGTGCACCAGCGCCACGCCATCGGGCGCCAGCAGCCGCTCGATCGTCTCGAAATAGGTGCGGTAATTGGGCAGCCCGACATGCTCGAACATGCCGACCGAAACGATCCGGTCGAACTGCCCCTCCACGCGGCGATAGTCGACCAGCTCGAACTTCACATGCTCGGCCATCCCCTGCCGCGCCGTCTCGGCACGTGCATATTTCAGCTGCTCTTCCGAAAGCGTCACCCCCAGCACAGCGGCCCCGGTGTGGCGGTGCAGATAGCGCGCCAGCCCGCCCCAGCCGCAGCCGATATCGAGCACGCGGCACCCCGGCTTCAGATCGAGCTTGGCAGCGATATGCGCAAGCTTGGCTTCCTGCGCGGCCTCCAGCGTCTCCACCCCCGGCGCCCAATAGGCGCAGCTGTATTGCCGGTGCGGATCGAGGAACAGGTCATACAGCCGGTCATCGAGATCATAATGATGTGCCACGTTGCGCTTCGCCCGCCGCTCGAAATTGCGCTGGTCTATCCATGCCGCCACCGCCGCCTGCCGCCACAGCGCGAAGCGCGCGGTGTTGCTGCGCTCCCAACGAAGATTATACGTCACCAGGTCGACAAGGTTGCGCACATCGCCGCGCTCGATCACGAGCCGCCCGTCCATGAACGCCTCGCCTGCTCCCAGCGCGAGGTTGAGCGCCATCTTGCGCGGCGTGGCGCTGTCGGTCAGTCGGATCGCCACATCGGGCCTGCCAGCCTGGCGACTACCGTAGCGATATTGCTTGCCGCGAGCATCGGTAACGACCAGCTCGCCGAGCTGGATGAACTTGCGGAACAAACGGTCAAGCAGGAACATCGCGCAAATATAACCAAGTCACGAAATCCCGCCACCCCCCTGCTCGCAGGTGCAGCAGATTTCGTGCCAAGTCAGCGCCTCAACGCGAGTCGACCTCATCACTGCCAGCGTCATCATCCGACGTTTCGTCAACATCACCATGGTCACTGGCAACCGCTGCAAGCGGGTTCTCGCCGGTATCGGCTACCTCGTTCAGCGCGCCTCTGTCATCGGGATCGGCGCCGAGATCGTCATCACCCTCGCCGCCATCCGCCACCAGCGCGTCCGACACAACGGTATCGCCATCGTCCATCATCGGCTCGCCGGCATAGGCGCTCATGTCCACGCGGCCGGATGTCACCATCCCCTTCAGATGGTCGACGGTGTCGATATAGTCATTGTCATCATCGAGCCCGCTCTTCGCCTTGCGGCTGGCAAGCATGTCATGGTCATCGCCGGGGAGCCCCTCCAGACGGTCCTGCGCCACATCCTGCGCCTGGTCCTCGCCCTGCTGTTCGTTGCTCTCTGTCTGCGGTTCGCGCGGTTTCGTCATGCTGTCCTCCATCGCAGCATCAACTGCGAGGAGGCTCAGCGGTTGCCGCTCAGTCGACCCATTCGGCTTCCTTTTCCGCCGCGCGCCGATCGAGCTCGGCGCGGGTGATCTTCTCGCTCGCCGACTTGAGCTGGCCGCACGCCGCCATGATGTCGCGCCCGCGCGGCCGGCGGATCGGCGCGCTGATGCCCGCCTGGAAGATGATGTCCGAAAAACGGTTCACCCGCTCGTCGGTGCTCGTCTCATACGCCGAGCCCGGCCAGGGGTTGAACGGGATCAAATTGACCTTGGCCGGCAGCTTGTACTTGCGGATCAACCGCACCAGTTCATGCGCATGCTCGTCGAGGTCGTTCTTGTCCTTGAGCATCACATATTCGAAGGTGATCCGCCGCGCATTGCTCGCACCCGGATAGGCCGCGCACGCCTCGAGCAACGATTCCAGCCCGTATTTCTTGTTGATCGGCACAATCTCGTCGCGGATCTCCTTCGTCACCGCGTGCAGGGACACCGCCAGGTTGACGCCGATCTCGTCGCCGGCGCGGCCCATCATCGGCACCACGCCCGACGTGCTCAGCGTGATCCGCCGCTTGGAAAGCCCCAGCCCCTCGCCGTCCATCACGATACCGAGCGCATCGCGGACATTCTCGAAATTGTAGAGCGGCTCACCCATCCCCATCATCACGATGTTGGTGAGCATCCGTCCCGCGGTCGTGTAGTTCGAGCCGGGGTTGTGCGCGCCGGGGATATAGGGCCGGTCCTCGTCGTCGTCATCCCCATCTTCTTCGGGGCTGTCTGGCAATGCGGGCAGCGCCGGGCCGGAAGCACTGGGCCATTCCCCCAGCGCATCGCGCGCCAGCATCACCTGGCCCACGATCTCGGCCGGCGTCAGATTGCGCACCAGCTTCATCGTGCCGGTGAAGCAGAAGCGGCAGTTGAGCGTGCACCCCACCTGCGCCGACACACACAGCGTGCCGCGATAGGCATCGGGGATGAACACGCACTCGGCCTCTTCGCCATCATCGAAGCGCAGCAGCCATTTGCGCGTGCCGTCGATGCTCACCTGCGCGGTCACCACCTCGGGCCGCCCCACAACGAAATGCTCGTCCAGAAACGCCCGCGTCTCCTTGCTGATGTTGGCAAAGCCGCTCACTTCCGTGGCGCCGCGCTGGTAGATCCAGTGCCACACCTGCTGGGCACGCATCTTCGCCTGCTTTTCGGGGATGCCCGCCTCGATCAGCGCTTCGCGCAACTGCGGCTTGGTCAGCCCCAGCAGCGCCCGCTTGCCATCGGCACGGGCGGTGGCAGGCTTGCGCGCTGAAACCTTGGGATCGATCGGGCCGGGGCTGGCCATGAGTTCGGTATTCATGGGTCGGGCCTATACAGCGGTTGCGCCGCTCAGGCCATCCGCACCGGAATCTTCAGGAACACGCCGCCACGCGGGCTTGGCGCAGGAAGCTTGCCGGCGCGGATATTGACCTGGAGCGAAGGCAGGATCAGCGTCGGTGCCGCGAGTGTCGCATCGCGCGCCTGCCGCATGGCGACCAAATCATCCTCGCCGATGCCATCATGCACATGGATATTGTGCAGCCGCTCGTCCGCAACGCTCGTCTCGAAACGGAAATCCTTGCGCCCCTCGGGCAGATAATCATGTCCGACGAAAATGCGCGTCGCCCCCGGCAGCGCAAGGATGCGCCGGATCGAGCGATGCAGCGTGCGCGCATCGCCACCGGGGAAATCCGCCCGCGCCGTGCCATAGTCGGGCATGAACAGCGTATCCCCCACAAACGCCGCATCGCCGATCAGGTAGGTCACGCACGCCGGCGTATGGCCCGGAGTGTGAATCATCGCGATGGTCAGTTCACCCAGCGGCAGCGTGTCTCCCTCGCCCATCAGCACATCGAAATCGCTGCCGTCGAGCGGCACGTCATCGGCCTCGAACACCGGCGCGAACACGCCCTGCACTTGCGTGATATGCGCGCCGATCACCAGCCTGGCGCCAGTCCGGGCCCGCAACCAATCCCCGGCCGTCAGATGATCGGCATGCGCGTGCGTCTCGAGAATGTAGCGTAGCTGCAGCCCCTTGTCGGCAATCGCCGCCAGCAAGGCATCGGCCGACGCATGGCCCAGCGTCGCACTTTTCGGCTCATAGTCGAGCACCGGGTCGATCACCGCGGCATCGAGCGACGCCGGGTCCCACACCAGATGCGTGGCGGTGTTGGTGGCAGAATCGAAAAAGGTCTGAACGGTGGGGCGCATGGCCAAACTCCCTGGTTGATGTAGTCATATTAGCAGTTGCTAAATTAGAATCAACTTATATATTGGCGGTATGACGATGCCCATCCACCTCGATCCAGCCGCCTTCGCCGCCAGCGCGGCAGCCGCCGCCCGGCTGCTCCGCGCGCTTTCAAACGAGCGGCGGCTGATGATCCTCTGCCAACTCGTCGAGGGCGAGCGCACTGTCAGCGCCATGCTGCCGCTCGTCGGCCTTTCACAGTCCGCACTGTCGCAACATCTCGCCGTTCTGCGCGCCGAAGGCCTTGTCGCCACACGGCGTGACGGCCAGGCGATCCACTACCGCATCGCCGACCCCAATGCCGCCCGCCTGCTGGAAACCCTTGCCGCCATCTTCTGCCCACCCCAACCGGAGACGCCCGATGCTCACCCCCCTCAATCCTGAAGCCGTCAGAACCCGGCTCGATGCCGGCCAGGCCTGCCTGATCGACATTCGAGAAGCCGATGAATTCGCCCGCAGCCATGTCCCCGGCGCACGCTCGATGCCGCTCTCCACGCTCGGCGCCACCATCCCCGGCGATGGCATCATCTTCACCTGCCGCTCAGGCATGCGCACCGCCGCCAATGCCGCAAAGCTCGCCGCCCTCGCCCCCGGTGCCGCCGTGCTCGAAGGCGGGCTCGATGGCTGGGCCAAGGCAGGCCTCCCCGTCGCCACCAACGCCCGCGCCCCGCTCGAGATGATGCGCCAGGTGCAGATCGCCGCCGGCGTGCTCATCCTCACCGGCGTGCTGCTCGGCTTCACCGTGGCGCCAAGCTGGTTCGGGCTCGCCGGCTTCGTCGGCGCCGGCCTCACCGTCGCCGGCGTCACCGGCTTCTGCGGCATGGCAAAGCTCCTGGCGGTCATGCCCTGGAACCGCGCCGCCGCCTGATGGACACAGGCCTGATCATCGCGGCCGCCGGCGGCGCGGTGATCGCACTGCTGCTCGGCATCTTCGGCGGCGGCGGCTCGGTGCTCGCCACGCCTTTGCTCGTCTATGCAGTCGGCATCACCAACCCGCACATCGCCATCGGCACCTCGGCCGCGGCCGTTGCCGTCAATGCCCTTGCCGGCCTCGCGGTGCAGGCGCGCGCCGGCCGCGTCAAATGGCCGTGTGCGCTGGTGTTTGGCGGCGCCGGCCTGTCGGGCGCGCTGCTCGGCGCCCAGCTCGCCAAGCAGATCGACGGCCAGTTGCTCCTCGGCTGGTTCGCGCTGGCCATGGCGTTGGTCGGCACCTCGATGCTCGTGCCGCGAAAGGCCGACGGCATGGCAAACATCCACCTCACCACCAGCATGGCGATCAGGCTGGCGCCCGCCGGCCTCGGCGTCGGCCTCGCCTCTGGCTTCTTCGGCATCGGCGGCGGCTTTCTCATCGTGCCCGGCCTGATGATGGCCACCGGCATGACGCTGGCCAATGCCGCCGCATCGTCGCTGGTGTCGGTGGTGGTGTTCGGCGCCGCCACCAGCGCCAGCTATGCCGCATCGGGGCTCATAAATTGGCCGGTGTTCGCAGCACTGGTCGCGGGCGGCCTCGTCGGCGCCGTCGCTTCGGCGCCGATTGCGCGGCTACTCGCCGGCCGCGCTGCCCTCGCCCGTCGGCTGTTCGCAGTGATGGTGCTGCTCGTCGCCGCCTATGTCGCCGTCCGCGCCTTCGGCGGCTAAAGTGTGTTTCGGAAAAATTGGCACCGGTTTTCCGATGAAAACACACGACCACAAAGAACTGGACCCGCGTTTTGATCACAGCAAAACGCAATAGGGTCCAGGGGGTCACATGGCGCTGATGCCACCATCGACGAACAGGCCATGCCCCGTCACCATCTTCGCTTCGTCCGACACGAGATACACCGCCGCCCAGGCCACATCATCGGGCTCGCCCACCTGCCCCAGCGGAATCTGCCGGCCGAGCTTGGCCAGCCCTTCCTCGCGCCCGAGCGCGCCGGTCAGCGCATCGAGGATCGGCGTGTCGATGAACACCGGGTGGATCGAGTTGCAGGTGATGCCGTAGCGCTGCTTGGCACAATGCAAAGCCACCGACTTTGTAAGGTGCCGCACCGCTGCCTTGGCGCTGTTGTAGGCCGCACTGTTGTGCCCCGCGATCACCCCGGCAATCGAGGAAATGTTGAGGATCGAGCCGCGCACGCCGGTCGCCTTCACCGTCCGCGCCATCAGCGGCAGCGCCAGCTTGCAGCCGAAGAACACGCTGTCGAGGTCGATCGCATGCACCCGCCGCCAATCCTCGAAGCTCGTCGCCTCCACCGTGCTGCCCGCCGCAATGCCGGCATTGTTGACGAGGACATGCATGCCGCCGAACCGCTCCTCGGCCATCGCGATCGCCGCCTCCCATTGCGCCGGATCGGTCACGTCATGGCCGATGCTCGCCGCCTTGTCGCCATAACGCGCCGCCTGCGCCGCGGCACCGGCGGCATTGATATCGGTGAACAGCACCCGCGCCCCTTCATCGATGAAGCGTTGCGCCATCGCAGCCCCCAGCCCCTGGGCGGCACCCGTGATGAGGGCAGTCTTGTCGGCAAGGCGGTTCATGGCAAATCTCCTGTTGTGCCGCACTTTGGCGGCGCCATTGCTGCGCCGCTAGCTCTGGAAAACGTGACTTTGATACAACAGTGAAACAATTCCTTTGCGCGTTAACAAATCGCCCTCGACAGCGGCATCCACTCGGATAGGCTGGCCGGAATAAACACGCCGAAAAGGCGTTTTCTTGGGGAGATCATTGTCATGAAAACTGTCTGGCTCACGTCCGCTGCTGCGTTGCTTTTGCCCAACCTCGCCGTCACCGCGGCATCGGCACAGGAAGTGGCCCAGGCAGACGAGCCGTCAGCCAGCGAAATCATCGTCACCGCCACCCGCCGCGCCCAGTTGCTGTCGGACGTGCCGATCGCCGTCAGCGCCGTCTCGATGGACCAGATGCGCAATTCCGGCGCCACCGACATTCGCCAGTTGAACCAGCTGGCACCGTCGCTGCTCGTGTCCTCCACCGGCAGTGAAGCCAATGGCTCGGCGCGTGTCCGCGGTGTCGGCACCGTGGGTGACAATCCGGGCCTCGAAAGCTCCGTCGCCGTCTTCATCGACGGTGTCTATCGCAGCCGCTCGGGCATCGGTCTCAACGAGCTCGGCGAGCTCGAGCGGATCGAAGTGCTGCGCGGTCCGCAGGGCACCCTGTTCGGCCGCAACGCCTCCGCCGGTCTCATCAATGTCATCACCGCCAAGCCCAGCTTCACGCCCGGCGGCATCGCCCAGATCGATTACGGCAACTTCAATTTCTGGCGCCTCAGCGCCTCGCTCACCTCGCCGATCATCGGGGACAAGCTCGCCGGCCGCATCGACGGCGTCTATGTCAAGCGCAACGGCTTCCTCACCGACCAGATCTCGGGCGACACCATCAACGATCGTGACCGGATCTTCGTGCGTGGCCAGCTGCTGTTCACCCCCACCAGCGATCTCAGCGTGCGCCTGATCGGCGATTACAGCTATCGCGACGAGTCCTGCTGCGCAGCCAGCTACAACCCCGTGCGTGCCTGGAACGACCCCACGCGCACCGGGGAAGCCGCCAACACCAACCCCGATGGTGCCTTTCAGGAAATTCCGAACCCCATCCTCGATGTGCTCCAGAGCCTTGGTGGTCGCATCAACCAGCGGCCGTTCGATCGCATCGCCTCGGTCACGCCGGGCCGCGGCTTCCGCAACACCACGCGCGATTGGGGCGTGTCGGGCGAGCTCAACTGGGCCTTCGGCGATTTCAACCTGACCTCCATTACCGCCTATCGCGGCTACAAGGCAGGCGGCGCCGGCGATCTCGATTACAACAATGTCGACATTCTCTACCGCGCCGACGATGGCACCAGCTTCCGCGAGTTCGGCACCTTCACCCAGGAGCTGCGCCTGCAGGCATCGCTGTTCGACGACACACTCGATGTGCTGATCGGCGGCTTCTACTCGAACGAAAAGCTCAACGTGTCGGACAACATCAAGTTCGGCACCCAATACGGCGCTTTCGCCTCGTGCCGCCTCCTCACCTTGCTCTCGCCGTCCGCGGCGCTGCGCAATCCGGCCGCACCGGGCTGCCTCAGCCCGACCGGCGCCGCCACGGTGGTCGGCGCCTTCGGCCCGGCAGCTGGCGGAATCCTGATCGACGGCCTCAACCGCCTGTCGACCGTCAACAACGTCGGGGACAACGGCAGCCGCTACCGGCAGGTCAGCGAGAACTTCGCCATCTTCACGCACAATGTCTGGAACATCACCGACACGCTGGCGCTCACCGGCGGCCTGCGCTGGACCAGCGAGCGCAAGGATTTTTCGGCGCGCTTCAACAGCAACAACACCGCCTGCGTCGCCCAGCAGAACGCATTTTCACCCTTCCTGCCCGGCGGCGCCGCCGCCTTCCCGGCAGCCCTGCAGGGCTTCACCCAGGCGGTTGTCAACCTCACCTGCCAGGGCAACAGCTCTGCGGCGCTCAACGCGCTCGGCACCCTCGAGGACACCCGCCGCGAGAACGAGTTCACCGGCACCACCGTCCTGTCCTGGAAGCCGACCGAAGACTGGCTGGTCTATGGCAGCTACTCACGCGGCTACAAGTCGGGCGGCTTCAACCTCGATCGTTCGGCGCTGGGCCTGCCCATCTTTGCCCCCACCGATCCTCGCAACGTCGTGACCGCAGGCCTCTCCGGCAGCACCGTGCAGGCAATTCCGTTCGGCACCCGCAACCTTCAGTTCGACCAGGAGATCAACAACGCCTTCGAACTCGGGCTCAAGTTCAGCAGCCGCCAGTTCACCATGAACGTCGCGGCGTTCCGCCAGGAGTTCCGCAACTTCCAGTTGAACACCTTCAACGGCTCGGTCTTCCTCGTCCAGACGGTGAATGGCTGCAAGACCGACCTCGCCGGCGGCGATCGGGACACTTCGCCGATCACTGGTGGCTGCGCTGCCGATCAGGTGAAGCCGGGCCTCGTCAGCCAGGGCTTCGAAGTCGAGACGACGATGAGCCCCACCCGCGACCTGATGGTCACTGCCGGCTTCACCCTCGCCGACACCAAGTTCGCACGCAATCTCGTCGGCAACCAGAACGGCTCGGCGCTCGATCCGGCGCTGTTCCTGCTGCCGGGGCAGCAGATCTCCAACTCGCCGCTCTATGTCGTCACGGGCTCGTTCGGCTGGACGCCGGAGATCGGCACCAGCGGCCTGTCGGCGCTCATGTACACCGATTTCCGCTACAGCTCGGCATATAACACCGGCTCGGACCTGTTCCTCGAAAAGGAGCAGCAGGGCTTCATCGTGGTCAACGCCCGCATCGGCCTGCGCGGCCCCGCCGAACGCTGGGCGCTGGAATTCTGGGCACAGAACCTGCTCAACACCAACTTCGATCAGGTTGCCTTCAACGCGCCGTTCCAGGGTGGCGGCTCGCTCGCCAACACCCAGCGTTTCGGCGCGACGTCGAACCAGCTGTTCGCCAGCTTCCTCGGCGAGCCCCGCACCTACGGCGTGACCCTGCGCAGCCGCTTCTGACGCAAGGACAATCTTCCGCTTCCCGCCGCCCCCAAAGGCCGGCGGGAAGCGGTCCAGCCGGATCGGCCGGCGCTACAGCCCGAAGCTCTGCTTGATCCCGTCCACCACGAACTGCGCCGCAAGTGCTGCCAGCACCACCCCCAGCAGCCGCGTCAGCGCGCCCTCGAACTTTGCGCCCATCAGCTTCATGATCGGCCCTGCCGCCAGCAGGCACAGCAGTGTCAGCACCATCACGGCAGCAAGCGCGGCCAGCACAGCCCCAAGCTGCAGCGCATCCCCGGCGCGCGCCGCCAGCAGCATCACCGCAGCAATCGACCCAGGCCCCGCAAGCATCGGGATCGCCATAGGAAACACCGAGATGTCCTCTTCCTCGAGGCTCGCCGCACTCGCCACCACCTCCTCGGCGCGGTTCTCCCGGCGCTCGGTGCGCTTTTCGAAAACCATGTCGATGGCGATCAGGAACACCATCACCCCACCCGCGATCTTGAACGCCGCGAGGCTGATGCCGAGCGCGCTCAGGAACGGCTGGCCGCCGAGCGCGAACGCCACCAGCACGCCGGCGGCAATGACAAAGGACCGCACCGCCATCGCCCGGCGGTGCGCGGCACTCGTCCCGACCGTCAGCGACGAGAAGATCGGCACGCACCCCGGCGGATCGATCACCACGAACAGCGTCACGAACGCCGAAATGAACAGCGCGATCGCCTCGGTCATGCGCGTGCCCGCGCCGCCTGCAGCGTGTTCGCCAGCAGGCACGCAATCGTCATCGGCCCCACACCGCCCGGCACCGGCGTGATCCAGCCGGCACGCGGCAGCGCCGAGGCAAAGTCGACATCGCCCACCAGCCGGCCCTTGCCGTCCGCCCCCACGACGCGATTGATTCCCACATCGATCACGCAGGCGCCGGGCCGCAGCCATTCGCCCTGCACCATGGCCGGAATGCCCACGGCCGCCACCACGATCTCGGCACGCGCCACATGGCCGGCCAGGTCGCGCGTCCGCGAATGCGCCACCGTCACCGTCGCACTCTTCGCCGTCAGAAGTGCGGCCATCGGCTTGCCGACGATCGACGAGCGACCGATCACCAGCGCCTCCCTGCCCGAAAGGTCGCCCAGCGCCTCCTCGATCAGCATCAGGCACCCCTTGGGCGTGCACGGCACAAGTGCCGGCTGTCCGATCATCAGCCTGCCCGCATTCACCGGATGAAAGCCGTCGACATCCTTTGCCGGGTCGAGTGCTGCAATCACCTTGTCGGCATCGATGTGCCGTGGCAGCGGCAGCTGCACCAGGATCCCGTCCACCGCATCATCGGCGTTGAGCGTCGCCACCAGCGCCAGCAGCGCGTCCTCGCCCACATCGGCGGGCAGCTTGTGCTCGACCGACACCATCCCCGCCTCGCGCGTCGCCACACCCTTGTTGCGCACATAGACGCTGCTCGCCGGGTCCTCTCCCACCAGCACCACCGCCAGCCCAGGCGCACGCCCGCGCACGGACACGATCTCCGCAACGCCGAGCGCCACCTCGGCACGCAGCCGGGCAGCCCGCGCCTTGCCGTCGATCAGGATCGCGCTCACACCACCCCGGCATCGAGCAGCAGTGCCGGCAGCACCCGCTGGATCAGGATGATGATCAAAATCAGCACCATCGGCGCCAGGTCGATGCCACCCATGTCGGGTAGCACCCGCCGGATCGGCCGCAGCAGCGGCGCGAAAAACCGATCGAGCCCGGTCACGATGCTGTAGACGAAGCGGTTCTGCAGGCTCAGCACATTGAAGGCCACCAGCCAACTCAGCACCGCCCAGATCACCAGTGCCCAGACCAGCAGCTGCAGCGCGTAGATCACCACCCCCACCAGGGCTACCAACGTATTCATCACCATTCCTCGAATATCAGCCATCGCCTCCTACAGCCCGCCCCCCAATCCGACAACTCGCGTCTTGCCGCAGCGTCCCCCACCGCCTAACCGGGCGGGGCAAAACAGGAGCCTCAGGATGCAGACCATCGGAGTCATCGGCAGCGGGCTGATGGGCAACGGCATCGCGCATGTGGCCGCCCTCGCCGGCTATGACGTCATCCTGTCGGACGTGGAGATGAGCCGCGCCGAGGCCGCCCGCAGCACCATCACGAAAAACCTCGCCCGCATGGTCGGCAAGGGCACCGCCACGCAGGACGCCGCCGACGCCGCCCTCGCGAGGCTCACCCTCACCACCGACAACGCCGCCCACGAAGCCGCCGACCTCGTCATCGAAGCCGCCACCGAGAACGAGAGCGTAAAGGCCAAGATCTTCCAGTCGCTCACCCTGCAGCCGCACACGCTGCTCGCCACCAACACCAGCAGCATCGGCATCACCCGCCTCGCCAGCACCACCGACCGCGCGGACAAATTCTGCGGCCTCCACTTCTTCAACCCCGTACCGCTCATGGCCCTCGTCGAGATCATCCCCGGCCTCGCCACCAGTGCCGACACCACCGCCGCCATGCACGCCTTCGCTACCCGGCTCGGCAAGACCGCGATCGAAGCTGCCGACAGCCCCGCCTTCATCGTCAACCGCATCCTCTGCCCGATGCTCAACGAGGCCATCTTCGCGCTCGGCGAAGGCGTCGGCTCGGTCGTGGACATCGACACCGGCCTCAAGCTCGGCGCCAACCACCCCATGGGCCCGCTCACGCTGGCCGATTTCGTCGGCCTCGACACGCTCCTCAGTATCATGCGCGTGATGCAGGACGGCACCGGCGACCCCAAATATCGCCCCGCCCCGCTGCTCGTCAGATATGTCGAAGCCGGCTGGCTGGGCCGCAAATCGGGCCGCGGCTTCTACGATTACACCGGCCCCGAGCCGGTCCCGACCCGCTGACCGATCGAACGCGGGGCCTTGTGATGCGGCGTCTCGCCTTCGCCGCCTTGCTCCTCGCCAGCGCCGCCGAAGCCCGTGAAGCGCCCGGACGCGCCATCGCCGATGTCGTTGCCGTGCCGGGCCCCCTCTATCGCGGGCGCTGATCGCCCCCTATAGCGCTCCGCATGAGTCACGACCCCACCCCCGAAATGATGGGCAAGACCGAAACCCTGGTCGAAGCCCTGCCCTATCTGCAGCGCTACGCCGGCTCGATCTTCGTCGTGAAATACGGCGGCCACGCCATGGGCAACGCCGGTCTCGCCCGCGATTTCGCCGAGGATATCGTCCTCCTCAAGGCTGTCGGCATCCTCCCGGTTGTCGTCCATGGCGGCGGCCCGCAGATCGGCGCCATGCTCGATCGACTCGGCATCGAAAGCCAGTTCATCGATGGCCTGCGCGTGACGTGTGAAGACACCGCCCGCATCGCCGAAATGGTCCTCGCCGGCTCGATCAACAAGGAGCTTGTCGCCTGGATCGCAGCCGCCGGCGGCCGTGCAGCCGGCATCAGCGGCAAGGACGCCGGGCTCATCCGCGCCCGCAAGATCACCCGCACCACCCGCGATCCCGGCAGCGCCATCGAGCAGGTCGTCGATCTCGGCTTCGTCGGCGAGCCCGAAACTGTCGATCGCACCATCATCGACACGCTGCTCGCCGCGGGCATCATCCCGGTCATCGCCCCCGTCGGCACCGGCTCCGACGGCCACACCTACAACATCAACGCCGACACCATGGCCGGCGCCATCGCCGGCGCGCTCGGTGCCGCGCGCCTCTTCCTCCTCACCGATGTCGCCGGGGTGCTCGACAAGGACAAGGCGCTCCTCACCGACCTGACCCTCGGCGATATCGCCACCCTGACCGCCGACGGCACTATCACCGGCGGCATGATTCCCAAGCTGGAAACCTGCGTCACCGCCATCGAAGCCGGCGTCGATGCCGCCGTCATCCTCGACGGCCGCATCCCCCATGCCTTGCTGCTCGAAATCTTCACCCGTCGCGGTGCCGGAACCCTGGTGCGCAAGGGCTAGCAGGTCCGCGCTCAGCGAACGGCAGTCGCCCCGGCTTCCGCAATCTCGCCGTCCTGCGCCGAACTCGCCCCGCTCACGCCAACGGCCCCGACCACCGCAGCACCAGCCTTCACCGGCACCGCGCCGTCGACCATCGTCCCCGGCAGCGTCAGCATCCGCAGGCCCTCGGGCTCCAACAGTCGTTGCTGCATCACCTTGGTCGGCTGGCGGAAGCCGGCAGCGGTCTTCGCCTTCGCCAGTGCGATCTCCGGCCCAACCATCGAGGCATCGTCCATCCGCGCACTCACGATCGGCACACCGGCGGGGTCCACCACCACGACCGAAACCTTCAGCCCCATCGCCACCGCCTTGGCCTCGGCCGCAGCGAGCACCGCCCTGGCGCCAGCCAGCGTCAGCACCGGCTTCTGCACCACCATCTGTGCCGCAGCCGGCGCTGCCAGCAGCAGCGCTGCCACAACAGCCGCAGCGATGGGGGCGGCGCGCATCACAGCTTGCCCGTCAGCTCGGGAAGCAGCGTGAACAAATCGCCCACCAGCCCGATATCGGCGACCTGGAAGATCGGCGCTTCCTCGTCCTTGTTGATCGCGACGATGATCTTCGAATCCTTCATCCCCGCCAGATGCTGGATGGCGCCCGAAATGCCCACCGCCACATAAAGCTCCGGCGCCACGATCTTGCCGGTCTGCCCCACCTGGTAATCATTGGGCGCATAGCCGGCATCCACCGCGGCACGGCTGGCGCCCACGGCAGCCCCAAGCTTGTCGGCAAGCGGATCGATGAACTCGTGGAACTTGTCCGCCGAGCCCAGCGCCCGGCCACCCGAGACGATGATCTTCGCACCCGTCAGCTCCGGCCGCGCCGAGCTGGTCAGCTCCGCGCCCACGAAAGACGCCTTTTCGCTGGCGCCTGCTGCCGAAACCGCCTCGACGCTCGCCGCGCCACCGGTCGCCGCTGCCTTGGCGAAGGCCGTGCCGCGAACCGTCAGCACCTTCTTGGCATCGGCTGACTTCACCGTCGCAATCGCGTTCCCTGCATAGATCGGCCGGGTAAAGGTATCCGGCCCCTCGACCGACAGGATCTCCGAAATCTGCGCCACATCGAGCTGGGCAGCCACACGCGGCGCCACATTCTTGCCGCGCGATGTAGCCGCCACCACGAACGCATCATAATCCGCCATCAGCCCCACGATCAGTGGCGCCAGATTCTCCGGCAATGCATTGGCAAAGCTCGCATCATCGGCATGCAACACCTTGGCCACGCCCGCCACCTGTGCCGCCGCTTCCGCCACCGCGGCCGAGCCTTGCCCCGCCACCAGCACATGCACGTCGCCGCCGAGCTGCCCGGCCGCGGTCACCGCCGCCAGCGTGGGATCCTTCAGGCTCGCATTGTCATGTTCAGCCAGAACCAGAACGCTCATGCCACTGCTCCCAGAACCTTGAGCTTCTCCACCAGCTCATCCACCGTCTTCACCTTCACGCCCGCCTGGCGCTTGGAAGGCTCCACCACCTTCAGCACGCTCAGCCGCGGCGTCATGTCCACGCCATAATCGGCTGGCGTCTTGGCGGCGATCGGCTTGGACTTTGCCTTCATGATGTTGGGCAGCGACGCATAGCGTGGCTCGTTGAGGCGAAGGTCGGTCGTCACCACGGCCGGCAGCGTCAGCGCCACCGTCTCCAGCCCGCCATCGATCTCGCGGGTCACATGCACCGAGTCACCCTCGGGCGCCACCTTGCTGGCAAAGGTTCCCTGCGGCCAGCCGAGCAGCCCGGCGAGCATCTGCCCGGTCTGGTTGGCATCGTCATCGATCGCCTGCTTGCCGAGGATCACAAGCCCGGGAGCCTCTTCTTCCACGATCTTCGCGAGCACCTTGGCCACGGCGAGCGACTCGGTCACCTGGTCGGTCGTGACCAGGATGCCGCGGTCCGCACCCATCGCAAGTGCTGTGCGCAGCGTCTCGGTGGCCTGCTGCACGCCGATCGACACCACGACGATCTCGGTGACGATGCCCTTTTCCTTCAGCCGGATCGCCTCTTCCACGGCAATCTCGTCAAAAGGGTTCATGCTCATCTTCACATTGGCGAGGTCAACGCCCGTGCCATCGGCCTTCACCCGCACCTTCACGTTGTAATCGACCACCCGCTTGACGGGCACCAGAACCTTCATCCCAGCTCTCCACAGGCTGCAAAACTGCCCGAACGCTTGGCGCAACCTCTCCCACACGTCAACCTTTCGCCACAACGTCCAGGCTGTCGCGGGGCGTTCTGGACAGCACCGGCACGGTCCGATACCCCGGCCACAAATCCCGGAGACCATCATCATGCAACGCCGCACCTTCCTCGCCAGCACCGGCGCCCTCGCCCTCGCCCCCACCATCGGCATAGCGCAAACGGCCGGCGCCGCAGACGCCGCCCTGCGCACCCTGCTCGACGACATCTTTTACCAGCGCGTCGAGGCCAACCCCACCCAGGCGACCTCGCTCGGGCTCGATACCGGCCCCCGCGCAGCGCTGCGCTCGCAGCTCGGCGACGAGTCGCTGGGTGCGCGAACCGCCGATCTGGCGCGCGACAAGGCCGCCCTCGCCCGGCTGCGCACCATCGACCGCGCCGCCCTCTCTCCGGAGGCGCAGGTCGATCATGAAGTCGTCGAATATCAGCTCGTCCGCGGCATCACCGGCGCCGAACGCTTCACCTATGGCAGTGCGGGCGGCCGCTACGCCCCCTATGTGCTCACTCAGCTCACCGGCCCCTATCGCGAAGTTCCCGATTTCCTCGATTCGCAGCACCGCATCCGGCCCGGTGCCAGTGCTGCCGCCGATGCCGATGCCTATATCGCGCGGCTGCGCGCCTTCCCGGAAACCATAGACGACAGCAGCGAGGCGCAAGCCGCCGATGCCGCGCGCGGCGTCTTCGCCCCCGATTTCATCCTCGATACCACCCTCAAGGTGATGGGCTCGCTCCGCGACCAGCCGCCGGAAGCCACCGTTCCCGTCCGCGCCTTCGCCACCAAGCTTGCCGCCGCCAATCTGCCGGCAGACCGCGTCGCGGAAGCCACCGCCATCATGCGTGACGAAGTCTTCCCCGCGCTCGATCGCCAGCGCGCCCTCGTCACCAGGCTGCGCGCCAACGCCACCCACGATGCCGGCGCCTGGCGCTTGCCCGATGGCGAAGCCTATTACACTGCCGCCGCCCAGGCCGCGACCACCACCACGCTGTCCGGAGACGATATCCACAAGCTCGGCCTTGCCCAGGTCGCCGAGATCAGCGCCCGGCTCGATCCGCTGCTGCGCGCCCAGGGCCTCACCCAGGGCACCGTCGGCGCGCGCCTCGTCGCCCTCAACGAGCGGCCCGATCAGCTCTTCCCCAACACCGATCCCGGCCGGGAAGCCCTGCTGGCGCAGCTCAACGCGCAGATCCGCGCCATCCAGCCGCGCCTGTCCGAGCAGTTCGCCACGCTGCCGCAAGCCCCGGTCGAAGTCCGCCGCGTGCCTGAATCGATCCAGGCGGGCGCACCCGGCGGCTATTACCAGTCCGCCACCCTCGATGGCTCGCGCCCCGGCATCTATTTCATCAACCTGCGCGATACCTTCGACCGGCCCAAGTTCGGCCTCGCCACTCTTACCCATCACGAAGCCGTGCCCGGCCATCATCTGCAGGTGATGCTGGCGCTCGAATCGACCGCCATCCCGCTCATCCGCCGCCGCGCCAGCTTCAGCGCCTATACCGAAGGCTGGGCGCTCTACTCGGAGCAGCTCGCCGACGAGATGGGGATGTACGAAGGCGATCCGCTCGGCCAGATCGGCTTCCTGCAATCGCTGCTGTTCCGCGCCACACGGCTCGTCGTCGATTCCGGCCTGCACGCCAAGCGCTGGAGCCGCGAAAAGGCCACCGACGAACTCATCGCCACAACCGGCATCGCCCGCGGCCGCAGCCAGGGGGAGATCGACCGCTATTGCGTCTGGCCGGGCCAGGCGTGCAGCTACAAGATCGGCCACACCGTCTGGGCACGGCTACGCGATGCCGTAAAGGCGAAGCAGGGCGCGGCCTTCGATCCCAAGGCCTTCCATTCCGTGCTGCTGCAAGGCCCGCTGCCGCTCACCGTCCTCGAGCGGCTGGTGGAAAGGCGCTTCCTGGCCTGATCGCGCTTTACTCGGGCTTGCCGGTCCCCACATCGGTTCGCGGCTTGCCGCGCTTCGTCGTCTGCGCCTCGGCCGTCGCAGCCGCCAGGATCGGTCCACAGGCAGCACCCTTGGCATCGCCGATATCGACAAATGCCAACAGTGCCGCAGGAGGCGCTGCAATGGCAGCCAGCCCAAGCCCGATTCCCGCGCGGGCAAGCAGTTGCGGGCTGATCACCTGAAGCTCGGGTCCTGCAAAATGCCCGCCGATCCGCACCGGGGACTGGCCCGAGAACAGGCTGAACTTCTTGGCATCCGCCCGGAACGCCACGTCGAGCTCCTCGGTCAGGAAGCTGAAGCCACCACGGCCGGTCATCACATTCTTGCGCGTGTCGATGAGGATCGGGTCGGCCGTCGCCACGCCGTTGTTGACCGTGAACGCCACCAGCCCGCAGTTGATCCGCACCGGCTCCTTCAGCTTGTCCTCGAACATCTTCTGGATGAAAGTCCCGAAATCGAGCTCGGCCAACTGCACATTGCGCGTCCAGAACGTCCCTTCGGGGATCACGAAGGCAATCCGCCCCTTCGACGTGCCGAGCGACGCATGCAGCGTGTCGCCGTCGCCCACCAGCTCCATCCGGCCCTTTATCGTGCCATTGGTGCCCGCCTCGTCGACCCCATAGCCGCCGAGCAATTGTGCAAGCGGCGTCACGCCCAGCCGCACATCATAGGTCGTCCGCGCCGGCCGCCGCCGCCAGTCGATGCCGATATCGGCCGCGACCTTGCCCCGAGCCATGGTGAAGGTGAACGGTGCAAGCGTAAGCAGCCCGTCATCGAGCTTCACAGTCACCGCCACATCAATAACCGGCACCGAATTCGACCGGACCCGGCCTACCGTGTAGCGCGCATCGGCATCGAAAATCCGCAAGCCTTCGGCGCGCAGGCTCGCATCGGGCAGCATTCGCTCGGCCGCCGCCCCGCTTGCCGCCGCAGCCGCCTCGAAACCCCGCGCCGCCACCAGATCGGGATTATAGCCGATGAAGGGTGCCACATCGAGAATATCGAGCGTCTTCGTCGTCAGGTCGGCGTCGATATGAACGCGCGGCCGGCCGTTATCGACCGTGAAGGCCCCGGCTATATCGCTGTCCCCGAAAACTCCCTGCAGCCCGGTGAAGCGATATTCGCTGCCCTGCTTCACCAGCTGCGCCGTCGCCGCATATCGGCGGGTGTCGGGAATCACGATCCCGATGATCCCGAGCAGGTCGGCTGCATTGCGCCCCCGCGCCGCGGTGGCCAGCGGCACCCCCTCGATCTCGGCCAGGCTCGGAAGCGTGCCCTTGATGTCGATCACATCGGTCGCCGTCCTCGCCTGCACCACCAGCCGGTTCTCGCCCAGCGCCACCGTCGCATCCGGGCTGAGCAGCGCGCCGGCCAGTGTGAACGGCGTTGCACGCAGCTTGCCCGTGCCCTTGAACCGCACCGCATCACCGATGCTGCCATTGCCGGCCTCGACCGACGCAAAATCCAGGTCCGCCATAAACTGCAGCTTCGGATCGCGGTATCGGACCTTGGTCCCCGCCACCAGCGCCCGGTCGATCAGCGGCAGCTCGAGCGGCTCGCCTTCGCCGTCAAAGGTCCAGCTGTTGGCGCTGCCATCGGCATTCCATTCGAGGTCGATCACGCCATCCTGCACATCGAGCCAGCGCAGCCGCCGCTTGCCGAACAGCAGCGACAGCGGCGCCACCTGCATCTCGATCCGCCCGGCCTGCACAAGCGCGGGCTGGCTCGCCCATTCCGGGTTGGACACCCGCAGCCCCTCCGCCAAAAACTTGATCTGGAACGGCGCAAAATACAGCTGGAAATCGCCCGCAACCGCAATCTCGCGCTCGGTCATGCCACCAGCGATGCTCTCGAACGGCCCTTTCAGGAACCGGCCCTTTGTCACGAACAACAGCAGCCAGATGCCGAAGACCAGCGCCACCAGCCCAAGCAGGATGTTGCGCAGCAGCCGCACGCGCTGCTCCCGAAGCGGCCTATCAGCCTCGATCATGCCACGTCCTGCCACGCCGTTCCTTCTCCATGCCAAGCTCGCGTCCGGATAATGCCTCGAGGCTGGCCGTCGGCTGAACGGGTGCAACCGTTCATCAGTTCCGCCACTTGTCTGTACAGTTCCCGCATCAAATGGATATACCCATGGCCAGCAAGACCGTCACCGACATCGCCGCAGCCATGCGCGATATCGATTTCACCATGCTCTTCACCCGGAGCGAGGATGGCACCCTCGCCGGCCGTCCGATGAGCAACAACCGCGACGTCGATTTCGACGGCGACAGCCACTTCTTCAGCTACGAACATGCCCGCACCATCGCCGACATCGAGCGCAATCCCGTCGTCGCCATGTCGCTGCAAGGCAAGTCCGGACTTCTCGGCAAGCCGCCGCTCTTCATCTCGATCCAGGGCGACGCCACGCTGATCCGCGACAAGGCAGCGTTCGAAGCCCATTGGACCAAGGATCTCGACCGTTGGTTCGAACAGGGAATCGACACGCCGGGCGTGGTTCTCATCAAGGTCCACGCGTCCCGCATCCATTATTGGGATGGCACCGACGAGGCCGATCTCATTCCATGATCACCACAAAAGTCGAGAAAACCACTTGAAACGCGCCAGTTCAAACACATCTGGAGAGAATGAAGCGCAAAAATGCGCAAATATCGGCCCATTTGTTCATTGGGGAGAAAAACAATGTCCATGATCCTGTCCCTCATCGCATCCGCCACCCTGGCACAAGCAATGCCGGCGGCGGACCTTCGCCACACCATGCCGCTTGCGCTGCGCAGCGGCACTGCCACAGCCAGCTATGCCGCAGTGCCCGACGTTACCTATCGCCAGATCGGCATGGACGCCGGCACCCGCATGAGCAGCAAGCGCTGCCTCTGGACCGCCACCATGGCTGTCGAACGCACCCTCCAGGGCAGCGCCGCCGCCGCCAGCCGCACCCTGCCCGCCGAGAAGATCTTCACTGGCAGCCGGCCCGGCGCCTGTCGCCAGCAGGAAGCGACGATCCACCGCGAAGTGGCGGCACGCGCCCCCGAATTCCGGGAGCGCCTGTTGGCACTTGCAGCAGAAGACCATCGCACGCTTGTCGATGAACTGCGCGCCGCCGACGCCGCCAACTGAGGCTAGGGTTCCAGCCGCGCGGTATCGATCCGCCAGAGCTGGAGGCTGAACCACCCACGGTCATCCTCCCAGCTCTGCACCGGCGCCCATCCCGCGGCCCGGCCGAGCAGACGCACCGCCTCCAACGACCATTTGTGGCTGTTCTCGGTATGGATCGTCTCGCCGGCGCGCAGGCTGAAGGTCTGCCCCACCGCCTCGAAACCGGTGTCGCACAGCGCTTCGAGGTGCATCTCGATACGACTGGCCGCAGCGTTCCACATCGCACGGTGCCGGAAATCACCGAGCCGCACCGTGCCGGCGAGTTCACGGTTGATCCGCGCCAGCAGGTTGAGATTGAAGTCCGCGGTCACCCCGGCGGCATCGTCATACGCCGCTTCGAGCACTGCCACGGGCTTGTCCCCGCCCGGCGCCAGGTCGAAGCCGATCAGCAGCCAGCTGTCGGCACCGAGCAGGCCGCCGAAGCCGCGCAGCAGGTCCACCGCCGCACCCGGCGCCAGATTGCCGATCGTCGAGCCGGGAAAGAAGCCGAGCCGCGGAAGATCGGCGCGCGGCAGCGCAAACCGCTTGGTGAAGTCCGCCACCACGGGCCGGACATCCAGCCCCGGAAAATCGGCCGCCAATGCCGCCGACGAGGCCCGCAGAAAGTCCCCCGAAATGTCGATCGGCACATAAGCGGCGGGCGCGATGGCCCGCAGCAGCAGCGGCGTCTTGGCCGATGATCCGGACCCGAACTCCACCACGGCACGACCTGCGCCGACCCGCGCTCCCACATCGGCCGCGCAATCGGCAAGAATGCCTATCTCGGTGCGTGTCGGATAATATTCCGGCGCATCGGTGATCGCCTCGAAAATCTCGGAGCCGCGCCGGTCGTAGAACCAGCGCGCCGGAATCACCTTTTGCGGTTGGGCCAGCCCCATGCGCACATCGCGTGCAAAGGCAGCATTCTCGAAATCATCCGCATCCGCCATACGCCCTACTCACGCCCCAAACTGAACATCGCGTGCGAGACGCACGCCGGAAAACTGCCACCTCGCGGTCGGCGGAAAGAAATTGCGCGTGCTCGCCCGGCTGCTGCCGCGCGGCGTGGCGCACGATGCGCCCTTCAGCACCATCTGCCCGCTCATGAACTTGCCGTTATATTCGCCGACCGCCCCCTCGGCGACGCGGAAACCCGGATAGGGACGGAACGCACTCGCCGTCCATTGCCAGCAATCGCCGAACATCGCCGGCGTGCCATGCGGCGCCACCGCCCCGGCACGGTCGAGCTGGTTGCCACCGCGCGGATCATGCCCGGCCGCCGCCACCTCCCATTCGGCTTCGGTCGGCAGCCGCGCGCCCGCCCAGCTGGCAAAGGCATCGGCCTCGAAGAAGCTGATATGCGTGACCGGCGCGTCCGCATCGAGCATGGCGCGGCCCGCAAGCCCGAAGCTCGACCACCAGCCTTCTTCGGCGCGCCAGTGCAGCGGTGCTGTGATCGCCTCGGCCTGCCGCCACGCCCATCCTTCGGACAGCCACAACGCCGGCTTGTCATAGCCGCCGTCGGCAATGAAATCCGCCCAGTCGGCATTGCTCACCAGCCGCTCCGCCAGCGCGAACGGCTGCAGCAGAACATCATGCGCCGGGCCTTCGCAGTCGAAAGCGAAGCTCTCGCCTGTTCCCTTGCCCTGATGGCCGATGCGGTGGATGCCGCCCTCGTGCTGCGTCCAGCCGACATGCCCCGCCAGCGACGCCGATGCGCGTGGCGCCGGCCACAGCGACGGTTCGCACGGGTTGGCTGCCATCGCATCGAGAATATCGGTCAGCAAAAGCTCCTGGTGCTGCATCTCATGGTGGCAGCCCAGTTCGAGCAGTGCCAACCGGTCTGCCGGCAGCGCCTCGGCCACACGCGCCACCGCAGCATCGACATGCGCACGCCATGCGAGCACGTCGGCAAGGCTCGGCCGGGTGATCATGCCGCGCCGGTGCCGAGCCAGTCGCGGCCCCACGGCCTCGTAATAGCTGTTGAACAGGAAACCGAACGACGCATCGAAGGGGCGATAATCCTCGATGCCGGCAAGCACGAAGGTCTCGAGAAACCAGCTGGTGTGCGCCAGATGCCATTTCGCCGGCGAGGCATCGGGCATCGACTGCACGCTGGCATCGGCGTCGGACAGCGGCGCGACAAGCGAAACGCTGCGGGCACGAACATCGTGGAACAGCGCCATCACAGAGGCCGTGCCGGTGTCCGAAACCAGCGTCAGGGGCTGCGAGCTTGCCATATGGTCTCCCTGCGCAATGCGATTGCTGTCAGCTCGGCACCCGATTCAACGGTTGGCGCCGGGCACCCACAGGATATCGCCGCTCGCCACATTGGCCAGCCTTGCCAAGACAAACAACAGGTCGGACAATCGGTTCACATAACAAAGTGCCACATCCGACAAATCCTCCCCCGCAGCGCGTGCCGCCACGGCGTCGCGCTCGGCCCGGCGACAGATGGTGCGCGCCAGATGAAGTGCGGTGGCACAGGGCGTGCCGGCCGGCAGGATGAAGCTCGTGAGCGGGGGCAGCACTGCGGTGGCGGCATCGATCTCGGCCTCCAGCCGCGCCACCTGTGCCGCCACGATCCGCAACGCGCCCGGCACATCGCCCGGCGTCGCCAGATCGGCGCCCAGGTCGAACAGGTCGTTCTGCACCCGTGCCAGCGCTTCGGCGATCTCTTCGGGCGCCGTGATCCGGGCAAGGCCGATCGCCGCATTGGTCTCGTCGACCGAGCCGACCACCTGCATTCGCGGATCGGCCTTGGAGCGGCGCGAGCCATCGACGAGCCCGGTCGAACCATCATCGCCGGTGCGGGTATAAATGCGGTTGAGCTTGACCATCAGAACCTCCGGGACAGCGACGCCGGCGTCAGGCCGGACGGTTGACCAGGAACAGCAGCACGATGAACACGATCGCCAATGCCTGGAAGGCGACCCGGTAGCTCATCATCTTGTTGGAGGCCTTGCCGCCGATATCCTTGCCGCGCGCCATGATGATGATCCCGCGCGCCAGCACGCCCAGCGTCGCCAGCGCTGCAAGGACCATGAGAATGATGAGAGCTGCCTGCATCCGCCATCATTAACCCTGAAAGGCCGCAGCCGCCATCGCAAACCTCGGCCACATCCGGGCGGATTGCCGCAGCGCCGCCGCCAGCATCGGAGTCCATGCCGCAACCAGCGCATCCGGCGACGCGTCCGCAGCCCGCCGGTCCGCCAGCGTCACGGCCTTGTCGCGCTTCGCCAGCCGCTTGCCATCGGGTCCGAGCAGCAGCGGGTGATGATGGTAGCGCGGTCCCGGCAATCCGAGCAGCGCCTGCAGCAGCCGCTGGCCATGGCAGGCGGGCAACAGGTCGTCGCCGCGCACCACATCGGTGATGCCCTGTGCCGCGTCATCGACCACCACCGCGAGATGATAGGCCACGCCGGCATCGCGCCGCGCCACGACGAAATCCCCGAGCAACGAGGGATCGACCGCGACCCGCCCTGCCCCCGCATCCTCGAACCACAGCGGCCCCGCCAGCGCCGCCGCCTGCACTGCATCAAGCCGCCACGCCGCATCTCCGGTCGCCTCGTCACGGCCCCGGCAGGTGCCGGGGTAGAGCAGGCCCTCGGGCCCATGCGGAGCATTGCCGGCGGCGGCGATGTCGGCGCGGGTGCAGATGCACGGGTAGATCACCCCCAACCCCCGCAAGTGTTCGAGTGCCGCTGCATAATCTGGCAGCCGCTCGCTCTGCCGCCACACCGGGCCATCGGGGTGCAGCCCCAGCCAGTGCAGATCCTCCAAAATGCCCGCTGCATGCTCGGGCCGGCAGCGCAAAGTGTCGATATCCTCGATCCGCGCCCGCCAGCGCCCACCGGTTCCCTGCGCCAGCGCCCAGCCCAGCATCGCCGAAAAGCCATGCCCCAGGTGCAGCGCGCCGGTCGGGCTCGGCGCGAAGCGTGTGACAATTTCATCAATATGCTGTGTTGTCATTTGCGTGACACACGAACTGTTGTATATCCCGCCAAACCACGGAATTGGCCGCCGATCGCGGCCTTGAGTGCGACAGGGCCTGTGGTCATCGGCTGATCCCGTAAATGGGAGACGGCGCAGCCATGTATCACCCCGATATCCTTTCGCCCCCCGAACATGCGCCCGATTTCCTCACCCCGCCGGAAGGCTGCCCGGCACTGGTGCTCAATGCCGATTTCACCCCGCTCTCCTATTATCCGCTGTCGCTCTGGCCATGGCAGACCGCGATCAAGGCGGCGTTTCTCGAGCGCGTCGATATCGTTGCCGAATATGATCGCGTCATCCGCTCCCCCAGCTTCGAGATGCGGCTGCCCTCGGTCATAGCACTCCGCCAATATGTGCGCCCTGCCAGCCACCCGGCGTTCACGCGGTTCAACCTGTTCCTGCGGGACAAGTTCGCCTGCCAATATTGCGGTGCGCACAATGATCTCACCTTCGATCATGTGGTGCCGCGCGCCTATGGCGGCCGCACCACCTGGGCGAATGTGACAACCGCCTGCGCACCGTGCAACCTCAAGAAAGGTGGTCGCACCCCCGCCGAGGCGCATATGCATATCCGCTCGCGCCCGCACCAGCCGACCACCCACCAGCTTCAGGAGCATGGCCGCGCCTTCCCGCCCCACCATCTCCACGAAACCTGGCGGGACTATCTCTACTGGGACACCGAGCTGCTCGCCTGAGGCCGGAGCACGACGGTCAGCCCTTCAGGCAACTTATCGGGCAGCACTTCCAGCCGAACGGCATCGCGCCGCGCCCGGTCGGTCACCGCCGCTGGAACGCCAGGCAGCACCAGCAGCGCATCGCAGCGACCGAGTGCGGCCAGCGCATTGAGGCTGAGCTCGCCGGGATCGTCGCTGGACACCATGATCTCGCGCAGTTCGGTCACCGCCGCAGAGCTGCCGGCAATCGCCGCTGCCACTGCAGCCTCGGGCGCCGCCAGCGGCCGCAACGGATCGAGCGCCCCGCCCTCGGCCAGCGACCGCTCCCACAGCCGCCGCCGGTCGGAAATAGCCGGATGGGCCGCACTCGCAGCCCTTCGCGCCCCCCCGATGGCCCGTGCAAGCCCCCCGAGCGATGCCGGCAACAACCCCTCGAGCCTCCCCCGCAACGCCCGCGCCAAACTCGCGGAAGCCCCCCCGGTCGAGATCGAAACCACCACCGGTGAGCGGTCGATGATCGCCCCCATCAGAAAATCGCTCATCGCCGGCCGGTCGACGACATTCACCAGCAACCCCCGCGCCCGCAGCCGCGCCGCCGCCGCCGCCGCTTCGACCTCGTCATCGAGTGCCACATAGGCAAGCACCGCATCCCCGGCACTTTCATCGCACCCGACACCACCGGCCGCCTCGACAAGCCGCAGTTTCGCCGCCGCCGCCTCGCCGTCGCCGACCATGATGACCTTGCGGCCGGCAAGCGGCACGAAGAGGGGAAGCACATCCATGGCGTCGCTCTGCCGTTTCAGCCTGCCACCGGCAAGGGTGCGGGCGCCACAACCCGCGTCCAGCGCGCCAGCAGCGCCATGGCCGCCGGCACCGCCCCCAACCCGGCGAGCAGCGCAAAGCGCCCGGCGGGGTGCATGGCAAAACGCTGCAACCGCGTCGCCAGCCGCACCTGCCGCGCCGTATCGCGCCGCAACTGCGCCTGGAATTGCGCAGCATTCGCCCCCGCCGCCACCATCGATCCCGCAAGGGCGCCGCCGTGCAGCGCCATCGCCATGCCATCACCGCAAAAACTGGGGATCACCGCCGCCTGGTCGCCGAGCCGCCACAGATCGTCGCCCGCATCCGGGCGCGCGAGAAAGCCGTAAGGCACGCCGGAAATCGTCAGCGGCTTCGCCAGCAACGCCTCCGCCTCGGCGAGCCGCGCCAGCCCCGGCTCGGCGAGCAGTGCGGCAAACAGCCCCTGCCAGCCACCGCCCTCTGCCTGCAAGCGCCCCGCCTCGACCAGCAGGCACAAATTCACCCGCCCACCCTCGACCGGCTGCAACCCTGCATAACCCCCCTCGAACAGCGTCACCTCCACCGCACTGCCGATCCGCGCCGCAATAGCCGGGGCCCGGAAAAACATCTTGAAGCCGATCAGCCCGGAAATCGTGCCGGCAGTGTCGCGTTTCATGCCCCGCATCTCATGCTTGCCGGTCGCCAGCAGCAGCGACCCACCAAGCTCGCCATCGCTCGTCACCGCCCGGCCATCCGCCAGATGCCGCACGGTCACTCCACGCCGCACATCCGCGCCCTGCCCCTCGGCATGTTCCAGAAGTGCCGCATCGAGCACCCGCCGGCTGATGCCGGTCGCCACGAACGGCAGCCGCACATCGACCGTCCGCTGCCCCGAATGCAGCCGCATCCGGTCGATCGGCGCCCCGCCAAGCCGCGCCAGATCGAACCCCAGCCCCGCCAGCATCGCCCCCGCCTCGCCGGACAGAAACTCGCCGCAGATCTTGTCATGCGCACCGGCCTCGCGTTCGAGCAGCAAAGCCCCCGAACCCAGCCGCGCCGCCGCCGCCGCACCCGCCAACCCGCCGCCGATGATGACAGCGCGATTCATCGAACGCTTTCGACCCCCCAGCGGAACGGAAAATGCCAACTGACGCCCGCGCGCACCCCCGCGGCATCCAATAATCGCCCCCAATCGCCCCTGGAGAACCCCCGACGCACTGACAGGGCCCCGTCATGACGGACAATCGGATGCCATCCGGCCACCGTGCTCAGCAGTTGATACCCCCGATGCGCCACCCAGTGCCGATGCAGATCGTTGATGAACCACCCGCGCCGCGCCGTGCCATCCATCCAGCGAATGAAGTCCACCAGCTCTTCATCCCCCATGTGATGCGCCACCAGCGAGGAGATGATGAAGTCCGGTGCCGGCGCATGTCGCGCATCGCCGGTGACGAAGTCGATCCCCAACCCGGCAGACGCCGTTCGCGCCACCGCCGCACTGTTCGGGTTCAGGTCATAGCCCGTCAGCGCCACCACCTTGCCGGCCCCAGCCGCCCAGCGCGCAATTGCCCGCAGCATGTCCCCATGCCCGAAGCCGATGTCGATCAAACTGAACGAATCCAGCCCCTTGGTCGCCCGCACCAGCCAGTGCAATGTCATCGGCCGTGCCATCGTCACGGTGTTCACCCGCGCCAGATCGCCCAGCACCTGCGCATAAGTCGCCGGCGGCAGGTCCGCCGCATCCATCAGCTCTGGATCATGGGCGCGCGCCGTCAGCATTACACAGTCAGCATCACACCGTGGTGAAGCGGAAGCTCTCCGCCGCCAGCCCCGGCCCGAACGCCATCGCCATGCCGGGAGCAGCCCGCGGCGTCTCCCCCGCCTCCACGCCCGCCATCAACCGCTGCAGCACGAACATCAGCGTCGCCGAGCTCATGTTGCCGCAATCATGCAAGACATCGCGCGACCCTTGCAGGGCATTCCCCTGCAATTCGAACCCCTTGTCCACCGCATCGAGGATCGTCCGCCCCCCGGCATGCACCGCCCAAAGCGCAAAATCCTCCGGCCGCTGCCCGCGCAGCAGCCCCTGCCCGTCGTTCCGCCCTGCCTCGGTGGCGAGTGCGCGCTGGATACGCCCCGGCACTTCGCCCGAAAGATGCATGTCGAACCCCTGGTCGCCGATCCGCCAGGTGATTGCGTCCGCCGAATCCGCGATGGTGGCAGCGCGGAAATCCTCGAGCGCCAACCCCTCCGGCTCGGCCGTCACCAGTGCTGCCGCACAGCCATCACCGAACAACAGCATCGACAGGATGCGCTCGAGCTCGGTCGTCTCCTGGAAGTGCAGCGTGCACAGCTCGAGATTGACCACCAGCACCCGCGCTTCCGGCTCCGAGCGCACAAAATGGTGCGCCAGCCGCAACGCGTTGACCGCGGCATAGCACCCCATGAACCCCACCAGCGTCCGCTCGACGGATGGGTCGAGCCCGGCAGCGCGCACGATCATCTGGTCGAGCCCCGGCGCGACAAAGCCGGTGCAGCTCGCCACCACCAGATGGGTGATCCGCCCGCGCTCATCGGCATCGAGCCCCAGTTCGTCGATCGCCTGCGCAGCAAAACCCGGCGCAAGTGCCTCATAACGCTGCATCCGGGTCGCAGTGCTGGGGAAGGCGCCAGGGGTGTAGAAACCCTGCTTGTCGGCCAGAAAACGGTTGGGATTCTCCACCGGCTCAACATAGCTCCAGCGGTGCGCAATGCCCGCGCGGCCGACCATGCGGCGGAACAGCAGCGCATCACGCCGCTCCTCGATCAGATCACCCACGAAGCGCATGAAGGCATCGTGCACATCATGCGGCGGAAGTGCTGTGCCGATCCGGTTGATATGCGCCTTGGCCATCGTCATGCATGTCTCCTGACCCCCGTTCGTACAGGTGCCTGTCATTGATACGGCTGGCAAGGCGGCGTGGGCGCACGGGGCGTCCCGGCAACGACACCATCCAAAGCCCCGGTGACGGGCATTGAGGAACCGCCACTGGCCTGCTAGCTGCTATGCATGAACCTGCTGCACCGCACCCCGTTCCCCCGGAGCTTCCCTGATGTCGGTTGACGACACCACCGTGCGCCGCATCGCCCGCCTCGCCCGCATCGGCATTACCGACGCCGAGGTGGCGCCTCTCGCCGCTGAACTCTCCGCAATTCTCGGCTGGGTAGAGCAACTTGCCGAAGTCGATACCAGGGGTGTACCGCCGATGGCCGCGGTGATGCCGAAGCGCCACGAATGGCGCGACGATGCCGTTACCGATGGCAATGTGCGCGAGGCCGTGCTCGCCAATGCCCCAGAAGCGCTTTCGGGTTTCTTCGCCGTGCCGAAAGTGATCGAATGAGCGTGATCGAATGAGCCTGACCGATCTCACCCTCTCCGCCATGCGTACCGGTCTCGCCGCGCGCGAATTCTCGGCATGCGAGCTGACGCAAGCGCATCTGGACGCGATGGCCGCCAACCGCCACCTCAACGCCTTCACCGTGGAAACGCCCGAGCTGGCGTTGGCACAGGCCGGTGCCGCCGATGTCGCACTCGCTTCCGGCAGCGCAGGATCGCTTGCCGGCATCCCGCTCGGCATCAAGGACCTTTTCTGCACCAAGGGCGTCGAGACCACTGCCGCCAGCCGCATCCTCGAGGGATTCGTGCCGCAGTATGAATCGACCGTCTCGGGCAAGCTGCTGGCTGCCGGCGCGGTGATGCTCGGCAAGCTCAACCTCGACGAGTTCGCGATGGGCTCCTCGAACGAGACGAGTGCCGCCGGCCGCGTCATCTCGCCGTGGAAGGCCATCGGCTCGGATGCCGAGCTCGTCCCCGGCGGCTCCTCGGGCGGCTCGGCATCGGCAGTGTCCGCCCGGCTCGCCGCGGGCGCCACGGGCACCGACACCGGTGGCTCGATCCGCCAGCCCGCCGCTTTCGTCGGCATCACCGGCATCAAGCCCACCTATGGCCGCTGCTCGCGCTGGGGCGTGGTCGCCTTCGCCTCCTCGCTCGACCAGGCCGGGCCGATGGCGCGCACCGTCGAGGATTGCGCGCACATGCTCACCGCCATGTGCGGCCATGACCCGAAGGACACGACCTCGCTCGACCTGCCGGTCCCCGATTTTGCCGCTTTGCTGAACGCCGATCTGCGCGGCAAGAAGATCGGCATCCCGAAGGAATATCGCCTCGACGGGCTCGACCCGACGATCGCGAAGCTCTGGGACGATGGCCTGGCGTGGTTGCGCGCTGCCGGTGCTGAGCCGGTCGAGGTATCGCTGCCGCACACCAAATACGCGCTGCCGGCCTATTACATCATCGCTCCCGCCGAAGCCTCGTCCAACCTGGCGCGCTACGATGGCGTGCGCTTCGGCCAGCGAGTGATGCCCGAGGGCGGCAGCCTTGCCGACATGTACGAAGCGACCCGCGCCGCCGGCTTCGGCAAGGAAGTGAAGCGCCGCATCATGATCGGCACCTATGTGCTGTCGGCGGGCTTCTACGACGCCTATTTCACACAGGCGCAGAAGGTCCGCACGCTCATCGCGCGCGATTTTGAAGCCGCGTTCGAAGTCTGCGACCTGCTGCTCACCCCCACCGCCCCCAGTGCCGCCTTCGCCTTTGGTGCCAAGGTCGATCCGCTCGACATGTATCTGAACGACGTCTTCACCGTGCCCTCCTCCCTGGCCGGCCTGCCTGCCATGTCAGTGCCGGTGGGGTTGAGCGCCGATGGCCTGCCGCTCGGGTTGCAGATCATCGGCCGCCCGCTCGATGAACAGGGCGTGCTGGGTGCCGGGCTGGCGCTGGAACGTGCCGCCGGGTTCACCGCCAAGCCGGAGAAGCGCGCATGAGCTGGATCGTCAAGGGCGAGACCGGCGATTGGGAAATCGTCGTCGGCCTCGAAGTGCATGCGCAGGTGACCGCGGAATCGAAGCTGTTCTCGGGTGCCGCCACCGGCTTCGGCGCGGAGCCGAACACCCAGGTGAGCCTCGTCGATGCCGCCATGCCCGGCATGCTCCCCGTGCTAAACGCCGAGTGCGTGCGCCAGGCCGTCCGCACCGGGCTGGCGCTGGGCGCCGAGATCAACCGCGTCTCGGTGTTCGACCGCAAGAATTACTTCTACGCCGATCTGCCGCAGGGTTACCAGATCAGCCAGCTCTACCACCCGATCGTCGGCGAAGGCGCGCTCGACATCACCCTGTCGGACGGCACCACGAAGTCGATCGGCATCGAGCGCATCCATCTCGAACAGGATGCCGGCAAGTCGGTCCACGATCTCCATCCGGCGCGCTCGTTCGTAGACCTCAACCGCTCGGGCTGCGCGCTGATGGAAATCGTCTCGCGCCCCGATATCCGTTCGCCCGAAGAAGCCGGCGCCTATGTCGCGGCGCTGCGCCAGCTGCTCCGCTACGTCGGCAGCTGCGACGGCAACATGGACGAAGGCTCGATGCGCGCCGACGTCAACGTCAGCGTCCGCCGCGCTGGTGCCCCGTTCGGCACGCGCACCGAGACGAAGAACGTCAACTCGGTGCGCTTCATCATGGCCGCGGTCGAGGTCGAGGCCAAGCGCCAGGTGGCGCTCATCGAGGGCGGCGGCACCGTTGTGCAGGAAACGCGGCTGTTCGACCCCGGCACCGGCACCACCCGCTCGATGCGCAGCAAGGAAGACGCCCACGACTATCGCTATTTCCCCGATCCCGACCTGCTCCCGGTCGAGCTGACCGAGGATTATATCGACGCCTGCCGCGCGACCCTGCCCGAACTGCCGGTCGCCAAGCGCCGCCGCTATGTGGAGGCGCTCGGGCTTACCGATTATCTCGCCGATGTGCTCACCGCCGAAAAGGCCAATGCCGCCTGGTTCGAGGCGCTGAGCGCCAGCCTCGCCACCCGCAGCGGCAAGCCGGAAGCCGATATGGCGAAGACCGCGGCCAACTGGATTGCGTCCGAACTGTTCGGCGCCCTGAAGCGGCTGGGCAAGGACATCGACACAGCCCCGGTGACCCCCGACGCCGCCGCCGAGCTGCTGGCGCTGGTGGCCGATGGCACCATCTCGAACACCGTTGCCAAGACGGTTTTCGAAGCGATGCTCGAAACCGGGGAAGGTGCCGCGGCGATCGTCGATGCCAAGGGCCTCCGCCAGGTGTCGGACACCGGCGCCATCGATGATGCCATCGCCGGCGTCCTCGATGCCAATGCGGACAAGGTCGCGCAGTATCGCGGCGGCAAGGAAGCGCTGTTCGGCTTCTTCGTCGGCCAGACGATGAAGGCGATGGGCGGCAAGGCCAATCCGGCGCTGATCAACGAGCGATTGAAGGCGCTGCTCGCGGGCTAGGCTTCACACAGCCCCAGAAAATCTATGTCGCGTCAGCCGTGAGGCTTTGCGAAGCTCTGCCCCCGAACAGGAGCCTCGCATGTCCACGCCGATCCGTGATGAAGTCAACGCCGCCAACACTGCCTATGCCGCCGATTTCGGGGACAAGGGCCGTCTCGCGCTGCCGCCGGTACGGGGGTTTGCCATCCTCACCTGCATGGATGCGCGGCTTGATCCGGCCAGATATGCCGGGCTGGCTGAAGGCGATGCGCATGTGATCCGCAACGCCGGCGGCCGCGCCAGCGACGATGCCATCCGCTCGCTCGTCATCTCGCACAAGCTGCTCGGCACCCGCGAATGGTTCGTGATCCATCACACCGATTGCGGGATGGAGCTTTTCGATGGCCCCACCATCAGCACCCTGCTCGAAACCAGCCGCGCCACAGCCAGTTTCGATGGGAAGGTCTGGACCAACACGCAAGACGAAGGCGGCTCGAAGGAAGGCTGGCATACCGCCTGGCTCACCTTCACCGATCTGGCGCAGAGCGTGCGCGACGATGTGCAACGCATCCGCAGCCATCCGCTCACTCCCGATGCCATTCCAGTGCACGGCTTCATCTATGATGTGAAGACCGGGCGGCTCATTCCGGTGGACTGAGGCGGACGCGGGAACCAAATGCCGCAGGCCGTGTTTCTGCAGCACAGGCTCCAGCCACAACCCACCAAAGGAATTTCCCGTGCTTCGCGCCGCTGTCATCTTTGCAATCATCGCCCTTGTGCTCGGCGTATTGGGCTTCGGCGCGGTCGCAGGCTTTGCGTGGGAGCTGGCAAAACTGCTTTTCTGGTTTGCACTGATTATCGCCGTGGCTCTATTCGTGCTCGGTATGACGATATACAAAAAGGTGAAGTAACCCGCTTTTCCTGTCGTCCACTTGCCCATGGATTTGCATGACCGAACCTGAAGCGGCACCGCCCGGCCGATCGCACATGATGGAACATACAGCCACGCGGACGATCATCGTGATTGCGGTGCTCGCCGTGGCATGGCTGCTCGTCGAGCTTTCCGTCTTTCTGCTCCTGGTTTTCGCAGCGCTTGTGCTCGCGGCAGTGTTTGACACGATTACCCGCGGGTTGATGCGGGTGTTGCCGATAACTCGCGGTCTTGCCCTGGCGTTGGCGGTGCTGCTGCTGCTTGCTGTTTTCGCTGGCACCTTCACCCTGTTCGGCACCCAGCTCGCCGACCAGTTCGAGACCATCACCGAAAGCATTCCGCCGGCGATTGCCCAGCTGCGCGATTTTCTCGATCGGATCGGTCTTGGGGAGCCTGCTCGGCAGCTTGTGGATGGAGGAACGCGCGACCTGTCGCGCTTTGCCGGTGATGCCGGCAGCTATTTGCTGAGCGCAGGCAATGGCATCGCCAATATCGTGCTCGTGCTGGTGGGCGCTATCTTCATCGCGGGTGATCCCGGCGCTTATCGCCGGGGTATGCTGCTGCTCATGCCCAAGCGCGCCGAGCCGGTGATGGACGCCGCCCTCGACGATGCAGCGCGAGGCTTGAGCGGCTGGATGGTCGGCCAGGCCGTGTCCTCGCTGGTGGTTGCGCTGTTCACCTGGGGCGGGCTGGCGCTGCTGGGCGTGCCTGCTTCGGGCGGGCTCGGCCTCATCGCCGGGTTGCTCGACGTGATTCCCATGGTCGGCCCGATCATCGCCGGGGTGCCCGCCGTGCTGCTTGCGTTCACCGTCTCCCCAGCCACCGCCTTGTGGACGCTGGGACTGTTCCTGCTTGTCCAGCAGCTGCAGGGCAATTTCCTGCAACCGATGATCCAGAAGCAGGCGGTGGATGTGCCACCGGCGGTGCTGCTTTTTGCCGTCGTTGCCGCCGGCGTGTTGTTCGGCTTCCTCGGCGTTCTGCTCGCCGCCCCGCTCACGGTCGTGGTGTTCGTGATGGTACAGCGCATCTATGTGCGCACCTTGCTCGGCAAGAAGATCACCATCGCCGGCGAGAAATAGCCTTCACATGAACGAATAAGGGTCGACATCGACCACCACGCGGACGCTGTTGCCCAGCGGTACGCGCACCAGCCAGTCGCGCAATATTGCGGAAAGCGGCACAGTGCGGCGGGCCGTGACAAGCAGCCGGAAGCGGTGGCGGCCGCGTAGCATGGCCAGCGGAGCGGGGGCGGGTCCGAGCACCTGCAGGCCCGTCCGCGCCGGCGCCGCCTCGGCGAGCGCCTGGGCCGCGGCGCGAGCTTCGGGCTCCTTCTCCGAGCTCACGATCAGGGCGGCAAGGCGCCCGAAGGGCGGCAGCGTCAAGTCCCTGCGGGTGGCGGTTTCATGGGCGTAGAAGGCAGCGGCGTCGCCGTGGATCAGCGCCTGCATCAGTCTCGCTTCGGGCTGGTGGGTCTGCAGCAGCACCCGCCCCGGCTTGGCGCTGCGCCCGGCGCGCCCCGCTACCTGGGCAATCTGCGCGAAGGTGCGTTCGCTGGCGCGCAGATCGCCGCCGGACAGCCCCAGATCGGCATCGATGACCCCCACCAGCGTCAACTCGGGGAAGTGAAAGCCCTTGGTCACCAGTTGGGTGCCGATGAGAATGTCGATCTCGCGTCCCTCCACCGCCGCAACAAGAGCAGCAGCACGGGCAGGGGATGTGATAGTATCCGACGTCACCAGAGCGATCCGCGCCGCCCCCCAGGTCGCCGCGACTTCCTCGGCAATTCGCTCGACGCCTGGCCCGCACGCGACCAGCGTGTCGGGCTCGCCGCAGCTCGGGCAGGCCGGCGGCACCGTCATCTCATGGCCGCAATGGTGGCACGCCAGCCGGCGGGTGAGGCGGTGCTCGACCATCCAGGCGGTGCAATTGGGGCAGTTGATCTTCTCGCCGCACGCCCGGCAGAGCGTAAGCGGCGCATAGCCGCGGCGGTTGAGGAACAGCAGCACCTGCTCGCCCCGCGCCAGGGTTTCGCTGATCGCCGCTGCCAGCGGCGGGGCAATCCAGCGGCCGCGAACCGGTGGGGTCTTGCGCAGGTCGACCGCCGAAATGTCGGGCATCGCCGCCCCGCCGAACCGCGCTGGCAGCAGCAGGTGGCGGTAGGTGCCCCGCTCGGCCTGCACCCGCGTTTCGATGGCGGGCGTGGCGCTCGCCAGCACCACGGTGGCGCCTTCGAACTGTGCCCGCATCACTGCGACGTCGCGGGCATGGTAGTGGACACCATCTTCCTGCTTGAAGCTCGTCTCATGCGCTTCGTCGACGATCGTCAGCCGCAGGTCCTTAAACGGCAGGAACAGCGCCGAGCGGGCCCCCACCACCAGTCGCGCCCGGCCATCGGCGATGGCGGCATAGGCGGCGCGGCGCTCGCTGGTCTTGAGGTCGGAATGCCACGCCACCGGCGGGCTGCCGAAGCGCGCCGCCAGCCGGGCGGTGAAAGCGGCGGTGAGCGCGATTTCCGGCAGCAGCACCAATGCCTGGCCTCCGGCCCTGAGGGCTGCGGCAATCGCCTCGGCATAGACTTCGGTCTTGCCCGATCCGGTGACGCCTTCGAGCAGAAATGGTGCAAAGCCACCCGCTGCCACCGCCTCGGTCAACGCCCGCGCTGCGTCGGCCTGCGCCGGTTCGAGGGCTGGCGGTGCGAAGTCCGGGTCGGGCGGGGCCGGCAGTTGCCCGGCGGGCACCGTCTCCGCCGCCAGCACGCCGACGTTCACCAGCCCGCGGATTACCGCTTCTGACACATCCGCCGCACGGGCGAGGTCGCGCACCGTGCCGGCCCGGCCCTCAAGCGCTGCCAGCGCCTTGCTGCGCTCGGGCGTCAGCCGCGGTGGCTGGGTGCCCGACAGCCGATACTCGACAATTTGGCGCTCGCCGAGTGCAGCCACCGAAGGCAGCACCATCCGCAGCACGCCGGCCAGTGACGCCAGATAATAGTCAGCCACCCAGTCGCAGAGCCGGCGCAGCGGCTCGGGCACAAGCGGCAGCGGCAGCACGCCCGCCACGGCGCGCAGACCCTTGCCGGTGAACGCCGGGCCCTCCAGCCCGTCCCACACCACGCCCATGATCTGGCGCGGCCCGAGCGGCACCAGCACCGCCTGGCCGGCTTCCAGCGACTGTCCCGCAGGCATGGCATAATCCAGCGGGCCGAGGCCCGCCTGCATCACCACCACTCGAACCTGCTCAGCCATGGCATGGCGATAGCCCTCGCGCTTGACCCGCTGCAAGCCAGCACTTACGCCCCGCCCATGATACCCCGCTATTCCCGCCCCGAAATGGTTGCTCTCTGGGAGCCGCAGACGCGCTTTCAGATCTGGTTCGAGATCGAGGCGCATGCCACCGATGCACTCGCCGAGCTTGGCGTGGTGCCCAAATCCGCGGCGCAAGCCATCTGGGCCAAGGGGGGCTTCGACATTGCCCGCATCGACGAGATCGAGCGCGAGACCAAGCATGATGTCATCGCCTTCCTCACCTCGGTTGCCGAGCATGTCGGCGAGCCGGCGCGGTTTCTCCACCAGGGGCTGACCAGCTCGGATGTGCTCGACACCTGCCTCGCGGTGCAGTTGGCCCGCGCCTCGGACATATTGCTTGCCGACATCGATGCGCTGCTAGCGGCGCTCAAGGTCCGTGCCTTCGAGCACAGGCACAGCGTGTGCATCGGCCGCAGCCATGGCATCCATGCCGAGCCGGTGACCTTCGGGCTGAAGATGGCGCAGGCCTATGCCGAATTCAGCCGCAACCGGGTCCGGCTGGTGGCGGCGCGGGCCGATATTGCCACCTGTGCGATTTCGGGGGCGGTCGGCACCTTCGCCAACATCGATCCGCGGGTCGAGGCGCATGTCGCGGCCAGGCTCGGGCTGACGGTGGAGCCGGTGAGCACGCAGGTGATTCCCCGCGATCGGCATGCAATGTTCTTCGCCACCTTGGGGGTCATCGCCTCGTCGGTCGAGCGGCTGGCGACCGAGATCCGGCATTTGCAGCGGACCGAAGTGCTGGAAGCGGAAGAATATTTCTCGCCCGGCCAGAAGGGCAGCAGTGCCATGCCGCACAAGCGCAACCCGGTGCTGACCGAGAACCTCACCGGCCTGGCGCGGCTGGTGCGGGGCATGGCGCTGCCGGCGATGGAGAATGTGGCGCTCTGGCATGAACGCGACATTTCGCACTCGAGCGTGGAGCGGATGATCGGCCCCGATGCCACCATCACCCTCGATTTTGCGCTGGCGCGGCTGACCGGGGTGATCGAGAAGCTGATCGTCTACCCCGAGCGGATGCTGAAGAATTTGAACAAGATGGGTGGCCTCATCCATTCGCAGCGGGTGCTGCTCGCCCTCACCCAGGCTGGCGCCAGCCGCGAGGATTCCTACAGGCTCGTCCAGCGCAACGCGATGAAGGTGTGGGAGTCGGACGGCGCCTTGCAGCTCCAGGCGCTGCTCGAAGCCGATCCGGACGTCACCGCGCATCTGCCGCCGGCCGCCATCGCCGGGAATTTCGACCTCGGCTATCATCTGAAGGCGGTGGACACGATCTTCGAGCGGGTGTTCGGGCCTGCCTGAAGTTTCCGAAGTTTACACGAAACGCAGTTTTTCGGGCAAGTTGTTTTCAGACCTTGTTGTTCGATTTCAAAGACTTAGCATGTCATAGCCGTGCGGGAGCGGCCCGCATCCGCATCAGCGCGGCGGGCTGACCGCCGGCGGCAGATCGCGGCCCATGGCGGTGAAGGCGGCGCGGACGTCCGGCCGCGCCTTCAGCGTGCGCAGGCCGGCGCGGTGGCGTTTGTCGATCGCACCTTCGCGGTCTTCGATGAGCAGGGGCTGGAGTTTCCAGAGCATGGCGGGGGCGCGACCAGGGTCCTTGAGTTGCGCCACGACGAGTGCCGCGGCGGCATCGTTGCGGCCAAGGCAGATGAGGGCGCCGAGCAGGGCTTCGGGGTTGGCGGGCTTTTCCCCGGCCAGCAGCGGGGCGGCGGCGGCCTCGGCGTCGGCAGTGCGGCCGAGCTGGGCCAGGGCGCAGCTGCGCGTCATGGCGATGAACAGCCGGCCATAGGGGGAGGCGGCCTCGGCCTTGGTATCGGCGAAATCGGCGGCAGTGAGGGCGGCCTGGGGGCGATCGAGCTCGACGGCGAACAGGCCCCAGTTGATGATCTGGGCAATGAGGCCGCCACGGCCTTCCATGCGCGATCTGGCGAGGCTCTCGTAGCGGGCGAGCGCTTCGTCATCCCGCCCGAGATGGCCCAGCAGCCGGGCTTCGAGATCGACGAGCCAGAGATCCTCTTCCGGCAGCGCATCGAGCGCGGCGGGATCGGGGGCGGCGCCGGCGGCGACCACCAGCGCATCGGCCTCGCGCGCGGCGTTGTTGAGGGCGCTGGCATAGGCGAGGCGGGCGGCGCCATCGGCGGGATCAGCATCGAAGCGGGCTTTCGTGCGCGCCACTTCGGCATTGCTGGCGGTGCGCGCGCCCGGCCCGAGGCGGGCTTCGATGGCCGGCCAGAGCGGGGTGAAGCGGCGGTCGATCGCCATGGTGAGGAGTGCCGAGGCTTTCTGGATGCGCGCCAGCAGCGCTGTCGCCTCCTCGGTGCGTTGTTGCGCGAGCAGGCCGGGGATGGCGCCTTCGATCAGGCCATCGACGGTGCCTTCGCTGGCGGTCCCCTGCAGCCAGCCGGCGTTGATGAGGGTGAGATCGAGATCGAAAACGCGGGATGGGTCCTGGCCCAGGTTGGTCCGCAGCCGATAGACCATTTCCGGCGTGACGAGCTCGAGCGCCTTGGGGTCGGTGGCGGCAAGCAGCACGAGCGTCTCGGCCGCCGGCACATGCTTGTCGGTGAACAGCTGCAGCTTGAACAGCGTGGAGAGCACCGCGACATTGGGCGCCGGATCGGTGGAGACGGCGAACTCGATGGCGGTGCGCGCCTCCTCCAACCGGTTGAGCCGGGCGAGCAGAAAGCCGCGCAACTGCTCGATGCGGCCGCGCTCGGCAGGCAGGCTCGTGCGGGCAAGCGCGGCATCGAGGCCGGCGAGGGCTTCGGCCTCGCGGTTCTCGTTCATCAGCACCAGGCCCTGCTGGATGGCGGCCTGCACGGGCTCGCCGATATCGAGCGGTTGCGCTGCAAGCGGGGCGGTGGCGAGCAGGAGGGCGAGTGCGAGGGAGGGGGCAAGGATACGCATGCCCGCAACATGACGGCAGCGGCAGGGGCTGGCAATGGCATGCATGTCGCGGCAAGCTTGCGGCAAAAGGAGCGAATGCCATGGCGCGGGTCGAGTTCTTCTTCGATTGTTCGAGTCCCTGGACCTATCTGGGGTTCGACGGGCTGGTGAAGGCGCGGGCGCAGGACCGCTTCGAGATCGACTGGCGGCCTTTCCTGGTGGGGGGCGTGTTCAACACGGTCAACAAATCGGTCTATGAGGCGCGTGCTGCCGAGGCGAACCCCAAGACGCTGTATTTCTGGAAGGATCTGCACGACTGGATCCGGCGATCGGGGCTGGCGATCAAGTGGCGGCCGAGCATCTTCCCGATCAATTCGGCGCGGGCGATGCGCTGCGCGCTGCTCGCCGACGATGCGGGGGTGTGCGAGGCATATGCGCGGCGGGCGTTCGAGCTTTACTGGGGGGAAGACCGTGACATCGCCGATCCGGCGGTGCTGGCGGAGGCGTGTGCGGCAGCGGGGCTCGATCCGGCGGCGACGCTCGCGGCGGCGGACAGCCCTGAATTGAAGGCGCGGCTGCGGGCGAACACCGACGAGATCATCGCGCGCGGCGGCTTCGGCACGCCGACCTTTTATGTGGGCGACGACATGTACTTCGGGCAGGACCGGCTGGTGCTGGTGCGCGAGGCTTTGAAAGGAGCCGGGGCACGCGCATGAAGCCCGCCGAGCTGCCGCCCTGCGATGTGGTGCTGCGCGGCGGGATCACTTCGGGGCTGGTGTATCCAGGTGCGCTGGTGGTGCTGGCGGCGCGCTGGCAGTTTCGCAACATCGGCGGTGCCTCGGCGGGAGCGATCGGCGCCGGGCTGCTGGCGGCGGCGGAATATGGCCGGCGCAGCGGCACCAATGCCCAGGCGTTCGCCGAGGTGGCGGGCATTCCGGCCGAGCTCGGGGCGCGCCGGCAATATTGGCAGCCGACACGGCTGCAGCGCTTGTTCCAGCCATCGCCGGCGCTGGCGCCGGCGATGGCGCTGGTGTGGACGCTGCTGCGCGCCCGGGCGAAGCGGCGGAGTGCGGTGCTCGATCTGCTTGCCAGCGCCTGGCCGGGGCTGGTGACGGCGGCCGGGCTTGCGGCGCTGGCGGCGGTGGCGCTTGGAGTCCAGCGGGCGGGGGACGGCTGGTTGTGGCTGGCGGGGCTGCTGGTGTTCGGCGGCGCGCTGGCGGCATGGCTGGCGCTGCTGCTGAGCCGCTGGCATTTCGATCTGGTACGGCTGGGGATGGGGCTGTGCCCCGGCAGCATGGCGGGGTGGGACGCTGCGACGCCGCTCGACACGCTGCGCAGCGAAGGGGCGTTTGCGGACTGGATGCATGCGGTGATTCAGAGCCTTGCCGGCCGCGCGGCGGATGCGCCGCTGACGATGCGCGACCTTTGGCGGGCGGACCGGCTCGAAGCAGACGGGGGATACCCGGAAGATGCGAGCGAGTGGGACGCCGGGCGCGACATCGACCTGCTGCTCACTACCACCAATGTCTCGCAGCGGCTGCCGGTGAGCTTTCCGTTTCTGGAGGCTTCGGGGACGACCCTGTATTTCCGAGAGGACGATCTGCGGCGCGTGCTGCCGGCGGCGGTGGTGGCGCATCTGGTGGCCGCTTCCGACCCGCGCTTCGCGCTGGCGAAGGATGGTGAGACCTTCCACCGCCTGCCCTACCCGCCCGACCTGCCGGTGGTGCTGGGGTTGCGGCTGTCGCTCAGCTTTCCGCTGCTCATATCGGCGGTGCGGCTGTGGGTGACGCAGGGGTGGCGGCCCGGCAATGCCGGATCGCGCGCCAATGCGCTGGCGCAGCTGAAGCCGATCTGGTTTTCCGATGGCGGGATCACCTCCAATTTTCCGGTGTCGAGCTTCGATGCGCTGCTGCCGAGCCGGCCGACCTTCTGCATCAACCTCGCCGACATGGACGAGCGCGACCAGCGCCTGGGAAAGGTGCCGATCGTTCGGATGACACGGGGCAATGCCGACGGGATCATGGTGCCGCACGGGGCGAGGGTGGACCGCAGCCTCGCGGGCTTTCTGGGCGCGATGGTCGAATCGGCGCGCAACGGCCGCGAGAACGAGCTGGCAGCGATGGCGGGGCAGCGCGACCGGATCGTTACGATCTTGCTCGATCCGACGAGCCAGGGCGGGCTCAACCTCGACATGGATGGCGACACGATTGCAGCACTCGACAAGGCGGGGCGCGAGGCGGGGGCAGAGCTGAACGCGCGTTTTGCACCCGGCGGCAAGGCATGGCGGAACCATCGCTGGCTGCGGTTGCGCACCTCGCTGGCGGCGATCGAGACCGCAGCGCTGCAGTTCGGCCGGAATGCGCGCAAGGTCGACGCCGGGGGTGCGAGCTATGCGCTGCACGAGCTGCGCTACAGCCTGGAAGACGTGCCTTCCTATGGCTTTGGCAAGGCGCATCATGACCGCGCCTTGCATTGGGCGAAGCGGCTGGCGTCGGGGGCCATGCTGCTCGAAGCGGCGCGGGAGGCGCCGCCGGGGCCGACGCTGTTCGGCGGCACCCGGCCGCAGATGTCGCACTCGCCCACGCCCGACAAGGGGGCACCGCGCCCCGGCGCCACGCTGGTGCTGCAGCCGAACCGGGGGCGCGATCCGCGCAAGGGCTGATGCGGCAGAGCATCGCGGTTCCCAAAGCCGCGGCACTCGGGCAGGAGCGCCGGCATGATCCGCTTCGGCCCGATGAGCATCACGCTGCTGCTGTGCGCGGGCCAGGGGATCGTGCTGGCGGGGCTGCTGCTGCGAGCACGGCGCAACCGGGCGGCCAACCGCTGGCTGGCGTTGCTGATCCTGGCGGTGGCGGCGCTGATCACGCCGTTCATCATCGGCTATGCGGGGTTCTACGATCGGTGGCCGCGGCTGAGCTTTGCGCCCTTCTCCCTCACGCTGGCGTTCGGGCCCCTGGTGTATCTCTACACGCTGAGCCTGGTCGATGCGCCGCCGGCGCGGGTGTGGCCGCACTTCATGCCGGTGCTGGTGCAGTTTCTGGCGGATGCGCTGGTCTTTCCCTTTCCGTTGGAGACCAAGAACTGGTGGAACACGGTGGCGCATTCGCCGCTGATCTCGCCGGTGTTCGAAGCGGGCACGATCGTCAGCCTCGGGCTTTACGGGCTTGCGGCGTGGCGGCGGTATCGGGGGTATCGGCGCTGGCTGGATGACAACCGCACCGATGGCGTGGACGTCGATCCGAGCTGGATCCGGAATTTCCTGATCGCGCTCATGGTGGTGGCGGTGATCTGGCTCGGCTTCATCATCGCCAAGCGGATCGATCCCGGCCGGGACTATTTCGACCAGTTCCTGCTGTATGTGACCTTCTCGGCACTGGTGCTCTATCTGGGGATTGCCGGGTGGCGGCATGCCGAGACGGCGTTTCCGCACGTCTCGCGTGCGAGGGTGCCGGAGGTGGCGGCGGGGGTGGAAAAGGGTCGTGATTGGGTCGTGCAGGGGCAGGAATGGGTGCGAATGATCGATTCCGGGGCGCATTGGCGCAATCCGGAGTTGACGCTGGCGGTGCTGGCACGGGCGCTGGGGACGAACACCGCCTATCTCTCCCGCGCATTGGGGGCGGCCAGTGGCGAGAATTTCAACACGCTGATCAACCGGCGACGCGTGGCGGAGGTGCAGCGGCTGCTGGCGGCCGGGGATGCGCGGGACCTGATGGCGCTGGCGTTCGAGGCGGGGTTCAACTCCAAGGCGAGCTTCAACCGCGCCTTTGCCGATCTGGCGGGGATGAGCCCGAGCGCCTGGCGGCTCAAATCGCGAAAATCGCCTGCCATCTGAGCTTGTGAGGCGCTTGGGCGGGTGGGTTTCGGCAGATCGGAAGGGTCAACCCCGACCGGAGCCTTGCCCGATGCGACACCTGTTCCTTGCTGCTGCCGTGATCGTCACCGTCCCTGCGCACGCTGCCTATTCGCCGCGAGTCATTGCCGCCGAAGATGCCAGCCGGGATGTGGCGCTGCTGCGGCGCGCGCTGGAGACGGTGCATCCCGGGCTGTATCGCTACACCCCCAGGGCGGGGATCGATGCAGCGTTCGCGCGGCTGGAGGCGGCGGCGGCGAAGCCGATTACCGAGCTGGCGCTGCACGGCGAGGTGGCGCGGATGCTTGCCACGATCCACTGCGACCACACCAAGGCCGAGATGTCCGACGCACTGACGCGGTATCGCGAGACCGAGCCGACGCACCTGCCGCTGCGCTTCCAGCTGATCGAGGGGCGGATGATCGTGGTGTCGAACGATGCGCAGGTGGGCGCACCGCCGCCGGGCAGCGAAATTCTGACGATCAACGGCATGACGGTGCCGGCGCTGCTGCTCAAGCTGGCGCCGCTGGTGGCCTATGATGGCAGCACCGACCAGGCGATTGCCGCCAAGCTTGCCGATGATGGCGACCTGATGGGCGATGACTTCAACGAGAATTGGCCCGCACTGTTCGGCTTTGCCGATGCCTGGACGATCGACTGGAAGCCGGTGGGCGCGCTGAAGGCGACGACATCGACGCTGCGGCCGGCGACGTTTGCCGCCTGGACCGGTCTCAAGGGTCCGGGTGCCAGATATCGCAGTGAATTCTACAACAGCGTGACGTGGCGGCTGAGCGGCAAGGTGGCGCGGTTGCAGGTCGATACGTTCGTGAATTATCGCAACCCGGTACAGGCGACCGCCTATCTCGGCGGGTTTTTCGAGGCCATGGCGGCGGCCGGCACCGAGCATCTGATTCTCGACTTGCGCAACAATGGCGGCGGCTCCGAGGATGTGTCGGTGGCGCTTGGGCGCTATCTGATGGCCAAGCCGTTCCTGTGGTCGAAGCCGGTGCGATACAAGGCGGTGCGCTATGGCGACCTGCCGCAGTATTTCGAGACCTGGGGAGACCGTGCGGCGCGCTTCGAGCCGCCCATGGCGCTGTTCGCACAGACTCCCGAGGGGTGGTTCGACCGGATTCCGGTGGCGCGCGGGGCGGAGACGACCGACGAGGACTCGACAATGCCGCAGCAGCCGGTGGCCAAGGGTGGTTTTCGCGGCCGGCTGACGATCCTTTCAGGGGCGCGCAACGGCTCGGGCGCCACCCGCACCATAGCGCAGCTGAAGGAAAAGGCGGGGGCGATGATTGTCGGCGAGGACAGTGCGGGGAGTGCCGAAGGGCCGACGTCGGGCGCCATCTTCCTGCTCAGGCTGCCGGCGAGCGGGATGAAGGTGCGGATTCCCGAAGCCTGGAACCGCACCGACATCGCACAATTTGTGCCCGGCAAGGGGGTGGCGGTCGATGTGCTGGTGGTGCCGACACTCGCCGATTTTGCTGGGGGACGCGACCGGGCGGTGGAGGTGGCGCGCGGGGCTTCGCCGGCGGTGGTGGATGTGGCGGGGTTGGCGGCCAAGGCGCTTGCGGGGCGCTGGACGGGGACGCTCGATTATCGCGATTATGGGAATGACAGCCGCACCACGCTGCCGGCGATGATGGCGAGCGATGGCCGGTCGCTCGACTGGACCTATGACGATGGCCCCGGCAAGATCGTGCGATCGGCCGACCGCTGGACGTTTGCAGCCGATGGCCGAACGCTTGGCATTGGCGGGAGAGGCAGCGGCGGCGGCGGCGAGCCCGAGATGTGGCACGTGGTCGAGGCACGTACGGCGAGCGACGGCGGTGTGACCCTGGTGTTCGACGGGGAGGTTCTGGAAAATGGACGGAAGGTGATTGCGCGCAAGATCCTGACGCGCAACCAGGCGACGTTGCGGATCACCAAGATGACGCGGGTGGCGGGCGAACCGTTCGTGATGCGGCAAAGCCATGAGTTGCGCGCAGCCCCTGCGGCGGACTGAGCGAAAGCTTTACTGGATCGGCCGGATGTCGACGCCGCCGGCGGCTTCGAAGGCGGCGCGGGCGGCGGCGGCATCGATGGCATTGTCGTGGATGGCCACGCGCACGGCTTCGACCGGCGGCATGGCGGTTGGGTGGTGCGGCTCGGTGCCGGCGTCGGTGGCGTTGCCGGGGCGCGCGCCTTCGGGACTGGCGATGACGAGGTTGGGGGTGGCGCCCATGTCGGTGATGAAGACGTCCATCACCCGCCGTGCGGCATCGGAATCCTCGAAACGGGCGGACAGCATGGCCATTGTGGTTCTCCCTTTCGAGGGCAACGCATCAGCAGGGTGCGGAGTTCCCGGCGCGCGCCGGCGTGGCCGTCATGAAAAAAGGGCCGGCCCTGCGGGCCGACCCTTTCTGCAGTCTTCCCGTGCGAAATCAGCGCGGGGTCACGTCCGGTGTCGTTCCGGCGCCATCGGTCGGAGGCGTAGGGCTCGTCGGGGGCGTCGGCGGTGTGGGAGCGGTGGTGTCTTCTGCCGGCGCCTGCTGCTCGGTGGGGGCTGGCGGGGTGGGCTGCTCGGGGGGGACCGGCTGGAAGGCCAGCGCGGGAGCGGCAAACATGGCGGCAATGGCCGCAACAGTGATCGAACGCATCTTGTTTCTCCAATCTGTTTCGGCAGGAAATCTGCCCCTCGGGACCACACCTGTCATGCGGCCCGTCAGATCACCTAACTGCCAAAATTCAGATTTGCCTGAACCCCGGATAAACGACCGGTCAAGGTGAGCCAAAATTGCCATGAATTGTTTTTTCGCGATGATTTCACCGCTGATGACGAACGAAATTGCTATTCCTGCCGATTCCTGACTGTTTGTTCAGCTTCGCAAGACATAGCGACATTCCTGCAGGCGTTTGACTGGAACGCGCCCTGCGAGCGCGGGCGCTGCGAGCCGGATATGCGCGGGGAATGGTGCCGGATGAGGGGATTGAACCCCCGACCTTCGGTTTACAAAACCGCTGCTCTACCGCTGAGCTAATCCGGCCTGGATGAGGCCTGCCCTAAAAGGCAATGCCGATCAGGGCAAGAGCGCAAACACCACACAGGCATCGTCCTCGAGCGCCTCGAACGGCGGCTGGAGGCTGACCTGCACGGCGGGTTCTCCGGCCACGCGTCTGCCGGTGACCATGATCGACTGCGGCGCGGGCGGGGGCGGCGGCGGGGGTGCTGCATATTCCACATCGGTGCGCGCTTCGGCACGGCCATAGCTCGGCCAGCCGGCGAGCACATCGGTGCGGCAGGCGCGGCCGGTGGGGTCGATGACCTTGACCGGACCCATCCGGCTGCCCGTCGCTTCGGCCGCGGCGCGGGCGCGGCGGGTGGCGTCCTTCACCGCCTCCACCTGCAGGAAAGTCTTGGCGGCATTGTCGGGCTCGAGATTGAAGCGAACAGGGTCGATCGCCTGCGGCCTGGCGGCGACCACGGCGGCATAGGCGGATTCGAGCGCTGCGAGATCACGCACTTCGAGCAGAATGCTGGCCTGGACTTCATAGCGCTCGATCTTGTCGGCGCGGTCGTTGGTCTGGAGGTTGCCCTCCTTGTCCTTGTATTGCTCGTAGAGCGGCGTGGTGCGGAAGGTCGTTGCGATGCGCACCCGGTCGGCGCCCTGGCTGCGCAGGACGGCGTCGATCTCGCGCACCTTTGCCGCTGCCGCTGCAAGGGCGGCGTCCGACGTGCGCTCGACGGCGCTGAACCGGGCACCGAACTGTGCGCGGTTGGCGGGAAGCTCGGTGCGCACCATGCCGATCGAGGCGATGATCGGCTCGCGCATCCACCACGGCGCGGGCACATAGCGCGCGCCGAGCTCGGCGGGGGGTACCTGTGCCAAGGCGGGGGTGGCCAGCAGCGCAAGGGCCGCAAGGGCAGCAAGACGGGTGGTCATCGGCAGGTCTCCGGGCAGGTCAGGGGCAACCGAACGCACAGGCGGGATCGTCCTTCATGTGGATGATCCGCACGATCATGCCGCCGCGCTCGCGGCGCGGATCGGTGAAGGCAGCGGCGATGGTGCCGGCTTCGGGCGCCATCAGCATGTCGGTGGTGCGGCCGAAGGCATCGGCCATCGTTGCCACCATCTGGCCCTTCTCGACCTTCGATCCGAGCGGCGTGACGAGCGTTGCCCAGCCGCCGCGCGGCGCCCGCACCGCCGCCAGCGCGTTGCCGACCACCATCGTCGGCGGCGGCTCGGCCACCGGGCCCGGCAGCATCTTCTGCTCGCGCATCAGGTTGAGGAGGCCATCGACTCCGCGCTTGACCAGCACCGCGTCGAAGCGCTCGGGCATGCCGAGCTCGAGCGTCACCGCCGGAACGCCGTCGTCGGTCAGCGTGTTCTCGACCGTGCCCTTGTCGCCGCGATCGAGCTTGATGACATCGGGGGCGAGCAGCTCGGCCATCCGCTTCGTCCGCGCCGTGGAGGCAAAGGCGTACATCACATAGGCGGTGCCGCGCGACTGGGTGTGGAGATCGACCGCGAGATCGGCATTGGGGCGCAGCAGCTTCTGCCACAGGAGCGCGGCGTGATGATCGACATGGCCGCCGTCGACCTTGCCCGGCATGGCGCGGTTGAGGTTGGCGGCAGAGCGGCTGTCGTTGGCGGCGAATTCGCGGGCGTTCTGCAGCAACCCCGGCGGATTGAGGCCCGGGACCGCGACCAGCGTGCCCGAAAGCGCTGCCCGATCGAGCCCCGCGACCAGCTTGTGGATGACGTCGATGCCGTTCAGTTCGTCGCCATGGATGCCCGCCGTCAGCAGCAGCCGCGGGCCGGGGCGGGCGCCCTTGACCACGATGACCGGCACCAGCCAGCGCTGGCCGGTCGCGGTCTCGCCGGCGCGAAACCAGTAGCGCGTCGTCTGCCCCGAAGGTGCATCGGCTGCATCGAGCGCATCGATGACGGCGATGCCATCGAGGGCGCCCACCGGCTGTGTCTGAGCGGCGATCGGCTGGGCCAGCAGCAGCGCCGCCGCCGCGCCCCCGACAAGGCGGATCATGCTTCGCCTGGCACGCTGGCGATGATGCGCAGCGCATGGATGCGGTCTGGCGCGATCAGCTCGCCAAGCGCTGCATAGACGGCGCGCTGGCGGGCGACGCGGCTCATGCCGGCAAAGGCTGCAGCACTGATGGTGACGGTGAAGTGCGATTCGGCACCGTCGCCGCGGTGCCCGGCATGGCCGCGGTGCTGGTGGCTGTCATCGGTCACGTCGAGCGCCGCCGGTGCGAGGGCGGCGGTGAGGCGGGATGCGATTTCGGTGGCGAGCGGGCCCATGGTGTCTCCTGTCGAGACCGCAATAGCCGCGCGCGGGAGCAAAGGACATGGTTTTTGGCGTGGTGATTGTGCGCGCGCGATGCCGATCGGGCGGATTCGCCCGGCTATGGCGTTGTGCGGCATCCATGCCCATATCGGCGGCCCGCCCGCTGCTGTTACGGCGGACATGGAAGGATCTGCGGCGATTACCAGCACGGGCAACAGCGGCCACAGTCGGTGGCATGGGCGGGTGGAACAGCCGGCACCGCCGGCGTGCTCGCATCCCGGCTGCGCGCTGCCGGGGGAATTTCGAGCGCCGCTCTCCAACCGCATGCCGGGGGACCGCGGCGGCTGGCAATGGTTCTGCCTCGAGCATGTGCGCGCCTTCAACGCCCGCTACAATTTCTTCGACGGGCTGAGCCCGGACGAGATCCACACCGCGCAATCGCCGCTTGCCGGCTGGGAGCGGGTGGTGAACGAGGCCGGGCGCGAGGCCTTTCACTTCGGCGATGCGCATGGGGTGTTCGAGGAGGCGCGGCCTGCGTCACGCCCGGGCGCGCGGCCCGCAGCCAGCCGCCGCTGGCCCGAGGCCGGGGATGCGCGCGCGCTGGGGACGCTCGGACTCGACGACGCCGCAACCGGGGCGGATGTGCGGCGCATCTACAAGGCGCTGGTCCGCCGCTACCACCCCGACAGCAATGGCGGCGACAGGTCACACGAAGGAAAGTTGCAGGCCGTCGTTTCAGCCTATACGCATCTGCGCGCACAACCGCGTTTCAAGACGGAGCTTTGAAGTCCAGTGGCCACAGCCCCCAACCTCTCCGAAGCAGCCCTGCCGCAAGGCGGCACTGCCATGATGGCGCCCGATATCACGGTCGATGCGCGCGAGATGTTCGGAGTCGATATCGACATGGCTGTGCCGGCGTTCTCGATGGCCGATGAGCGCGTGCCCGATCTCGACCCTTCCTATGTGTTCGATCCCGATACCACGCTCGCCATTCTTGCCGGCTTTGCCTTCAACCGCCGGGTGATGGTGCAGGGCTATCATGGCACTGGAAAATCCACGCATATCGAGCAGGTGGCGGCGCGGCTGAAGTGGCCATGCGTGCGGATCAACCTCGACAGCCATATCAGCCGCATCGATCTTATCGGCAAGGATGCGATCGTGCTCAAGGATGGCCAGCAGATCACCGAGTTCCGCGAGGGCCTGCTGCCCTGGGCGCTGCAGACCCCCACTGCCCTGGTGTTCGACGAATATGATGCCGGCCGGCCCGATGTGATGTTCGTGATCCAGCGCGTGCTGGAGGTGGAAGGCAAGCTGACGCTGCTCGACCAGAACCGGGTGATCCGGCCCAGCCCGTGGTTCCGGCTGTTCGCCACCGCCAACACCGTGGGGCTGGGGGACACGACCGGGCTTTACCATGGCACCCAGCAGATCAACCAGGGCCAGATGGACCGGTGGAGCATCGTGACGACGCTCAACTATCTGCCGCACCACACCGAGACCGCGATCGTGGTCGCCAAGGAGCCGAGCTTCGACAGCGATGCGGGCCGCAAGACGGTGGCGAGCATGGTGCGGGTGGCGGACATGACGCGCGCCGGCTTCATCGGTGGCGACATCAGCACGGTGATGTCGCCGCGCACGGTCATCACCTGGGCGCAGAATGCCAAGATCTTCAACAATGTGGGCTTTGCCTTCCGGCTGAGCTTCCTCAACAAGTGCGACGAGGCCGAGCGCGGCATCGTGGCGGAATATTACCAGCGGGTGTTCGGCGAGGAGCTGCCCGAATCGATCGCGGTCAAGGCGCGGCGCTGAGGCGCTTGATGCTGCGGCCTGGCTGGGGGAGCTTCTGAGATGGCCACGCCCGAGAACCCGATCGAAGATTTCCGCGCTGCCGTGGCCGCCACGCTGCGCGCCATGGGCCATGCCCCCGGCGATACGCGCTGGGAGGTGGAGCTTGCCTATACCGCCGACAAGCCGAGCTGCTTCGGAGACAGCGCGCGCGTGCCGCAGCCGGGCCGGGCGCTGCCGGCGGATCAGGTCGCCGAAGTGCGCGGCTGGGCGGACAGTTTTGCGCTGCGCCACCGCCACCATGATCCGCGGCTGCACGGCAAGGAGCAGCCCGATGCCGGGGCGGCGCGCGAGATCTGGAATGCGCTCGAACAGGTGCGCTGCGAGGCACTGGGTGCCGAAGGGATGGCCGGGGTGGCGAAGAACCTCGACCGGATGACCGAGACGCGGGTGCGCACCGACCCGATCGTGCGCGCGCGCACGGCCGAGGAGGTGCCGCTGGCGACCGCACTCGGCCTGCTCGCGCGCCAGCGGCTGACCGGGAGTGCGCCGCCGGCAATGGCGCAGAACGCGCTCGACCTGGTGCGCGACGACCTGGAAAGCCGCGCCGGGGTGCATCTCGACGAGCTGGCGCAGGTGACGCACGACCAGGCTGCCTTTGCGCAGGTGATGCGCCGCGTGCTCGCCGACCTGGGGCTGGGAATCGACCCCGATGCCGAGCCCGACAAACAGGACAACAGCGAGAGCGAGGACGAGCAGGAGCAGGACGCACCCGGCGACTCGCAGGATGAGGACGAGCAGCAGGGCGGGCAGGAGGAATCGACCGAGACGCGCGCCGAGCAGGGCGACGAGCCGCCGGACGATGCCGAAACGCGCGAGGTGGAGATGGACACCGACATGGTGTCCGACGCCGAGATGGGGGATGACGGGCAGGAGGGGATGACCCCGTGGCGGCCGAGCACGCCGCCGTCCGAGCTGCCGCCGGGGTTCGATTACAAGGCCTTCACCACCGCGCATGACGAGGTGATCACCGCCGAGGAGCTGTGCGACGCCGATGAGCTGACGCGGCTGCGCGCCTATCTCGACCAGCAGCTGGTGCCGCTGCAATCGGCGGTGACCAAGCTTGCCAACCGGCTGCAGCGGCGGCTGATGGCACAGCAGAACCGCAGCTGGGATTTCGACCAGGAGGAAGGCATTCTCGATGCCGCGCGGCTGGTGCGGATCGTCACCAACCCGGCGCATGCGCTGAGCTACAAGATCGAGCGCGACACCGATTTCCGCGATACGGTGGTGACGCTGCTGATCGACAATTCAGGATCGATGCGCGGCCGGCCGATCAGCATCGCCGCCATCTGTGCGGATATTCTGGCGCGCACGCTCGAACGCTGCGCGGTGAAGACCGAAATCCTCGGCTTCACCACGCGCGCCTGGAAGGGCGGGCTTTCACGCGAGAAATGGCTTGCCGCCAGCCGGCCGCTCAAGCCGGGCCGGCTCAACGACTTGCGGCACATCATCTACAAGCCCGCCGATGCGCCGTGGCGAAGGGCGCGGAAGAACCTCGGGCTGATGATGCGCGAGGGGCTGCTCAAGGAGAATATCGACGGCGAGGCGCTGCTCTGGGCGCACGACCGGCTGCTGGCGCGAAACGAGGACCGGCGGATCCTGATGGTGATTTCGGACGGCGCGCCGGTCGATGACAGCACGCTTTCGGTGAACAGCGGCAATTACCTGGAGCGGCATCTGCGGCAGGTCATCAAGCAGATCGAGGGCCGGTCGCCGGTGGAGCTGATCGCCATCGGCATCGGCCATGATGTGACGCGCTATTATTCGCGCGCCGTGACGATCATGGACGCCGAGCAGCTCGGCGGCACGATCATCGACCAGCTGGCGGCGCTGTTCGAGGCCGATGCGCCGAAGCGCGGGCGGAAATAGGCTGCCGAAGCTCGCGGTTTTCGCGCGCTTCCCGACGCCGGGGGCGGCGAAGACGCGGCTGATCCCGGCGCTGGGGGCGACGGGGGCGGCAGCGCTGCACAGGCGGCTGGTCGAGGACACGCTGGCGGTGGTTCGCATGTCCGGGCTGGACTTCGCGCTGCACATCACGGGCGCCGATGCGGAGGCCTTTATCACGTGGCTCGGCGAGGTGCCGCTGGTGGCGCAGGGCGAGGGCGACCTTGGCGCGCGGCTGGCGCGCGTGCGCTGCCCGTGCCTGTTGATCGGCACCGATTGCCCCGATCTGACGCCTGACCATCTGCGCGAAGCTGCCGCACTCGTTGCGGCCGGCACGCCGTGTATCGGGCCGGCCGAGGATGGCGGCTATTGGCTGCTCGGGCTGCCCAGGCCGCGACCTGACCTTTTCGAGGACATGGCCTGGGGTACCGACAGCGTCTTTGCCGCAACCCATGCGCGGCTGCCCGAGGCTGTGCTGCTGCCGATGCTCGCCGATCTGGACCGGCCCGAGGACCTGGCCCGCTGGCCCGGGCTCGCATGAGCGTCGCCATCATCATCCCGGCGTGGAACGAGGCGACCACCCTGCCGCGGCTTGCGCGCTGCCTCGCCAGCCTCGATCCGCAGCCGGCGGAAATCCTGCTCGTCGATGGCGACAGCAGCGATGGCACGCTGGCGCTGGCGCAGGCGCTGGGCATTCCCGCGATCCGCGCGGCAAAGGGCCGGGGGCGGCAGTGCAATGCCGGCGTGGCGGCGACGACGGCGCCGATCGTGCTCATTCTGCATGCCGACACCTGGCTTCCCGATGATGCGGTGGCGGTGGCGGCGCGGACGATGGCGGACCCGCGCACCGTGCTTGCCGGGTTCACTGCGATCCTCGCCGGGCCCGAAAAGACGCGCTGGGTGACGTCCGCACACAATTGGCTGAAGACCTTCTATGCCCCTGCCCTGTTCCGGCCCTGGCTCTTCGTGCGCGGCGGGCGGCTGCTGTTCGGCGACCATGCGATGTTCATGCGCCGAACTGCGTTCGAGGCCATCGGCGGCTTCGACGAGTCGCTTGCGGTGATGGAGGAGGCCGATCTCTGCGTCCGCATCGTGCCGCATGGCCGCACCCGCCTGCTCAGCCGCACCGTCACCACTTCGGACCGGCGGGTGGCGGCCTGGGGCGAGTGGAAGGCGAACTGGATCTACCTCAAGATCGGCATCCGCTGGGGACTGGGGGTGCGGGTGAAGACGCTGGGCACGCTTTACCCGGACGTGCGCTAGGCTTCCACGCGGGCACGGACGAAGCCGGCCGCCACCGCATGGGCAATGAGCCGGTCGAGCCAGGCGGCGGCGGTTGGCGGGCAGGCCGGGAGCAGCGACGAGCGCGCTTCGAAGCGCGGATTGCGGAGCAGATAGGCGGTGTAGAGCGCTGCGGCGGCGGCGTGCCAGCGGCGTTCTCTGGCGGGCAAGCTTTCGGGATCAAAGGCTTCGGGCGCCACGAAATCCGGCGTGCCGAGGCCGGCGCGGGCCATGGCGGCGCCGATTGCGGGAATGGGCGTCGGCGTGGCCGCGGTCAGGTGCAGCGTCTGGCCGGCGAAACTGTCGAAGCGCTCGACCATCGCCAGCAGCCCGGCGATGACATGGTCGATCGGCACCAGATCGAGCGTGGCGTTAGCGGCGGCGGGCAAGGTGCGGATGCGGCCTTCGGCGATCAGCTTGAAGATCATGTAAATGTTCTCGAAGCGCGAAATCCGCCCGTCGGCGGACGCCCCGACGACGACCGAGGGCCGGGCGATGACGAAATCGAGGCCGGAGGCATGGACGAGCGCTTCGGCGGCGGCCTTGCTCGCCTCATAGCCGTTGGTGAATTCGCGACCGACCGCACCTTCTGCGATCGGCCCATCCTGCGTGCCACAGACATAGGCGGTGCTGATGTGCAGCAGCCGCGCGCCGGCGGCGGTGGCCAGGGCGATGGCGTTGCGGGTGCCGCCGAGATTGACGGCAGCAAGGTCCAAGGCGGCTGCGTCGAAGGCGGTGATCGCGGCGGCATGGACAAGCAGATCGATGGCGGGCGGAGTGGCCAGCCCGAAGCCGGGCAGCCGCACATCGCCGCTGACGGTGACGATCTCGCCGGCGGCGGGCGGCGGGCCATCGGCGCGGCTCGGCAGGCGCGAGCCTCGATTGTCGATGAGCGCATGGCGGCGGTGAACGAGCGCGGTGACGGCATGGCCGGCTGCGGCAAGCCCGCCGACAAGCTCCGCGCCGATCAGCCCTGCCGCACCGGTGACGAGAATGCGCATGTCAGCAGCAGCTCGCTGCCGGGGCCGCCGCAGTTGCAGGGGTGAACGGCAGGCCGCCGCCACAGCCTTCGAACACGCCGAAATGGCGGCTGAAATCGCCGAAGAAATCGAAATGCGCTGCAAAGCGGGTTTCGGCGAGCATCTTCCAGCTGTTGCCGCAGAGGCGGAACAGCTGGCCGGTTTCCATCGCATGATGCTTGTCGAGCACGAACCGCTGCGGATGGCCCTCCATGGTGCCGCGATAGCGGACGGCCTGGCCATAATCCTCGCATTCGGGCTCGAGACCATCGAGCTTGAACAGCCTCCAGGTGGCCGAATGAAAGCCGATGCCTTCAAGCATCGCTGCGATGGCGGGATCACCGATGCCGAGCGGGCGATCGCTCACCAGCCGCGGATCGGCGAAGCCGGCGGCCTTGGCGTGGGCGAGGAAATCCCCCCAGTAGAGCGCCCCCGACAGGCACTCGCCGTGCAGCACGGGATCGGACTTGAGCGCCTCGGGCACCCGGCGATCGGCATAGACATCGGAGAAATACAGCTCGCCGCCAGCTTTCAGCAGCCGGTGCGCGGCGCGGAACACCGCCGCCTTGTCGGCGACCAGGTTGATGACGCAGTTGGAGACGATCACGTCGAACGATGCCGGTGCGAGCGGCAGCGCATCCAGCTGCTCGATATCGCCTTCGAGAAATGCCGTGTTGGCGAAGCCGAAGCGGTCCGCATGCCAATCCTGATGGGCGCGGGCCACCGCGAGCTGCTCGGGCGTGGCATCGACGCCGGTTACATGACCGGCGGGGCCGACAAGCTGGGCGAGAATATAGGCATCCTGCCCGGCGCCGGAGCCGAGATCGAGGATGCGGGCACCGGCAATTTCGGCCGGGGCGATCAGGCCGCAGCCATAATAGCGACCTTTCACGTCGGGATGTACGTTGGCCAGTGCGGTGCGCACGGCGGCGCCTGGCGCCTCGGCGGTGGCGCAGGCATCGGTGCGCAGATCGGCGCTGCCCTGCAGCACCTGGCCATAATATTCGCGGCTGTTCTCGATGTTCATCCCATCCCCCTGCCCCGCCATTTCGTACCGGGCTTGTAAACCGATGCCTAGCCAATACGAATGGCATGCACCAGCGATGCGCCACAGGAACCCAGATGCCCGATATCGTCCCCCTCGACCCCGCGAAGTTCCGCGATCCGCTGATCACGGCGAAGGGCGAGCCGCGCGCGCAGGTGGCATTGGTGGCGCTGGAAACGCTGTGGTTCAACACCGGCACGCTGTGCAACCTCGCCTGCCGCAACTGCTACATCGAAAGCTCGCCGACCAACGATGCGCTGGTGTATCTGCGGTTGGCGGAGTTCGCGGCGTATCTGGACGAGATTGCGCAAGATCGGCTTCCCGTGCGCGAGATCGGCTTCACGGGTGGCGAGCCGTTCATGAACCCCGACATGGTGGCGATGCTGGCGCTGGCACAGGCGCGCGGCTTCAGCGTGCTGGTGCTCACCAATGCGCTGCGGCCGATGCGGCGCTTCGAAGCCGCGATTGCAGCGCTTCCGCGCGAGCGACTGACCTTCCGGGTGAGCCTCGATCATCACGGTGCTGCCGTGCATGATGCCGAGCGCGGGGCGGGGGCCTTCGGCAAGGCGCTGGAGGGCATCGGCTGGCTGGCGGCACAGGGCTTTGCCATCGCCGTGGCGGGACGTCACTTGACGCACGAGAGTGCTGCAGACGCGCAGGCGGGCTATACAGCGCTGTTCGATGGCCTCGGCCTGCCCTGCCCGCCGCTGGTGCTGTTTCCGGAAATGGACGCCCAGGCCGATGTGCCCGAGATCAGCACCGGCTGCTGGGAGATTCTCGGCACCAGCCCGGATGCGCAGATGTGCGCCACCTCACGGATGGTCGTGAAGCGGCGCGGGGCTGCGGCACCGGTGGTGCTGGCATGCACGCTGATTGCCGATCATCCCGGCTTCGAGATGGGGTCAACGCTGGCGGAGGCAACGCGGGCGGTGCCGCTCAACCATCCGCACTGCGCGCGCTTCTGTGTGCTGGGCGGGGCCAGCTGCTCGAACTGAGCGGAGGCGACCACTCAAGCTGAGCGGAGGCGACCCACTCAAGCTGAGCGGGTCAGCACTTCTTCGTCTTGCCGGCGATGACATTGCCGACCACGGCACCGCCGCCGGCGATCAGCGCGCTCTCGCCGAGGTTGCCGCCGAGCAGGGCAGCGCCGATGCCGGCAGTGGCGGCGCCGACGACGGTGGCACGCTTTTCGGAGCGCTTCTTGGCGGCGAGGCACTGCCGGCGCGATTCATAGCGCTTGCCATCATGCTCGTAATAATCGCGGTTTTGCGCCGCGGCAGGCAGTGCCGGAATGCTTGCGGCAAGGGTGGCGATCGCCAATGTGGTCAAGATACGCATGAACTCTGCTCCCGTGAAATGATGCGCCAAAAATGGCCACGGCGGTTGAACGATGGCTGAACGCAGGTTCACAGGGCGTTCAGCGCAAGATGGCGAGACTATTGGTAGTGTGTACTAGTGTACTTTCGCATCCGGAGCATCGCGCATGATTCGCTGGTCCCTTGCCGCTCTTGGCGCCGCAGCACTGCTGGCGTCCACAATCGCCACCTCGGCAATCGCCGGTGACCGCAATGGGTATCGTGGCGACGGCTATCGCGGTGGCGGGTATCGGGGCGGCGGCTATCGCGGAGACGGGTATCGGGCTGGTTATCGCGGCGACGGTTACAGGGGCGGTTATCAGGGCGGCTTTCGGGGCCAGCCGCGGGGGTATGGCCGGGCCTATGCACCGCGCGGCGGGTTCTACCGGCCACCGGCCTATGTCGTGCGGCCGGTGCCGGTGTATGGCAGGGGTTTTCGGGGCGGTTTTCGGGGCGGCTATGGCTATGGCCGCGGTTTTCGCGGTGGTTTTGGCGGCTATCATCCTCCGGTGGTCGTGGTACCCGTTGCAGTGGGCGGGTTTGGCTATGGCGGCGGTTTTGGGGGCGGCTATGGGGGCGGCTATTACGATCCGTGCCGGCCGACCGGGGCCGGCGCTGTCGTGGGCGCAGTGACGGGCGGGCTGATCGGCTCCGGGCTGTCACGGCCGTATGACGGCGGGCTGGGCACGGTGATCGGCGCCGGGATTGGCGCGCTGGCCGGCAACGCCATCGAAGCAAGCGGCCGCTGCCCCTATTGAGCTTTTACCCCTGTTGCACTTCAACGACCCGGAACACGGCGCCCGAGCCGGCTTCGCGGACGAGATCGACGCGGCTGCCATTCCAGTGATAATCGAGGTGGCGGCCCTGCACCGGGCTGGCGGCACAGTCCGGATGGAACAGTGCCACGCATTCGCCGCCGGCGTGGCGGACGCTGGGATAGACCAGCCCGTCGCTGCCGCTGTTCCGAAGGTCGGCCCCCAGCGCCTGGCCGGGAGCATAGTCTTCGGGCGCAAGCGCGGGGTGGGCGGCCGCACCGCGCAGGTCGGAGAGGCTGGCCTTCACGGTGAGGATGATCTCGCGGAACTGCGATGACCAGCCGGGGGCTTCGCGCGTGCGCGCCATGAAGCGGCCATGGTGGTGGATCGTCTCGAACAGCGCCGTCTCGAAGGCGCGGGCCACATAGAGCACGCCGAACGTCCCGTCCGAAAAGCGGCTCGGCCGATCGGGGCTGGCATGGGTGAAGGGCGCCATCAGCCAGGAGGCACCGGGGCCGCCGACGCGGCGCGCGGCAGGCACCAGGTCGAGCCGGCCGACGCTGGCGGTGATGCGCGGGTTGGTCTTCTGCTCGGCGGAGAGCAGCAATGGCCAGTCTGCCGGGTCGGCAATGTCTTCGAAGAGGTCGATCGGCGGGAAGGCGCTGCGGATGATGCGGACCGCACCGGGCCAGTCGACTTCGGCGCCCGGCAGCGCCGTGCTCGTCACCAGCCGCTCACCAGCCGCCGCGCTCGGCATCGAGGTAGCGGCGCACGCGCATCAGGTCGGTCAATTCGCCGCCGAGCATCACGTCGAGCGCCGAGCAGCCATCGAAGGCGGTGTTGGCGGCCTTGATCCAGCCATAGCCGCGCTGCGGCTCGGAGAAGATGAGGCGCAGCGCCTTGTGGATGCCGAGCAGGTTGGAAAGCCGCGCCCGGCCATCGCGCGACATTCGCCCCGGCCCCTCGGCCTTCCAGCGGCGAAAGCTGCGGACCGGCATGTCGAGCAGCGTTGCCGCCTGTTCGTCGGTGATCGCCCATTTGCCGAACAGGTTGACGACGGCACGGAACATCGCCGCAGCTTCGTCTTCGGTGATCGGCACGCGCGCAAATGGTGTTGGTCCGGTCTCGACAGGCAGCAAGGCAAGCATCAGCCATTTCTCCTTATGGCATGATATAGGGCTTTGGTTGCCATTTGGCAATCAATGGCCGGCAATGGCCTCGAGGAATGCCGGGCCCCAGGCCTTGAGCTTGCCGGCGCCGACGCCCGAGATGCCTGCCATTGCCTGCAAGGAGCGCGGGCGGGCGGATGCCATGGCGCGCAGCGTGGAATCGTGGAAGATGACATAGGGCGGCAGCCCCGCCTCGGCGGCAAGCTCGCGGCGCAGCGCCCGCAGCGTCTCGAACAGCGGCGCGTCGGCCGGCGACAGGCCCTCGGCGGGTGCGGCGCTGGCGCGGCCACGGCTGGCGCGCAGCGGCTTGGGAGCGGCCTGCTTGAGCGCCACCTGGCCTTCGCCCTTGAGGATCGCACGCGCGGCGGGGCCGAGCAGCAACCCCTTGTGCTCGGGGTCGCGCCGCAGCGCATCCATCGTCTCGAGCTGGCGCGCCAGATCCTTCCAGCGGCCGGCATCGACACCGCTGCCGATGCCCCACACGCTCAGCTTGTCGTGGCCGAACCGCTCGGCGCGCTCGTTGCCGTTGCCGGTGAGCACATCGATCACATGCTGGGCGCCGAAACGCTGGCCGGTGCGATAGACGGCGGACAGGAATTTGCGCGCTGCCTCGGTCATGTCGTCGAGCAACGGCGGGTTGAGGCAATTGTCGCAGTTGCCGCACGGCTCGGGCTCGGGCTCGCCGAAATAGCGGAGCAACGGCTGGCGGCGGCACCGGGCGGTCTCGAGGAAGCTCAGCAGCGCCTGCAGCCGCACCTCCTCGCGCGCCTTGTGCGCGGCATTGCCCTCGCCGCCATCGATGAAGCCGCGCAGCCGCTGGACATCGGCGGCGCCCCAGAGCAGCTGCGCCACGGCTGGATCGCCATCGCGGCCGGCGCGGCCGGTTTCCTGATAATAGGCCTCGATCGATTTCGGCAGCCCCAGATGCACCACGAAGCGGACATCGGGCTTGTCGATGCCCATGCCGAAGGCGATCGTCGCGGCCATCACCATGTCTTCGGCGCGCACGAAGGCGGCCTGGGCGGAGCGGCGCTCCTCGGCTTCCAGCCCCGCATGATAGGCGCGGGCATTGATGTTTGCGGCGCGCAGCCAATCGCGCACCTGCTCGGTGGCAGCACGGGTGGGGGCGTAGATGATGCCGCACTGGCCGGCGTGCGACTGGACGAAGGCGAGCAGCTGCGCCTTGGCGTCGGTCTTGGCGGTCACCTGGTAGCGGATATTGGGGCGGTCGAAGCCGGCGACCACCATGTCCGCCGGGTCGATGCCGAGCTGGGCGCAGATGTCGGCGCGCGTCTCGATATCGGCGGTGGCGGTGAGTGCTATGCGCGGCACGCCCTTGAGATCGTCGCACAGCGCCTTCAACTGCCGGTATTCGGGACGGAAATCATGCCCCCATTGGCTGACGCAATGCGCTTCGTCGATGGCGATGAGCGCGATTTCGCTGCGGCCGAGCAGGGTGCGGAAGCCGGGACTGAGTGCGCGCTCGGGGGCGACATAGAGCAGATCGAGCGTGCCGGCGGCGAGCGCATCGAAGGTTTCGTGCGTGTCGGTACTCTGGCTGTTGAGACTGGCGGCGGCGACGCCATTGGCGCGCAGAGCCCGCACCTGATCTTCCATCAGCGCGATCAGCGGCGAGATGACGAGGGCCGTGCCGGGGCGGACAAGGGCGGGAATCTGGTAGCAGAGCGACTTGCCGGCCCCCGTGGGCATGATCGCCACCACATCGCGGCCGGCGCACACCGCCTCGATGACCGGTTCCTGCGAGCCGCGGAACTGCGCATAGCCGAAGACCTCGGCCAATATGTCGTGGGGGCTCTTTGCCAGGGGGCGGGATTGCATCGGCCACCGATAGCGGCTCGGTGCAGTGGCTGCTATGGGCTGCAGCCATGAAAATCCTGAAATTCCTGGCCTCGGCGCGCGGGCTGCTGATGGGGGCGGCGCTGTTGCTGCTGCTGCCCTATGGGCTGGGGGCCTTGTCGAGCAATGCTTCGGCGGCGGCAGATGCGGTGCAGCCGATCCGCCTCACCACGACGCCGCTGCCGCTCAACCGCGACGATCCCGGCCAGACGCGCATCGGCGCGCTGGCCTTTCTGGGCGCGGTGCAGGTCCGCAGCACGGCGGAGGGTTTTGGCGGCATTTCGGGGCTGCAGACCGATGGCCGCGGGCAGTTTCTGGCCGTCACCGACACCGGCAACTGGCTGGCGTTTCGCAGCATCGAGCGCGGCGGCCGGCTGGTGGGGCTGGAGGGCGCCGTGACGGCGCCGCTGCTGGACACCGAAGGCATGGCCGCGATCGAAAAGGCCGATGCCGATGCCGAATCGCTTGCGTGGGACCCCGCCACCGGGGCGGTGACGATCGGCTTCGAGCAGGACCATCGGCTGATGCACTATGCCGGCATCGACCCTCGCCGGCCGGAGACGCTGGCGCGCAGCGCCACCCGCACCGAGCGCTGGGCCGGCATGGTTGACTGGCCGCGCAATGGCGGTGCCGAATCCCTGGCGGTGCTGCCGGGGGGGGCGCGACTGGTGATTGCAGAGGACCCCAGCCACGACGGCGGCCATCTGGCGCTGCTCGACAGCAGCGGCGAGATCGGGGGCGGCGAGATCCGGCGGCTGGGCATTCCGGGGTTGCCCGAGCATCGGCCGACCGACGCCGTGGCGCTCGATGCGACCCGCGTGCTGGTGCTGCACCGGCGCTTCAACCTGCGTGGCCAGGGGGCGGGGCTGACGCTGATCGACCTTGCGCCTGCGCTGGCTGGGGGCACGCACGTGCCGAGCACCGAACTGGCGCGCTGGGAGGCGCCGGTGACGCTCGACAACATGGAGGGGCTCGCCATCGCCCGCAGCGGCGACCGCGTGTTCCTCTACATCGTGTCGGACGACAATCTGAACAGCCTGCAGGCGACGATCGTGATGAAATTCGAGCTGCTGTTGCCGCAATAGCAGAAAGGCCCGGATCGCTCCGGGCCTTCTGGCATTGCAACCGGGTCGACGCGATCAGGCGGCGACCGGCTCCTTGGTCACCTTCTTGGCGATCTCGCGCTTCAGCTTGACGCAGCGATCCGAGAGCAGATCGGCGTTGGTCTTGAGCAGCCAATTGTCCAGCCCGCCGACATGCTCGACCGAGCGAAGGCCGTTGGTCGAGACGCGCAGGCGCACCGAGCGACCGAGTGCTTCGGACATCAGCGTCACATTCTGCAAATTGGGCAGGAAGGTGCGCTTGGTCTTGTTGTTGGCGTGGGAGACGTTGTTGCCAACCATCCGGCCCTTGGCGGTGAGCTCGCAAACGCGCGACATGATCTTTGTCCCTGATACTGCCGGCCGGGGCCGGGGCGGTTCGAATCGGTTTGCCAAGCAGACAGGGGCGGACCCCGGCCGGTTCAGCGGCAAGGGCGCGTCGTTAGCCGAGTGCCGGGCTTCGGTCAACTCTCGTTGCGCCGGAGGGCGTGCCACATGGGGCGACATCGAGCCTCTTCCCCAAGCAACGCCGGGCGACTAGGCTCGTGAAAGTGTAGCGTTCGATCTCTCGTAGCCCAAGGTGTCCGATGCCCTATTTCGCGATTCACTGCATCGACAAGCCCGATTCGGCGGAGCTGCGGGCCGCGACGAGGCCAGCACACCTGGCCTATATCAACACGATGCTCGAGCGCGTGCTCGTCGCCGGCCCGCTGCTGCGCCCCGATGGTCGCGCCATGGGCAGCCTGCTGATCATGGAATTCGACGACCGCGACGCGGCGATCACCTTCTCGACCGACGATCCCTATCATCAGGCAGGGCTGTTCGAGAGCCGCTCGGTCACCAACTGGCACAAGGTCCTGCCCGCCGGTTGAGGCTTCAGGAAAGCTCGGCGCCTTGAGCTGCAGCCATGGCGCCAAGGGCGGCGCGAATGTCGGTGCCCGGCGCATCGAGCCAGCCGTGCATCGCCGCCGAAACCGCGCCCAGATCGATCGAGCGCACCATTGCCTTGATCGGCCCCACGCCGGCGGGCGTGATCGAAAGCTGCTCCACCCCCAGCGCCAGCAGCGCCAGCGCCTCGAGCGGGCGGCCGCCCATCTCGCCGCAGACGGTGGCGGGCTTGCCGGCGGCGGCGGCGGCGCGGATGATTCGCCGCAACACGCGCAGGATGGCCGGGGAAAGCCAGTCATAACGGTCCGCCAGCCGCGGGTTGGCACGATCGGCGGCGAACAGGAACTGGGTAAGATCGTTGGTGCCGACCGAGACGAAATCGGTCATCGGCAGCAGCTCGTCGAGCGTCTCGATGATGGCGGGCACCTCGATCATGGCGCCGTAGCGGACCTGTGCCGGCAGTGCATGGCCGGCGCGCCCCAGCAGCTCCGCCTGCGCCTCCACAAGCGCGCGCGCCTCGGCAAACTCCCAGGGCTCGGACACCATCGGGAACATGACGTTGAGCGTGCGCCCGGCGGCGGCTTGCAGCAGGGCGCGCGCCTGCACCTTCATCAGCCCCGAGCGGCCAAGCGCCAGCCGCAGTGCGCGCCAGCCCATCGCCGGGTTCTCGTCATCCTCGCCGCCGTTCAGATAGGGCACCGTCTTGTCCCCACCGATGTCGATGGTGCGGAAGATCACCGGGCGCGGTCCGGCGGCATCGAGGACGGCCGTGTAGAGCGCCTGCTGCCGCTCGCGGCGCGGCAGTGTGGCCGAGACGAGGAACTGGAATTCGGTGCGGAACAGCCCGATTCCGTCCGCCCCGGTCGCATCGAGCGCTGCGGCATCATCGGCCAGGCCGGCGTTCATCATGATCTGCACGCGCTTGCCATCGCGCGTGACCGCCGGCGCGTCGCGCAGCAAGGCATAGCGCTCGGCGCGCTTGGCCTTGGCGGCGCTCATCTCGGTGTAGCTCTTGATCATTGCCGCCTGTGGCCGGATCAGCAGCGCACCATTGGCGGCATCGACGATCAGCTCGTCCCCATCCGCCACCTGCGCGAACAGCTCGGGCACGCGCCCAAGCATCGGCACCCCCATGGCGCGCGCGACAATCGTCACATGGCTGGTCAGGCTGCCTTCCTCCAGCACCACGCCCTTGAGCCAGCGGCGATCATATTCGAGCAGCTCGGCCGGCCCGAGATTGCGGGCGATGAGGATCATCTCGGTCTGCAGGCCCTGCTGGGCGGCGGTGCCGAGCTGGCCCGCCACGATCCGCAGCAGCCGGTTGGCGAGATCATCGAGGTCGGTCAGCCGCTCGCGCAGATAGGGGTCCTCGATCGAGCGCATCCGCGCGCGCGTCTTGGCCTGCACCCGGTCGATCGCTGCCTCGGCGGTCAGCCCGGTCTCGATCGCCTCGTTGATCCGCCGCAGCCAGCCCTCGTCATAGGCGAACATCTTGTAGGTCTCGAGCACGTCCTGATGGTCCCCGCCGCCGGCGAACTCGGCCTGGCCCATCATGCCGTCGATCGCCTCGCGCAGCTTGCCGAAGCCGGCGCGCACGCGGTTGCGCTCGGTCTCGGGATCGTCCGCCACGGTATGCTCGATGACGACACGCGGCTGGTGGAACACCGCCAACCCGCGTGCCAGCCCGTCGACGAGCTTGAGGCCGGCCAGCCGCGCCGGGGCGGAGCTGGCGGTGCGCGCCGCCGCGGCCTCGGCATCATCGACCAGCCCGGCGCCGTGGATCAGCTCGGAAAGCGCCATTGCCACCGTCTGCAGCGCCTCGATCTCGATCTCCTGATATTCGCGCGGCTGCGCGTGCTGGACGGCGAGCACGCCGATGGCCGCCTCGCGCCGCACGATCGGCACACCGGCAAAGCTGTGGAATCGCTCCTCGCCGGTTTCGGGGCGATAGGCGAAATCGGGGTGGGCCTGGGCTTCGGCGAGGTTGAGCGGCTCGCGGCGCGCGGCGATGACGCCGACAAGCCCCTGCCCCATCGCCAGCCGCGTGACGTGCACCGCCTCCTGCGCAAGGCCCTGGGTGGCGAACAGCTCGAGCTTGCCTTCGCGGAGCAGGTAGATGGAAGCGACTTCGCTCGACAGCGCTTCCGCGACAATCCGCACCACCCGCCCGAGCTTGGCTTCAGCACCGCTACGCGACGCCATCACCTCATGGAGGCGACGGAGGATCTCGCGGGCGGCGCTTACAGGAGGCATCGGGCGGGCGGCATCAGGCGGCAGCGTAGGCGATGGGCGGCGCGCGGGTGGCGAGCGCCTCATTGGCTTCGCGCACCAGCTCGTCGATGATCTCGGCAACGGGCTGCTCGGCGGTGACCATGCCGACCGACTGGCCCGCCATCAGCGAGCCGTTCTCGATATCGCCATCGACCACGGCACGGCGCAGCGCACCCGCCCAGTAGTGCTCGATCTCGAGCTGGGCGGCGGGCAGATCGACCTCGCCGGCATCGAGCCGGATGGCGACTTCGCGCTGCTTGGCCATGAAGGCTTCCGACCCGGCGTTCTTGAGGGCGCGCACCGGGATGACCGGCAGCCGCTGATCGAGCTGCACGCTGGCGATGGCATCGCGCGCCGAGGCGCGGACGAATGCCTTCTTGAAATTGGGGTGCGCCACGCTTTCGGCCGAGGCGGCGAAGCGCGTGCCGAGCTGCACGCCGTCAGCACCCATCCTTGCCCACATCGCCACGGCAGCACCGCGGCCGATGCCGCCGGCCACGAACACCGGCACCTGGGTGATGACGGGCAAAATCTCCTGCGCCAGCACCGAAAGCGACACCGGGCCGATATGGCCGCCAGCCTCCGAGCCTTCGATGATGATGGCATCGGCGCCCGAGCGCACCAGCTTCTTTGCCAGCGCCGCGGTGGGGGCGAAGCACATCAGTTTGGCGCCACCGGCCTTGATGGCCTCGATGGCGGCGCCCGAGGGCAGGCCGCCGGCGAGCACGATATGGCCGACCTTGTGGCGAGCGCAGACCGCGATCAGCTCCATCATCGCCGGGTGGAGCGTGATGAGGTTGACGCCGAACGGCTTGTCGGTGAGGGCGCGGGTGGCGGCGATCTCGGCATCGAGCAGTGCGGGTGTCATAGAGCCACAGGCGATGACGCCGAAGCCGCCGGCGTTGCTGATGGCGGACACGAGGTGGCGCTCGGACACCCAGGTCATGGCGCCGGCCATGATCGCATGGCGAGTGCCGAGGAAGGTGCGGCCGCGGGCGGTCAGCTGGTCAAGTCGGCTCATGCAGTCTCCATCGCTGTGCCCGATATCGTGTCGGGGGCCGGGGGCTCGGCGCCGTCGAGCCCATAGGCGGTGTGCAGCACGCGCACCGCCAGTTCCACATATTCCTCGGCGATGAGCACGCTCACCTTGATTTCGGACGTGGTGATCGCCTGGATATTGATGCCTCGCGTCGCCAGCGCGCGGAACATGGTGGCAGCGACGCCGGCATGGCTGCGCATGCCGACACCCACCACCGAGATCTTGGCGACCGCGGCATCGGAGAGCAGCGCGGCATGGCCGATGTCGGCATGGGCACGATCCAGCACATCGAGGCTGAGCGGCAGCTGGGCGCGCGGCACGGTGAAGGTGACATCGGTCTTGCCCTCGTCCTTGGCGATGTTCTGGACGATCATGTCGACATTGACATTGGCATCGGCGAGCGGGCCGAAGATGGCGGCCACCACGCCCGGCCGATCGGGCACGCCGACCAGCGTCACCTTGGCTTCGGACTTGTCATAGGCCACGCCGGCGATCAGCTGCTGTTCCACGTCGTCCTCACTTTCATCGACCACAAGGGTTCCGGGGGCATCGCTGAAGCTCGACAGCACCTGCACCCGCACCTTTTCCTTCATTGCCAGCTCGACCGAGCGGGTCTGCAGCACCTTGGCCCCCACGCTCGCCAGTTCGAGCATCTCCTCATAGGTGATGCGCGACAGTTTCTGCGCACGCGGCACGATCCGGGGATCGGTCGTGTAGACCCCGTCCACATCGGTGTAGATATCACATCTTTCCGCCCCCAGCGCTGCCGCCAGCGCCACGGCCGAGGTGTCGGAGCCGCCGCGGCCGAGCGTCGTCACCCGTCCCCCGGCGGTCATGCCCTGGAAGCCCGGCACCACCGCCACTTCGCCGGCCGCCATCGAAGCCAGCACCGCCGTCGTGTCGATCCCTTCGATCCGCGCCGTGCCATGCGCATCGGACGTGCGGATCGGCAGCTGCCAGCCGAGCCAGGAACGCGCGCGCACCCCCATCGCCTGCAACGTGATCGCCAGCAGCCCGGCAGTCACCTGCTCGCCGGCGGCCACCACCACATCATATTCGGCCGGCGTGGCCAGCGGTGCGGCCTCGCGGCAGAAGCCCACCAGCCGGTCGGTCTCGCCAGCCATCGCCGAGACGACGACTGCAACCTCATGTCCGGCTTCGACAGCGGTCTTCACACGGCTGGCCACGTTCCGGATCCGCTCGGTGCCGGCCATCGACGTGCCGCCAAATTTCATCACGATCCGCGCCATCAGGGCCGCCCCATATCCTCATGCCAAGTCGACCCATGCGCCGGACTTTGCATGCAGTTAGAAACTGGACCGGCAGTTGGCAAGCAAGCCGCATGGCGGGATGCATCAATATTGGCTATCAGGGGCCATGGACAGCCCCAGCATCTCTCCGGACGAGGCCAGTTTCTTCGGCAAGCTTGCCGAGGATTGGTGGAACCCGCGCGGCAGTTCGGCGATGCTCCACCGCATCACGCCGGTGCGCTCCGCCTATATCCGCGACGCTGCGGTGCGCCATTTCGGGCAGAACGCGCGCAGCCGGCATCCGCTGGCGGGGTTGCGGGTGCTCGATATCGGCTGCGGGGCCGGGCTGCAGGCCGAGCCGCTGGCGCGAATGGGGGGCACGGTCACCGCGATCGATGCAGCGCCCGAGAATATCGCGGCCGCGTCGGCGCATGCCGAAGCGCAGGAGCTGGCGATCGACTATCGCTGCGTGTCGCTCGAGGATCTGGCCGCCGAAGGGGCCGTGTTCGATCTGGTCACCTGCCTCGAGGTGATGGAGCATGTGGCGGGGCGGGATTCATTCCTCGCGGCCCTTTCGGCGCTGCTGGCACCCGGCGGACTTGCCATATTGAGCACGCCCAATCGCACGCCGGCGAGCTGGGCGGTTCTGATCGCGGGGGCGGAGATGATCACCCGCACCATCCCGCGCGGCGCGCATGATTGGCAGCGCTTCATGCAGCCGGCCGAACTGGCCGAGGCCATGGCGCATGCCGGGCTGCGCGTGACCGCCACCGACGGGCTGAGCTGGCGCCCCGACCAGGGCTTCGCCATGGGCCAGGACACCAGCATCAACTATTTTGTTCAGGCGATACGGGCCTAGCGTGTTTCGGAAAAGTGGGTACCGGTTTTCCGACCGAAACACGCTTCAGCAAAAGTCTTACCGCCAGAGGCTCCGCACCACCTGCACCACCACGCCGTCACGCGTGCGGATCAGCAGGGCATCCGGACCGTAGCGCACCCAGCGGGTGCCCTGCCATGCCGGCTGGAGCTGGTAAACGCCGGGGTTGGCCACCCAATATTGCCGCGCCGAGAACGCCGGCGGGACGCGGTAGCCGACATTCCAGGGCTGGTAGCGGAAGCCGCGCGGCGCCACCCAGGCGGGGCCGCCGAAGCGCGGGCCAGCCCAGCGCCAGTCATTCTGCCCGACCGCGCGCCAGCGACGCTGGTCTTGGTAGAAATCGCGGCGATCGTTGCGGAAATCGCGGCGGTCGTTGCGGAAATCCCGCCGGTCATCGCGGAAATCCTGCCGGGCATCACGCCGATCGTCACGATACTCCTGCCGATCCTCGCGGCGATCTTCCCGCCAGTTGCTGCGATCCTGCGCCATGACAGGACCGGCGATCATCGTTGCGGCCATCAGGCCAAGAACAAGCCTACGCATCAGCTGCCTCCCGAACCGGCGAGCCGGAAAATCCGGCTGGCCATGTGAGACAAGATGCGGCGAGTCGCGTGAACGCCTACTTAAACAGTGTGAAAGCTGGCGTTCAGCCTCAGAGGAAGCGCGCCACCACTTCGCGGTAGGAGCGCGACACCTTCACCTGGGTGTTGGAGCCGAGAACGAGGAAGCATTCGCCATTGGTGTGCGGCTTGACGCTCTTGATGTTGTCGAGATTGACGATCGTCGAGCGGTGGATGCGCTGGAACTTGCGCGGATCGAGGCGCTTTTCGAGGTCCTTCATCGTCTCGCGCAGGATCAGCGTCTGGTCGGCGGTATAGATGCACATATAGTCGCCGGCTGCATCGATGCGTTCGATATCGTCGACATCGACCCGGAAGATCTGGCCGCGATCCTTGATGTTGAGGATCTTCTCGTAGCGGCTGGCGGCGGGCGCCTCGGCCTCCGCCGTGCCGGGCACCGCCTCGGGCGCCAGCTCGCTCAGGATGTTCTGCAGCCGGGATTTCTCGCCCGCACTGCGCCGCTCGGCGAGGCGCTGGCGCACCCGCTCGATGGTGGCGGCCAGCCGGTCTTCTTCCACCGGCTTGAGCAGATAATCCACCGCCTCGGCTTCGAAGGCACGCAGCGCGTGCTGCTGGAAGGCGGTGACGAACACGAAGAGCGGCGGCTCGATATCCGCCAGCCCCGAAACGACCGAAAAGCCGTCGAAGCCCGGCATCTGGATATCGAGGAACACCAGATCGGGCTTCAATGTCTTGATCGCGCGGATCGCCTCGCGGCCATTGGCGCAGCGTTCGACGATCTGGATATCGTCGAACGCCTGCAGGCGCAGTTCGAGGCCTTGGATGGCGAGACGCTCGTCGTCGACGATGATGGTGGTGATGGCCATGATCAGAAGTCCTGGTTCGCCGTGGCTGGCATTGCCACGGCTGTTGGTGCCCCCAGGATGTCGCCACTGCGGTCGATTTCACCGGCAGTTGTGCGGTCGTTACCCATATTGGTGGTCTGATAGGGAATGTCGATAAGCACGATCAACCCTTGTGGTTCATTGTTCGCAAGCTCGAAGCGATGGTCGGCCCCATAGGCCTGCACCAGCCGCTCGCGGATGTTGGCAATGCCGACATTGGTGCCCGGCGCCACGGCTTCGCCGATTCCGGCGGCGGCGGCGTTCCCCGAGCTGCCATTCATTCCGGGCCCGGTGTCGGCAATGGTGATCACCAGCCGGTCCCCCATCTGCCGCGCATCGACGACGATGTCCGCACCGTCCTCGCTCGGGGTGACGGCATATTTGATGGCATTCTCCACGATCGGCTGCAGCAGCAGCGAGGGCAGCCGCGCTTCCATCACCCGCGGCTCGATATCGAAGCGGGTGCGCAGCCGGTCCTCGAAGCGGGTGCGCTCGATATCGAGGTACAGCTTCAGCGCCTCGGCCTCCTGCGCGATCGTGGCCAGCCCCTCGCGCTCGCCCACCAGGCTGTAGCGCAGGAAGGAGGCGAGGCGCGAGAGCATGGCATTGGCGCGCTCGGTCTGCCGCAGCAGCACCAGCGTGGAGATGGAATTGAGGGTGTTGAACAGGAAATGCGGGTTGAGCTGGTAGCGCAGCATCTCGAGCTGCGCGGTGTTCGCCTGACGCGCCACCGCCACCATTCGCGCCGTCTGCTCGGCGAGCTGGAGATAATAGTTGATGCCGTAGTAAAAGCCCGTCCAGGCGCCGAGCACCGAGAATTCGAGCAGGATGGCACCAAGATATTCGATGCCATGCGGGGTCCAACCCGGCTGGTAGAAGGCGCGGTGCGCCCAGACTTCGAGCACCGAAAACAGTGCCGAGGCGCCGCACAGGATGATGAGCGACAGGATGAGAACGCGCAGCGGCGGCATGGTGATGATCCGCCGATAGGCTGCGGCCATCAGCAGCGTGAGCGAAAAGCCGGTGGCGGTGATGATGGCGGTGGGCAGCAGGAAGCTCGGTTCCATGCGGTTGGCGAGCCCCGAAAGCGCCCTCAGCCCGAAATAGGCGGTCCAGCCGCCGGTCTGCAGCAGCCAGAAGGCGCGGTTCTTGTCGCGGAAAAAGCCCCGCGTCGCGAGATCAGTGGTGTTGTCCTGGTCCTGCATTCCCCGCACCATAGCCCAGCTTGGCGGCCGATGCCCATCCTTCTCTCCAAAGCGTTACTGGCCAAGCCCCGCGCAAGGGCTTATCGCGCTTCTGATGGGCCTTTCCGCTCCCGCCCTTGCCGCTGCCATCGAGGCGCTGGCTGCCGCCGACCCCCGGCTGGCAGCGGCGATCGACCGCATCGGCGCGCCCGAGCCGCGCATCCGCCCGCGCGGTCCCGCCACGCTGCTGCGCGCCATCATCGGCCAGCAGGTGAGCGTGAAGGCAGCCGCCAGCATCTGGAACCGGCTGGAAGCCGCAGCCGGCGGCGATGCCAATGACCTGGCGCGGCTGGCAGCACTCTCGCCCGAGGAGCTGCGCGCGGCCGGTCTCTCGGGCCAGAAGGCGAGCTATGTCCATGCGCTCGCCGCCGCCGTCATCGCCGGCCATCTCGATTTCGCAAGCCTGCCGGAGGATGACGAGCAGGCGGTGCTGGCGCTGACCGCGATCAAGGGCATCGGCCGCTGGACGGCGGAAATCTACCTGCTGTTCGCCGAAGGCCGCCCCGATGTCTTCCCCGGCGGCGACCTTGCCGTGCAGATCGAAATGGGCCGGCTGCTCGGCCTGCCCGCGCGGCCGCCGGAAAAGGCCACGCGGCTCCTCGCCGAGCCCTTCCGCCCGCACCGCGGCGCGCTCGCGATCCTGTGCTGGCACAGCTATAACATAACGGCCCTATGATCCTCGACATTTCCAGTGCTTCAAATCCCAGCGTCAAGCGGCTGAAATCGCTGTTCGACAAGAAGGCGCGGCGGCTTGAGGGGCTGTTCCTCGCCGAGGGCCTGCGCGTCTGCACCGAGGCGCTGGAGGCCGGCCGGCTGCCGGCGCTTCTCGCCGTGACGCATGAAGCCGAGGCGCACCCGCTCGGCCGGGCATTGATTGCGGCTACGCTCGATGCGCGCGGCCAGGTGATGCGCGTGCCGCCGATCCTGATGAGCCGCATCACCGGCAAGGACAATGCGCAAGGCGTGGCTGGCGCCTATCCCATCCCCGACACCGGCCTCGCCGGCCTCGACCGCAGCACGGCCCCGCTCTGGGTGGTGGGCGAAAGCATTCGCGATCCCGGCAACATCGGCACCATGCTGCGCACATGCGATGCCACGGGGGCCGGCGGGCTGATCCTGCTCGACCAATGCGCCGATCCGTTCAGCGTGGAAGCCGTGCGCGCCTCGATGGGCGCGCTGTTCAGCCGCCGCATCGCCCAGGCCAGCGGGCCAGAGTTTTTCGCATGGGCGCGTTCCGGTGCTGGCCAGATCGTGGGCGCCGCCCTCGAAGGCCGGACGGTCGATTACCGCGCGCATCGATTCACCGCCCCCAGCTTCCTGCTGATGGGCAATGAGCAGGCCGGGCTGCCCAGCCCCTATGCCGAACAATGCGATGCGCTGGTGAAGCTGCCGATGCGCGGCACGGCCGACAGCCTCAACGTCGCCATTGCGACGGCGGTGCTGCTCTACCGCGCGCTCGACCAGCTGGAAACGCTCTAGACCTGTTTCCGTGTATTTTTATCGCAAAACCGGTACCCACTTTTGCGAAACACACTCTAGAAGCGCCAGTGCTGCAGGCCGTCCTCGGCGACTGTCACCGTGCCGGCAGCCCCCACCGGGGACGCATCGAGCCGCTCCAGCGCGCCGACCTCGGCAATGTCGATCCGCGCGAACACCCGCTTGCCAGCCGGCGTCAGGCCGATGATGCTGCCATAGGCCGGGGCGCCCTCGCGGTCATGGACCACCGTGAACGTCTCCACTTCGGCTGCGCCTTCATGGTCAAGCGCCAACGGCGGCACCGGGCTGCGCATTGCCTCGGCCTCCATCTGCACGTCGCGCGGGCGCATCAGCGTGTCGGGCTCCGGCACGCCCGAGCCCAGCACCAGCGCATGGTGCTTGGTCACATAGCCGCCCTGGCCATAGAGCAGCGCATGCGCAGCCGGCGTGGCACGCAGATGGCGGACCATCGCGCAAGTGGCATGGGTCATGTAGGTGTTGAGCGGCGCGCCGAAGAAGCTGAGGCCCCCGCACACTGTCATCGCCGCATCCGCCGCCAGCCCGAGCGAGCGCCGCGCCATCTTCGGCACGATGGGAAAGCAGGAATACAGCTCGACCGCGCCGAAGCCGCCCGGCGCCACCGCCATCGCCGCATCGAGCACCGCATCCTGCGCCACCGAATGGCCGAACTGGTCGCGCGCCAGATAATCGACCGGCTCCGCCGCCCCGGCGCCGCCATGCACGAACACCATGCGATGCTCGGGAATGCCCGCCGCCCGCGCCACCGCCAGCGTGGTCAGCAGCACCGCCCCCGCCTGGTTGACTGCCGGGTTGGCGACCATGCGCTTGGTATAGGGCCAGGCGATGTAGCGGTTGTCGGGGGTGGCGGTGGTGATCTGCTCGGCATTGAAGGCGCTGCGGCCCCAGCTGCCGGGATTCTGCGCGGCCACTTGCGAAAAGGCCGCCCATATCGCGCCCGCTTCAGCGAGCGCATCGCCGGGTGTCATGCCCCAGGCCGCGGCGGCGGCGTGATCGTAGAAGGGATAGATGTGCGCCGGCTGCACGATGCCGTGACGCATCGCCAGCGGCGTCACATGATCGCTGGCGACGATCGGGTTTTCGGGCTGTGCCGCCGGCGGCGTCCAGTCGAGCGCCACGCCGGCGGCCTTGGCCTTGGCAACGGCATTGGTCGCTTCGCCGCCGGTCACCACCGCCACGATCGAATCGCCGTTCATGATGCGGATCGCGGCTTCGTGGATCTTCGTCGTCGGCGTCTCACCGCCCACGACGCCATAGACAGCGCGCATCGGCGTGATGCCGAGCCGCTCGGCCAGCCGCGCCGCCACCCGGTCATAGCGCCACGACACCAGATTGATGACGTCGAGCGAATCGATCCGCGCCAGGAAGCCGCCGCCGGCATCGTCGTCGGCGGCGCGGACGGCAGCCGCCATCAGCGCCAGCGGCTCCAGCGCGGCGGCCGGATCCGCTGGCCGGTCGATCATCTCGCCGACACCGATGATCACCGGTGTGCGGTCAGCAGGCAAAGCCACGGCCAGTTCCCCCTCAATATTGACCGAGGCTTAGAGCAGCTTGCGGCAATCCGAAACCGGTGCTTTTGCGAGCCGTGGCGCGGGGGCCATCAGTGCGCGAGCAGCAGCGGCACCGGCGGCTCGCTGATCAGGCTGCGCGTGACGCCTCCGAAAAGCCGCTGGCGCAACCGCGAATGGCCATAGGCGCCCTGCACCAGCATTGTCGCGCCCACTCGCATCAGCTCCTCGCGGATCACCGCGTCGATGCTCTGGCCACCATCGCCGCGCTCGATGATCTCGGCCTCGATGCCATGACGCGCGAGCCAGCGGGCCGCATCGGTCGCACGGAAGTCGCTGGGCTTCTCCTCGACGGTGAGGATGTGCACTGCAGCAGCTTTGTGGAGCAGCGACACGCTGCCGCGCAGTGCCGCGGCGGCTTCGCGCGAGCCGTCCCAGGCCACCAGCACCGGGCCGGTCACATCGATACCGCGCATGTCGGGACCGACCGCCAGCACCGGCGCCGCAGCTTCGATCGTGACATCACCGGTCATCGCCAGCGCCATGCCGGGCGAATTGCCGATCTGCCCGGCGCTCATCACCACGACATCGGCCAGCCGCGACGCTTCGGCGAGCCGCTCGGCGGCATCGCCGTCGCGCGCCATCCAGTCCCATTGCACGCCCTCGGCCTTCAATCGGGCTTCCACCTTCTCGCGCGCCGCACGACGCTGGTCCTCGACAGCATCGATGATCGCCGTCACCGGAAAGCCGCTGATGCCATTGTCCCCCAGCGCATAGGCGGCAAAGGGGGTCACCTGCAGGCAGTTGATGTGGCTGCCGAACATGCGCGCCAGGTCGAATGCCGCCTGCAGCCGCGCTTCTTGCCCCGCATCATCCTCGATATGCAGCAATATGGTCTTCATGGCAGCTCTCCCTTGCAGCGTGCGGCCATCATAGCGCATCCGCATGGTCGGCGCTTGATATCGATCAAACGCTCGCCGCTTCGGCCAGGCCGGCCGGATTGCGTATCAGCAGCCCGCGGCTGCCCGGCGTTTCGATCATCCCCTGCGCTTTCAGCTGCGAGATCTGCCGACTCACCGTCTCGATTGTCAGGCCGAGCAGCTCGGCCATCTCGCCGCGGCTGAGCGGCAGCTCGGTCTGCATCGGCGCGCCGGAACAGTCGAGCACCCCCATCCGCCGCGCCACATCGGCGAGAAAGCCCGCCACGCGCGCCGTGGCAGTGGCGCGGCCCATGCGCGCCAGCCAGTGCCGGGTGCGCTCGAGCTCGCCCATCGTGCGCTCCAGCAGCAGCGCCTCCATCTGCGGCTGGCTTGCCAGCGCCTCGGCAAAGGCGGCGCGGGGAAAGCTGCAGATCTGCACCGGCGTCGCCGCCACGATGGCATGGCCATGTTGGCCCGCGAAGGGCTGGCCGATGAAGTCACCCGGGAACAGCAGCCCGACGATCGATTCCTCGCCGCCGGCAGTCACCGCCACCAGCTTCATCACCCCCGCCTGCAGATTGGCGCAGACCATCGCCTCGTCCCCGGCCCAGGCGAGCGTCTCCCCGCGTGCGAGCTGGCGCTGGGTGCCGTGCCGCGCCAGTGCCGCAAGCGCCACCGGGTCCAGCGCGACGCACAGGGTTGAATCTCGAACGATACATGCGTCACACCGGTTCACCATCGCTGCAACCTAGTGCAGTCGGGAGGCTGCGCCAACCATCAGCGGCTGCGCAACGCCACCACCAGCCCGCTGAGCGCCAGCGCGGCCCCCGCCGCCGCCAGCCAGCTCCACTGAAAGCCTTCGAACAGCGTGGAGAGCGCCAATGCCACGAGCGGCACCATCACGCCCGAATAGGCGGCGCGCCCGGCGCCCACCTCGCGGATGAGCTGATAGTAGAGCATGAACGCCACTGCCGAGGCCGCCACCGCCAGATAGCCGACGCCCGAGAGATAACCGAGCGTCGGCTCGATCGCCGGCGGGCCCGAGACGCTCCAGGCAAGCGTCGCGTTCATCAGCGTGCCATAGAACATAGCCCAGGCAAGGCCGGCTTCGAGCGGCTGGGCTCGGCCCTGGCGCGTCGCCTGCATCACATTCGCCACGCTCGCCGACAGCACGCCCGCCACCGCCAGCCCGAGGCCGAGCAGCACTTCGCCGCCGGCAGCACCGCCGCCCGCCGGATCGGGCCGCGCCAGATCGGTCCAGCACATCGCCACGACGCCGAGAATGCCGATGACACTGCCGAGCAGGAAGCGCGGGCTGACGCGCGTGCCGAGGAACAGCCAGGAGAGCAGCGCATTGGGCAGCACCAGCAGCGCGAACATCAGCGCCACCAGCCCGCTCGTCACATGGGCCTCGGCCCGATAGACGAAGTTGAAATTGAGCGAGAACTGCATCAGCCCGAGCAGCAGCGCAAAGCCGTGCCCCGCCGGGGTAAGCCGCAGGCTGCGCCGTGTGGCGAGGCAATAGCCGAGCATCACGAGACCGGCGACGAGGAACCGCCAGGTGACCGACCAGGAGGGCGGCACCGTGCCGAGCTGGTATTTGATCACCAGCCAGGTCGAGCCCCAGATCATCGTGACACAGGCGAAATACAGCCAGAGTTTCGGGGTGAACCGCCCGGGCTGGACGGTCATTGCTGCAAGGCTGCCGCGAGTGCCGCGATCTCGGCGGCCGGCGTGTCCCAGGCCACGACGAAGCGCGCCTCGTCCGACCCGGCATCGCCCCAATCATAGAAATCGAAGCCCTGCGCACGCAGCCGGTCCGGCTCGCCGGGGCGCAGTTTCACGAACAGCTCATTGGCCTCGACCGGGTGCAGCAGCCGCGATGCGAGCGCGGCGGCGAGCTGCTGCGCACCGGCATTGGCGGCCGCGGCGTTGCGCAGCCATACCCCGTCCTCGATCATCGCCAGCAGCTGCGCCGCCAGAAAGCGCCCCTTGCTCGGCATCTGCCCGGCGCGCTTGCGGCGGAAGCGCAGCGCCTCCACCAGATCGGGCGCGAACACCACGATCGCCTCCGCACTCATCCCGCCGTTCTTGATCGCGCCGAAGCTGAGCACCTCGACACCGGCACGGCAGGTCACATCGCCCGGATGGCAACCGAGATGCGCCACGGCATTGGCAAAGCGCGCGCCATCCATGTGGACGCGCCAGCCCCGTGCCTTCGCATGGCCAGCGAGCGCCTCGACCTGATCCGGCGCATAGACGGTGCCGGCCTCGGTCGCCTGGGTGAGCGAGAGAGCCGCCAACTGCACCTGGTGGACGTCGCCGCGGTGCGCCGCCAACCCGGCTGCCAGCCGCTCGGGCGTCAGCCGGCCATGCTCGCCGGGCACCAGCAGCAGCTTGGCGCCGCCGGTGAAGAATTCGGGCGCGCCGCACTCATCGACATGGATGTGCGCCTCTGCCTCGCACGCCACCGCGCCGAAGGGCGGCACCATTGCTGCCAGCGCCAGCGCATTGGCGGCGGTGCCGGTGCCGACGGGAAACACCGTGCACCGGGCGCCGAATACATCCGAAAACGCCGCATCGAGCCGACGCGACCAGCGGTCGTCGTCATAGGCCCCGGCCGACGGCCCGGCGGCTTCGTTCACGGCGGCGAGCACCTCGGCGCAAACCCCGGCGGCATTGTCGGATTTGAAGTTCATGGTCTGGCGCTAGGGGGCCGGCGCGACATGGTCAATGCGGCTTGGGTTCCGCACAGGCAAAAGGGCGGGGTGATTGCTCACCCTGCCCTCATTGCCGTCGGTTGTTGTTGCGTCAGAACCCGAGGGTGAAGGTTCCACGCGCCCCATGGTCGGTGTTGCGATCGCCGATCACGCCATTGTAGCCCACCGACACGCCGGCGTTGTTGCCGATGCGGAAGTTGACCTTGGCTTCGAGGGCTGCACTGTTCTTGTCGAGCGCTGCGGCCGAGATCGGCATCGTCTGGCCAAGGCCGGTGATGCTGAGGTTGGCGATCGGCGCCCGGTCGCCGGTGATGCTCTGCCAAGCGGCCGAACCTGCCAGCGACGTGCCACCGCCGAGATCGAAGCCTGCCCGCAGACCGGCCTGGACGACCGAGATGTCATACGACTGGCGGACCCCGTTAACCGCCGCGATGCCGCCCGTCTCGCCAAAGGCATTCGCCTTGGTGTTGACATAGGCATAGCGGGCGAACGGCGTGATCTGCGTCGTGGGGCCGGCGGCGATGTTGTACGAGAGCTCGCCGAACAGCTGGTAGGTGGTGCCGTCCACAGTGCCGCGCAGCGATTGGCCGAGGCCGGTCGCGGTGATGGCACGGTTGCTGCTCGAACGGGTGCCCGCCACCGAGCCACCGACACCGACGGCGAAGCCGCTCGGATCACGATAGCCGGCATAGGCCACACCACCCGTGCTCTTGACCCGGGCGGTGCCCAGCGACGCGAACTCGATGTCGTTCTGCGTGTAGGTGAAGCCCGCACCGACCTTGAAGCCATCCTTGGCATAGTCGACACCGGTCAGCACGCCGATCTGCTCGGTGGTGAAGCGGCTGCCGATGGCATCCCCCTGCGCCACGCCCCAGGAGCCGACGCCGCGGAACCAGAAGGTGGTTTCGGCATCGCCGTTGGTGGTGGTCGCCGCCTGCGTGCCGCTAAGGGCTGCAAGGCCGGCATTCAGGCGATCGAAGGCAGTGTCACGCACCACTCGCGTGTCTTCCATCGCCACCCGGCGCTCGGCGCTGTGGATCTCGCCCGAGAGCTGGCTGAGCGCGGTCGGCAGGTTGGCGCCTTGCGTGAACAGATCGAAGAACGGCTGCGGATTGTAGCCGGCAGCAATCGCCCGGTCGAATGCCCGTGCCACTTCAAGCGCGTTGCCCCTGAGGCCAGCGCCCCCTGCTGCCGCCAGCGAAGCCGGCGCCAGTGCCACGCGGACCATGTTGCCGGCATAGCTCACCATCGGATTGAACCCGGTGCCGAAGCCGCCGAGGCCGGTCACCGACGAGAAAGTGCCCGTCAGCGCCGATGCCGACAGCACGGTATAGCCCGTGCCGAAGGTGTAGGTGCCCGGTGCAACCGACAGCGCCAGTGTGCCGGCGAGCGATGCCGCACCCGTTGCGGTGATCCGATCCGCCGCTGCCGGCGTGATCTGCGCGGCATAAGTCGACCCCGCCTGGAAGGTCACCGGCCCGGCCACCGACAGCGTGCCGATAGCGCCATTGCCCGGTGCCACGGTGGCACCCGACTGCGCGACCAGCCCGCCGACCGTGCCGGCGCCCGACAGCGTGGCGCCCGAAGCGATCGTCACCGTGGAGGCGGCGATCGAGCCGCTCACCCGCAGTTCGCCGACGTTGACGGCGGTAGCGCCGGTGTAGGTGCTGATGCCGGACAGTTCGAGACGCGCACCCCCGATCTTGGTGACGGTGCCGCTGCCCGAGATCACCCGGGCATAGGTGCCATCGACCGTCTGGTTGAAGGTGAGGTTGGCGTTGTTGAGGATGTTGCCGGTGCCGAAGCTCAGCGAATTGCCGATGAGCGAGCCGCCGGTGATGATCGTGCCGCCGGCATAGGTGTTGACGTTGGTCAGCGTCAGCGACCCCAGGCCCGCCTTGGTGAGCGACCCCGCACCGCTGATGATGCCCGACAGGATCGAGTTGGCACCCGCGGTGTCGAACAGCCCGTTGCCGATCAGCACGATGTTGCCACCGAAGTTCAGGCCGGGCCCGAAGATGAGCGAGCCACCATTGAACGACACCGGACCCGAACCCAGTGCACCCGCAGTGGCGATGCTGATGGCGCCGCCGTTGATGAAGGTGCCACCCTGGTAGACGTTGTTCCGCGTGAGGAACAAGGTGCCCGAGCCGACCTTGGTCAGGCTGCCCGCGCCACCGATCTCGCCGTTGAGCGTGAAGTTGAACGCGCCGCTGTCGATGATGGCGCGCGCCGTCAACTCGAGACGGTTGGCGATCGCCAGGCCGTTGACACCCGCCGCCAGCGTGGCGTTGTCGTTGATGGTGATCTCGCCGACGCCGGCGGCAGTGTTGGTGCCCAGCGTCACGGTGCCGGCGTTGATGCCGAGGCCGTTGAAGACGTTGTTGCCATTGAGCACGAGGTTGCCGAGCGTGACATGGCTGATCGAGCCAGCGCCACCGACCTGGCCGTTGACCGTGAAGGTGCCGCCATTGGACGCGATCTTGCCGCCGTTTGTGG
>NZ_JACIIV010000007.1:123051-163732 GCF_014205635.1 Polymorphobacter multimanifer
GAAGACGTTGTTGCCGTTCAGCACCAGATTGCCGAGCGTGACATGGCTGATCGAGCCAGCGCCACCGACCTGGCCGTTGACCGTGAAGGTGCCGCCATTGGACGCGATCTTGCCGCCGTTTGTGGTTTCGATCCGGTTGGCAATGACCAGTCCGCTCACCCCCGAAGCAAGCGTGGCGTTGTCGTTGATGGTGATCTCGCCGACGCCGGCGGCGGTGTTGGTGCCCAGCGTCACGGTGCCGGCATTGATGCCGAGGCCGTTGAAGACGTTGTTGCCGTTCAGCACCAGATTGCCGAGCGTGACATGGCTGATCGAGCCAGCGCCACCGACCTGGCCGTTGACCGTGAAGGTGCCGCCGTTGGACGCGATCTTGCCGCCGTTGGTCGTCTCGATCCGGTTGGCAATGACCAGACCGCTCACCCCCGCTGCAAGCGTGGCGTTGTCGTTGATGGTGATCTCGCCGATACCGGCTGCGGTGTTGGTCCCCAGCGTCACGGTGCCGGCATTGATGCCGAGGCCGTTGAACTGGTTGTTGCCGTTCAGCACGAGGTTGCCGAGCGTGACATGACTGATCGAGCCAGCGCCACCGACCTGGCCGTTGACCGTGAAGGTGCCGCCGTTGGACGCGATCTTGCCGCCGTTGGTCGTCTCGATCCGGTTGGCAATGACCAGACCGCTCACCCCCGCTGCAAGCGTGGCGTTGTCGTTGATGGTGATCTCACCGACGCCGGCGGCAGTGTTGGTCCCCAGCGTCACGGTGCCGGCGTTGATGCCGAGGCCGTTGAAAACATTGTTGCCATTCAGCACGAGGTTGCCGAGCGTGATATGGCTGATCGAGCCTGCGCCACCGATCTGGCCGTTCAGCGTGAACGTCCCGCCATTGGAAGCGATGCGGCCACCATCGGTCGTTTCGATCCGATTGGTGATGATCAGGCCATCGATAACCGTAGCCAGCGTAGCACGGTCGTTGATGGTGATCTCGCCGATGCCCGCTGCGGTGTTGGTGCCCAGCGTCACGGTGCCGGCGTTGATGCCGAGGCCGTTGAACTGGTTGTTGCCATTGAGCACGAGATTGCCGAGCGTCACATGGCTCAGCGAGCCGGCACCACCAATGTTGCCATTCAGCGTGAAGGTGAAGCCGTTTGACGCGATCAGGCCGGTATCGGTCGTCTCGATACCGTTGGCGATGGTCACGTTGCCGCCAGCAGCCAGCGTCGCAAGATTGTTGAGGGCAATGTCGCCAATGCCCGCCGCCGTGTTGCTACCCAGCGTCACGGTGCCGGCATTGATGCCGAGGCCGTTGAACTGGTTGTTGCCGTTGAGCACCAGATTGCCGAGCGTCACATGGCTCAGCGAACCCGCGCCACCGATGTTGCCGTTCAGCGTGAAAGTAAGGCCGTTCGAGGCCACCAACCCGGTGTCGGTCGTCTCGATGCCGTTGGCGATCGTCACATTGCCGCCAGCGGCAAGCGTTGCGAGATTGTTGATCGCGATGTCGCCGATGCCGGCCGCTGTGTTGGAACCCAGCGTCACAGTGCCGGCGTTTATGCCGAGGCCGTTGAAGCCGTTGTCGCCGTTCAGCACGAGATTGCCCAGCGTCACATGGCTCAGCGAGCCCGCACCACCAATGTTGCCATTCAGCGTGAAGGTGAAGCCGTTCGATGCCACCAACCCGGTGTCGGTCGTCTCGATGCCATTGGCGATCGTTACATTGCCGCCAGCCGCAAGCGTTGCGAGATTGTTGATCGCGACGTCGCCGACGCCGGCCGCTGTGTTGCTGCCCAGCGTCACGGTGCCGGCGTTGATGCCGAGGCCGTTGAACTGGTTGTTGCCGTTCAGCACTAGATTGCCGAGCGTCACATGGCTGAGCGAACCAGCGCCACCGATATTGCCGTTCAGCGTGAAGGTGAAGCCGTTTGACGCGATCAGGCCATTGGCCGTGGTCTCGATCCCATTGGCGATCACCAGGCCATCGATACCTGCCGCAAGCGTGGCGTTGCCGTTGAGCGCAATGTCGCCGATGCCGGCGGCGGTGTTGGTCCCCAGCGTCACCGTCCCGGCATTGATTCCGAGGCCGTTGAACTGGTTGTTACCATTGAGCACGAGGTTGCCCGACGTCACATGGCTCAGCGAACCCGCACCACCGATGTTGCCGTTCAGCGTGAAGGTAAAGCCGTTCGATGCCACCAACCCGGTGTCGGTCGTCTCGATACCATTGGCGATCGTCACATTGCCGCCAGCTGCGAGCGTTGCGAGATTGTTGAGGGCGATGTCACCGATGCCGGCGGCGGTGTTGCTCCCCAGCGTCACGGTGCCGGCATTGATGCCGAGGCCGTTGAACTGGTTGTTGCCGTTGAGAACCAGATTGCCGAGCGTCACATGGCTGAGCGAGCCCGCGCCGCCGATGTTGCCGTTGAGCGTGAAGATGTTGCCATTCGAAGCAAGCAGACCCGTTGCGGTCGTCTCGATGCCATTGGCAATCGTCACGTTGCGGTTCGCGGCGAGCGTCGTGTTGTTGTTGATTGCAATGTCGCCGATACCGGCCGCCGTGTTGCTGCCCAGCGTCACGGTGCCGGCGTTGATGCCGAGGCCATTGAAGCCGTTGTCGCCATTGAGCACGAGATTGCCGAGCGTCACATGGCTGAGCGAGCCGGCACCACCGATGTTGCCATTCAGCGTAAAGGTGAAGCCGTTCGATGCGATCAGGCCGGTATCGGTCGTTTCGATGCCGTTGGCGATCGTCACATTGCCGCCAGCAGCCAATGTCGCGAGATTGTTGATCGCGATGTCGCCTATCCCGGCCGCCGTGTTGCTCCCCAGCGTCACGGTGCCGGCGTTGATGCCGAGGCCGTTGAAGGCGTTGTCGCCATTGAGCACCAGATTGCCGGACGTCACATGGCTCAGCGAGCCCGCACCGCCGATGTTGCCATCCAAGGTGAAGGTGAAGCCGTTCGATGCAATCAGGCCGGTATCGGTCGTTTCGATGCCGTTGACGATCACCAGGCCATCGACCCCTGCCGCGAGCGTTGCGTTGTTGTTGATCGCGATGTCACCGATGCCGGCAGCCGTGTTGGTCCCCAGCGTCACGGTGCCGGCATTGATGCCGAGGCCGTTGAAGCTGTTGTCACCATTGAGCACGAGATTGCCCAGCGTCACATGGCTGAGCGAACCAGCACCACCGATGTTGCCGTTGAGCGTGAAGGTGAAGCCGTTCGACGCAATCAGGCCAGTCGCGGTCGTTGCAATGGCGTTGGCAATCGCCAGGCCATCGACACCTGCCGCAAGCGTGGCGTTGTTGTTGATCGCAATGGCGCCGATGCCGGCCGCGGTGTCGGTCCCCAGCGTCACGGTGCCGGCATTGATGCCGAGGCCGTTGAAGCTGTTGTCACCATTGAGCACCAGATTGCCCGAGCCCTGCTTGAGGACATTGCCCGCGCCGGCAATCGTCGTGGCGATCGTCGCCGTCACACCCGGGTCGGTGTAGAGGAAGCTTGTCGTCCCGACACCGAGGCTGCCGGCGCCGTTCAGAACATAGCCGTCTGCAAGGAACTGCAGGCCCTGGAAGCTGAAGGCGTTGTCGACCGAAACGGTGCCGGCTGCGCCCTGGAACACGGCAACGCTGTTCGGCTGCCAGCTGGTGTTGAGAGCGCTCGGCGGCCCGCCGGGGGTCGGAACCGACGAAGGATCAATCGGTGAGCCGGTCCAGTTGGTCGCCGTGGTCGTCCAATTGCCCGAGCCGCCGTCGATGTCGCCATTGCCGACCTGATCGGCGCTGTCCCAATATTGGATGAGCGTGCCCGGCGAGGTGATGATCAGGTTGATCTGCTGTGCAGCAGCGTTGTTCTGCACGAACCCGGCCAGCGCATTCGGCAGCGGCAGCAGCGTCAAGCCGTTGTCGGTGAGCGTGCCATAACTGAAGATGTTGTACACACCCAGCCCGAGCGCCCCACCCGCCGACTCCGACACCGTGAGCAGGCCATCGAGAACGAGGTTGCCGGTGACGACAACCCGATCATTCAAGGCACCGCCCAGCACGAACGCTTGGCCGAACTCGAACTGGAGGTCGGTGCCCGCCGACAGGTTCAAATCGCCCATCACCGTCAGGGTGCCCGGCGAACTGCCTGGCGACAGGATCGACGCATTCGCCATGTTGACAGTGCCGACGATCGTGCCCGTGCCGCTCAAGGTGGCGCCATTGCGCACATTGGTCGTCAGGGCCCCTGCCCCAAGCGTGGCCCCGTCACCGAGGCGCAGCGCGCCATCGTTCACGTTGAGCGTGCCGGTGAAATTGTTGGTCGCGTTGGTGACGGTGACGATGTTCGTTCCCGCCTTGTCGAGAACGCCGCCACCGCTGATCTGGCCGGCAAGCGTCAGGTCCGAAGACCCGCCGACCACCGCGCCGAATGCCGGCGAAGCATCGATCTGGAAGGCATTGGCAAGTGTGAGCGCGCCGCCCGACACATTCTGGACGCTGGCGAAGTCGTTCAGCGTCACCGTGCCGGTGCCGAGGGCGGTGTTGCTGCCGACAAAGACGCCCGCGCCGGTCAGCTCGGTGCCGCCGGCGTAGCTGTTGTCACCGTTGATGAAGACCGTGCCGAAGTTCTGGCTCACGACGCCGCCCGCACCCGAAATGCTGCCATCGAGCGTGAGCGTGGTCCCCGTCGTCAGCACGCCACCGGTCGTGGTATTGACCAGGCCGAGGTTGCCGACCAGATCCAGAGTCGTCGTCCCATTGGCAAAGACGATGTCGTTCGACACGGTGATCGCCTGGTTGGCGCCGATGCCGGCAGTGAAGGTCGTGCCGCCCTGCGTCGTCAGCACGCCGGTGCCGATGGCGCTGCCATTGTCGATCCGCAGCGTGCCCTGGTCGAGGTTGGTGCCACCGGCATAGGTGCTGACACCGGTCAGCGTCAGCTGTGCGGCGCCCTGCTTGGTGAGCGCATTGGCGCCCGAGATCACGCCGCTGAAGGTCGAATCGCCGGCAATCGTATCGATGGAACCATCGGCATTGAGCGCCACGGTCTTGGCCGAGGTGACGGCCGCGGTCAGCGCCAGTGTGCCGCCATTGTTCTCGAAGCGGATGTCGCCGGCGCCCATGGCACCGTCGGACGCAACCGAAACAACGCCGTCGTTGATGACCAGATCGCCGCCGAAGCTGTTGCCGGCATTGCCGAGCACCAGCGTGCCGGTGCCGACCTTGCGGAGTTCACCTGCGCCGCTCACCACGCCGGTGGCGGTGAGAATCGTGGCGCCGATCACGTCGAGCTCGCCGAAGCTGCCGGCGAGCTCGATCGAACGCGCCGTGCCGATGTCGGTGGTGGTGCGCAGCTGGCCGTCCGCAAGCGTGAGGCCGCCGGCGGCCGCGCCGAGTGCGCTGTCGGCAGCGATCTGCACGGTGGTGCCGGTGACGATGGTCCCGCCGGTATAGGTGTTGACGCCGGTCAGCACGAGCGTGGTCGCCAGGTTCGCACCGGGTGTGTTGACGACGAGCAGCGGGCCCGCGCCCGAAATCACGCCATCGAGGGTGAAGGCGGCAGCACCATTGTTGTCGATGGTGGCCGATGCCAGCAGGTCGACAGCATTGGCGACCACGAGGCCGTCGATTCCCGCGCGCAAGGTGGTGCCACCGGCGAGCGTCACCGCGCCGATACCGGCTGCGGTGTTGGTGCCGAGCGTCGCGATGCCGGTGTTGACGACCAGGCCACCCAAGCCGTTGTCGCCATTGAGAACGAGTTCGCCGTTGCCGACCTTGGAGAGGATGCCGCCACCCACGGTGCCGTTCAATGTGAACACATTGCCGTCATCGTTGATCGTGCCGGTGCCGGTGATCTCGATGTCGTTGGCAAGCGTGCGGGTGCCGCCGGCACCGACCAACTCGGAGCCATCGGCCATGGCGAGCAGTCCGGTGCCGAGCGCCAGATCATTGTTTGCCGCGATCGATCCCATGTCGAGGGTTGTGCCGCCGCCATAGGTGTTGGAACCGGACAGCCGCAGCTGGCCGCCGCCGATCTTGTTGAGGGCGCCGCCGCCGATCAAGCCCGTCAGGCCCAGGATGCTGCCGTTCGAATCAAGGATGCCGGCGCCAGTGATGATGACCTGGTTCGCCAGAATACGATCGCCCATGTGCCCGCGCAGCGTGGTGCCATCGGCCATCGACAAAGCGCCGGCGCCCAGCGCCGCATTGTCCCCGACCATGATCGTCCCGGCCGTCAACGCCGTGCCACCGGCATAGATGTTTGCGCCGTTGATCACCAAGGTCCCGGCACCGATCTTGCTGATGCTGCCGCCGCCGGAGATTTCGCCATCGAGCGTGAAGGCCGACGTCGCAGGACCGAACGGCCCGATGAACGATATGCCCGCGAGCGTGATGGCGTTGCCGATTTCGATACCATCGGCGCCGATCAGGGTTGTCGCAGCCGACATGGCAAGCACGCCGGTGCCGAGTGCATTGTTGTTGGCGACAAAGATGGCGCCTGCTTGGAGATTGGTGCCGCCGGTGTAGCTGTTGTTGCCAGCCAGAACGAGCGCATTGCCGCCGCCCTTCGTCAGCGGGCCTGCGCCATCGATGCTCCCGCTCAGGGCCATGGTTGCAACGCCGGTCAGCACGCTCGCGCTTCCGAGCAACGTTACATCGTTCGCCAGATCGAGATCGGCTGCACCCGACGCCAGCGTCGTGCCGCTCGACATCACCAGGCTGCCAGCACCGAGCGCCGTGCTCGAGCCCAGGCGGATCGTGCCGCCCTGCAGCGCAGTGCCGCCGAGATAGCTGTTGAGGCCGGCAAGAACCAGCGTGCCCGACCCGTCCTTGGCGATGGAACCGACGCCGTCGATCACACCGGCGATCGTGAAGGTGCCAGCGCCGCCATCGACCGATGCGACACCCGCCGTCGAAACGTCATTGGCAAGCACCAGACCGTCAGTGCCGGCTGCCAGCGTGGCGCCATCGGCAATCGTCAGGCTGCCGGACCCGATCGCGTCGTTGTCGCCGATCTGCAGCGTGCCGGCATCTAGCGTGGTGCCCCCCGAGTAGAGGTTGGGCGTGCCGAGGATCAGCGTGCCCGCGCCGGCCTTGCCGATCGAACCCGTGCCCGAAATTTCACCGCCGAGGGTGAACGTGCCGGCGCCGCTGTCGACCGTCAGTGCGCCATCGGTGACGATGGCGTTGCCGACGACCAAGCCATCGACTCCGGCCTCGATCGCAGCGTCGCCGCCGGCTTCGAGGGTGATGGCGCCGGAACCCGCGGCCGTGTTCGAGCCGAGGCGCACCGCGCCTTCGCCGAGGCTCAAGCGGGCGAAGCTGTTGTTGCCGTTCAGCACAAGCGTTCCGGCCTGCGCCTTGTCCATCTCGCCCGCGCCGCTGATCGCGCCATCGAACGTGAGCGTGAAGCCATTGGTGTCGATCGTCACCTGATCATTGGCGCCGTTGATCGAAATGCCGTTGGCGATCACAAGGCCTTCGGCACCGGCGCGCAGGCCACCATCGACCGAGAGCTGGACGGCGCCGAGGCCGAACGCCGTGTTGCTGCCGAGCACGACAAAGCCGCTGTTGATGTCGAGCGTCTGGAAGCTGTTGTTGCCGCTCAGCGCCAGCTCGCCGCCGTCCAGCGCGAGATTGAACGCACCGGTGATGTTGTTGGCGATCGAGGCAGCGCCGGCCACATTGATGGAGGCATCCTGGGTGAGCCGGATGTCGTCGCCGGTCAGCGCATAGCCGGTGACCTCGAAATCGATGCCGGTTACATCCTTGGCGCCATCGACCAGGACATCGCCGCCAATCGTGCCGAAAACGGCCCGGGCTTCGGTCGAGGCGAGGTTGGCGTTGCCGCTGGCAACCGTCCAGTTGGTGGCCGCATCACTCCAGGTACCGCTACCGCCGGCAATGATCCCATCGCCCAAAGGCGCACCCGCGCCATCCCAGAACAGCGACGTGCCGATGAATGCGCCCATCACCTGGATGGCGTTCGGCGTAAGCGCCGGATCGACCAGCGTGAACTGGAATTCGGGCTCTGCCGCGAGGACATCGAGGCCATTGTCGACGAGACTGCCAACATAGGTGATGAAGGTGAAAACGCCCGGCACGAAGGTCGGCACCGCCGCGAAGGTGGCCGTGCCATCGAGCGTGAGGCTGCCGCCGACCTCGATCAGGTCGTTGATGCCGCCACCGACCACGCCCGGCATGGCCAGCTCGATCGACAGGGTGGAGGCTGCGTCGAGCGTCAGGTCGCCGACGACCGTGAGGGTGCCCGCCGAATTGCCCGGCGACAGATTGCCGCCGTTGACGGTAAGCGAACCCACCGACCCGTCGCCACCGACCGATGCGCCAGCCGCGACGGTGACCTGGTTCTGGACGGCGCCATTGACGGTCACCGAACCCTGGTCGACGAACACGCCGTTCGTCGCCGTCACGGTGCCATCGAGCACCAGCGACCCGCTGCCGATCTTGCGCAGGCCGCCAAGGTCGAGCTCGCGATCGGCGTATGCGCCGGTCAGCGTGTAGGTGAATCCCTGGGTGTCGATCTCGGTCGTGCGGCGCGAGCTGATGTTGTTCGCTGTCGTCAGGCCATCGGCCATGACGCGCAAGCGGCTGGAATTGGTCCCCATGACGAGCGCGCCGGTCCCGAGCGCGGTGCTGGTGCCGATATCGAGGCCACCGTTGTTGACCGTGACACCGCCGCTCAGGCCAACGTTGTCGCCATACAGCCCCAGCGAGCCGGTGCCGGCAGCGAGGAACACGACACCCGTACCGGAAATGTCGCCAAGCAGGTTGATGCTGTTGCCGACCATCGGCAGGTCGAAATTGATGTTGGCATTGGCGACGATGTCGTTGCTCAGCGTAACGGTCTGGTTGACCAGCGTGCCAAAACGCACCGTGAAGGTCGATGTGCTGACCGTGCCGGTGCCGAGCGCCTCGTCGGCGTTTGCATAAAGCCGGCCGCGCTCGAACAGGATATTGCCGGAGAAGCTGTTGTTGGCGGACGACAGGATAAGCCGGCCACTGCCGACCTTGTGAATGCCGCCGGTGCCAGCGATAGCGCCGCTGATCTCCCTAGAGCCGGTGCCTGAATCGAAGGTCACATCGGCATCGAGCTGCAGGGCATTGGCAAGCAACGTGCCAGCCGCCAATGGACGGAGCGTCGTGCCGGCCTGCGCGACGGTTAACGTGCCGGTGCCGAACGAGTTCACGACACCATAGCGCAACGTGCCCTTGTTCAGCGTGATGCCACCCGAAAAGGTGCTGGCAGCATTGTTAAATCCTTGCACACCGCTGCCGTTCTTAACAATACTAATGACACCTTGGTTCTGGGTGATGACACCATTGTAAGTTGGACTATTGTCACCCGTCACCGTCAATGTCGCGGCGGTCGACGATTCGTTGAAGATCTGGCCACCATTGACGCCGGTGATGCCTTTGACGACTTGGCTGAAGCCGCCGAGGTTCATCCGCCCGGTAATGCCGAGGCCAAGCCGCGAATTGCCCGATAGCGTGTTGGTGGCCCCGGCAATCAGCAGACCGGCATTGAAGTTGGTGTTGCCTGAGTAGGTGTTGGACGTGCCGGTGAGCATCACCGTGTGGAAGCCCAACTTCGAGACCGAGAACACACCGAGGCTATCGCTCATCGCCAGCCCGACCGACAAGGGACTCGAATTGATGCCGGGCTGAAGATTGAGCAGGCCGTTGCTGATTTCTGTGAAGTTCGCGGTCGGCGCAGGCGTCGTGAGGATCAACGTGCCACCTTTCTCCGCCGTGATGTCGTAGACCTGTGCGCTGGCAGCGGCAGGGACCAGCGCCGTGCCAACCAGAATCGCCGCAGTGACCGAAAGGCCGAGTGCAGACTTGTGGAGCGACCGGCGAGGCGCGCCAACGATTCCAGAACGCAAAAAAAGCGCAGAACTGCGCGAATTCTTTATTGTCATGTAAACGCCCCCTAAAACTATGCTCCAGTCAGACTGGGTAGTTAACGGAAACGAGATACTCTGTGTATGTGCGAAATCAAGGGGTTTTAGCGTTGCATCCGCGCCCGGAAGACGCGGCAGCGTGCAAATTCGATCCAAAACGGAGTTGGCTGCTTAACGGCTTCGGGGCCACGTCAGAAATTTGCAACGGCTGCATTAAGCGAGCAGATGCCAGCCGTTCGCAGGGTCAATCCTTGACGTAGGGGTTCTTGCCGCCGCGGAAGCTGAGCCGGATCGGCACGCCTTCGAAGTCCAGCGACTCGCGCAGACTATTGACCAGATAGCGCCCATAGCTTGCCGGCAACATGTCGGTTCGATTGCCGAACACCAGGAACGTCGGCGGCCGCGCCGCCACTTGCGTCACATATCGCAGCTTGATCCGCGTCCCCGAAGGGGCGGGCGGCGGGTTTTTCGCCACCACATCCTCGAACCAGCGGTTGAGCGCCGATGTCGGCACCCGGCGGGACCAGCGCGTCCGCGCCTCCCCTGCCACTTTCATCAGCAAGTCGAGCCCCTTGCCCGTTGCCCCCGAGATTGCCACCAGCGGCACGTTGCGGATCTGGCTCAGCCCGTCGTCGAGCGCCTTGCGCACCCCCTGGAACAGCCGGCTCTGATCCTCCGCCACATCCCATTTGTTGAGCGCTATCACCAGTGCGCGGCCTTCCGAAAGCGCCAGATCGGCAATTCGCAGGTCCTGCGCTTCCAGCCCCAGCGTCGCATCGAGCAGCAGCACCACCACTTCGGCCATGTCGATCGCCAGCCGCGTGTCGGCGGTGGCGGCCTTCTCCAGCCGGTCCTGCACCCGCGCGCGCTTGCGCATGCCGGCAGTGTCGACCAGCCGCACCTTCTCCCCCTGCCACTCCCAGTCGATGGCGATCGAATCGCGCGTGATCCCCGCCTCGGGGCCCACGACCAGCCGCGCCTCGCCGATCAGCGTGTTGATGAGGGTCGATTTGCCGGCATTCGGCCGTCCGACCACTGCCAGCTTGAGTGGCCCCGCCGGCGGTTCCACCCAATCGGCTTCCAGCTCGACGCCATCCGCAGAGAACCGCTTCTCGGCCTCCACCACCACCGGCACCACCGGCCCATCGGGCTCGATATAGGGCAGCAGCACCTCGAAGAGATCGGCCATGCCTTCGCCATGCTCAGCAGAAATCGCCACCGGCGCCCCCAGCCCCAGCGCATGGCCCTCGGCCAGCCCGGCTTCGGCACTGCGCCCCTCGGCCTTGTTGCCGATCAGGATGAGCGGCGTGCCGCGCTTGCGCAGCCATTGCGCGAAATGCCGGTCGAGCGGGGTCACACCGGCGCGCGCATCATAAACCAGCAGCGCCACATCGGCCGCACTCACCGCGGCATCGGTCTGCGCGCGCATCCGGCCCGAGAGGCTCGCGGCATCGGCATCCTCGAAGCCGGCGGTGTCGATCACCGTGAATTCGAGGTCGTGGAGGGCCGCACGCCCCTCGCGCCGGTCGCGCGTCACCCCGGGCGTATCGTCGACGATCGCCAGCTTGCGCCCGACCAGCCGGTTGAACAGCGTCGATTTGCCGACATTGGGCCGGCCGACGATCGCCACCCGGGCGGCACCATCGGCGAGCGCTGCCATGGCCTTGCGGGGACGCCTGGCCATTGTCAGCGCTCTCTTTTCATCGCCACGCCGTCAGCTTGCCGTCGTCGGTCAGCACATAGGCAAGTCCGCCCGCCAGCACCGGCGGCAGATAGGCGGCCGCCGAAAGCTTGCCGCGCGCCAGCACCTTGCCCTCATAGGGATCGACCGTGACGATGGCTTTTTCCGAGCTCACCATCAGCAGCTTTTCCGAGCCCAGCACCGGCCCCGACCAGACGATCGGCCCGGTCTTCTTCTTCATGTTCTTCCAGCGCTCGAGCTCGGTCACCCAGCGCACCTTGCCCTCGCTGCGCGTCAGGCACAGCAGCTCGCCTTCCAGCGTGACGGCATAGATGAACTCGCCCGCCAGCCAGGGCGTCGAGATGCCGGCGAAATTGCGTTCCCACACCCGCTGGCCGGTCGCCATTTCCAGTGCTGCCATGCGGCCACCATGGCCGATGGCGAATACCCGCCCGCGGTCGATCACCGGCGAGGCGTCAATGTCCGACAGCGCCGACATCGCCGTGGCGCGCCCGGTGCGCGCCAGCGCGTCGGACCAGACGGTGCGGCCATTCTCGGCACGCAGCGCGGTCAGTTCACCCGAAGAAAATCCGACAACCACCGTCTCCTGCGAAATCGCCGGTGCGCCCGTGCCGAGCAGCCCGGCGACTTCCACCGTGCCGGTCACGCTCCACGATTGCTCGCCGGTCTCGGCCGAAAGTGCAAAAAGCTGGTTGTCCTGGCTCAGCACGAAGACCCGATTGCCCTCGACGGTCGGCGCACCGCGCAGCGGCGCCGGCAAGGTGCGGCGCCAGAGCTCGACGCCCTGCTGTGCATCATAGGCCACAACGATGCCAAAGCCGGTGGTGGCAAACACACGGCCATTGTCGGCGCTCACGCCGCCGCCAAAAGCAATATTCTGCGCCTGACCTTCAAGCTCGATCTGAGCGGACCAGGCCGGAGCACCGGTGCGCGCATCAAAGGCTGCCACCCGGCCCATCGTGTCGATGGTGAACACGCGGCCATCATGGATCACCGGTGACGCGTTGAGCCGCCGCGTCTTGGTGCTGCCCGAGCCGATCGACGCCGACCAGACCTGCTGCAGCTCGCCCGACCAGGTGAGATGGCCGTTGAGCTTCGACGGCGTGCCGCCCGGCTGGCCCCAATCGGCATTGGGCGATTCCAGCGGCAGGACCACCGTGACGCCCTGAAGCTCCGCCTCGGCCTCGGCCTTGCTTTCATAGGTGAGCACCGGGATGCGCTCGCCAACGGTGGTGATCTTCTTCTTGCCGCCCTTGAAGACCCCGCAGCCGGACACGCCCAGTGCCAGCACGGTGATGAGGGCAATCGCTGCACGCCGCGTCTGCATGGCCTAGTTCGCCTCTGGCTGAGCGGGAGTTTCGGTGGGGGTTGCCGGCTGGTCGAGGCCCGGATTCAGGCCAAGTGCCGCTTCATCGATGCCGAGCCCCTGTGCCAGCTGCGCCGCACGGTTGCGCAGGCTCGGCGGCAGCGCATCGTCCTTGACGATCGCGATGAGCAGCGGCTTCGCCGGCTCGGGCGTGCCGGCCTTGATGTGCGCAAGCGCTGTCATCTCGCCCGCCAACCCGAACCAGGGGTTGCCCGGCACCGCCAGCGGCTTGAGCATCGCCACGACCTGTGGCGGTGTCATCGCGTCGAAGCGCAGCCGTGCCAGCCGCACGCGAGCGGCATCGCGCAGCACCGGTTCCAGATCGGCATCGTCCACCAGCGCCTGCAGCATGGTGGCGGCCTTTTCGTTTTCGCCCACCGCCATCTGGTCGGCGGCCTGCATGAAACGCGCCAGCGGCGCATAGGCGCCGGGGCCCTCGGCAGCGAGCTTCTCCAGCACCGGGCGCGCTGCGGCATTGTCACCGACGCTGATCTTGTCGAGCGCCGTCGCGAATTCCTCGCCGGCGATCCCGGCGTTCTTCACCTGCTGGTCCTGCCACCAGAGCCAGCCGCCAAGCGCGCCCAGCAACAGCACCACGGCGCCGACCAGGGCAATGCCCCAGCGCTTCCAGAAGCTGGTCAGCTGGTCACGGCGAACCCCCTCGTCCACTTCGCGCAGGAAGGGATCTTCAGGGGTCGTGCTGTTCTTGCCGATGGTGTTGCTGGGGGGCAGGGCCAAGGGGTTTGGGCTCCGGATACGGCCAATGGGGACCTGGCAGATGGATCAAGCCGGGTGAATGCCCGATGACGCCTCAGGAATAAAGCTGTTTCTCGGTGGGGAACCGCCGGGTGCGCACCTCATCGGCATAGCGCGCGGCCGCAGCATCGATCCGCTCGGCCAGATTGTCGAAGCGCGCCACGAAGCGCGGCACCCGCTCGAACATCCCCAGCATGTCGTCCACCACGAGCACCTGGCCATCGCAGGCCACCGATGCGCCGATGCCGATGGTGGGGCAACTGACAGCCTCGGTGATCGCGCGGCCGAGGCTTTCCACCACGCCTTCGACCACCAGCGCGAACGCCCCGGCAGCTGCCACGGCGCGCGCATCGGCAAGAATCTTGGCGGCCTCCGCCTCGCTGCGGCCGCGCGCACCATAGCCGCCGAGCGAATTGACTGCCTGCGGGGTGAGCCCGACATGCGCCATAACCGGGATGCCGCGCGCCGCCAGGAAGCCCACGGTGGGCGCCATCGCCTCGCCGCCTTCGAGCTTCACTGCAGCGGCCCCGGTTTCCTTCATCACCCGCGCCGCGGTGGCGAACGCCTGCTCGGGCGAGGCCTCATAGCTGCCGAACGGCAGGTCGATGACGACAACCGAGCGGTAGCTGCCGCGCACCACGGCGGCGCCATGCGCGATCATCATCTCGAGCGTCACCTTCACCGTGGTGTCGAGGCCATAGATCACCTGCCCCAGCGAATCGCCGACCAGCAGCAGGTCGCAATGCTTGTCGAGCAGCTGCGCCATGCGTGCGGTATAGGCGGTGAGCATCACGATCGGCTCGCCACCCTTGCGCTTCTGGATCGCCGGCACGGTCAGGCGCCGTACCGGTTCGGGCAGCGGGTGCGCGCGGCTCGTGCTGGTATCGAGGGTGAAGGTGGTCGACATCAGGCAGGTCCTTGCGCGGGCGCCGGGCGGCGCGCTGGCCGCTTGCCGTTGAAGATGAAGCGAAGTGCGGGCACCGGCTTGATGATGAAGGCGTGCAGGCTGAGCGTGAACAGCGGCACCAGCACCAGGATGCCGGCATAGGTGCCATGGATGGAGAGCCCGAGCGGCTGCAGCAACAGCGCCACCGCGAACACCGTGCCGAGATGGAATATATAGAAGGAAAAGGCCGCATCGACCGCAAAGCTGAGCACCGGGCTGGGCTTGTTGAACCAGCGCTCGAAGGCCCACATCAGCGCGCTGATGATGAACAGGATGAGCATTCCGCGCATCGTCCAATAGACCGTCCGCTCGAGGGCGCGCGGCAGCAGATCCCCCCAGAGGTTGATCGCGGCATAGCCGCCCCCGGCGATGAGCAGCCCGGAGATGCTGAGCCGGTGCAAGGCCGCGAACAGCCGCCGGTCGAGCATCGCCAGCCCGCCGAGCGCGAAATACGGAAGGTAGTTCATCGTCGCCAGTGCAATCCAGGCGAAGGGCGTGTCGGCGACCACGGGCTTCAGCACCACATCATGCGCGGCACGCAGCGCCACCACGGCCGCGGCGACGAGCAGCGCCAGCGCCCAGAGCGTCCAGCCGGTGGTGCGGGCGTTGAACCAGTCGAGGCCTGCCCTTGCCGGTTTCGAAATGGCCAGCGTCACCAGCAGCGGCGTCAGCACCGCATAGATGCACATCGAGATCAGGAACCACATGTGCGCATGCCACTCGAGCTTGCCGTTCGGCGGCGGCAGGCCTTCGAAATCGAACAGAAATCGCGTCAGGCTCACCGGCTCGTTGTGCCAGCAATAGTTGAGCCAGTTGGTGAGCGGCACGACGATTATCAGCGACGCCAGGAGGGGCACCACCAGCAGTTGCACGCGGCTGCGCATATAGTCGCCGCCCTTGGCACGCTGATAGACCATCACCGTGAAGAAGCCGCCGATGAGGAAGAAGGTGGCCATGCGGAACAGGTCGCTCGCTTCGCGCACCGTCTCGAACAGAAGGTCGGGATTATAGTCGATTGCCGAGCCATGCACGAAAACGCCGAAGAACATGGCGAAAGCCCGCAGTGCATCGAGGTGGAACATGCGCCCGCCGCTTGCGCCGATTGCGGCTGCAGGGGCGGCACCGGCCAGCACCGGGCCTGCCGCATCGGCTGCAGCACTGGTCCCCGCCATCGCCGCCGCACCTTGGATTGCTTCGTCCGCCACGGCCTTGCCCTAGCTGTCGCAGGCTGCGCTGTCGAGCGCAGGCGCGGCGTTCTCAACCAAAGCCGGCGCGCGCGCCATGGCTTCCCCGCGGGGCCGTGCGCTTGCCGCGAAACAGCAGGTCGAGCACCGGCACCCGGCCTACCACCAGCGCATGCACCGCCACGCCGAGCGGTGGCACGACCAGCACCAGCAGCACGAACAATCCGAAGATCCCGATGCTGTCGGCAGCATCACGGCCGATTAGCAGCGCCAGCAGGAAGATGAGCGCAATATGGATCAGATAGAAGGTGAGCGCGGAATCGACGAACATCCGCAGCAGTGGCGTTTCGCGGTCGAGCCAGTGGCGGCAGAGTTGCACCAGGCCAGCAAAACCGAACACCACCATGCCGCTGCGGCTCGGCCAGAACAGCGCGCGCCTGAGCAGGCCGGGCCAGCCGTCCCCGAACTGCAGCGCCAGCGTGAAGATGCCGGCGCACAACAGCAGCCCGCCGAGCAGATGGCGCACCGACACCGTCTCGAAGGCATCGAACAGCCAGCGATACCGGAAGGCCAGCGCTCCGAAGCCGAACCAGGGGGCATAGTGGAACAGCATCGACACCAGCCAGCCGAAGGCATCGCTTTCCAGGTCCGGCCCGAACAGCGCCAGATACGCCGATCGGCTGAGCATCATCAGCAGGGCGATCACTGCAACATGGCCCCACAGGCCCAGCCGCTGCGTAAACGGCCGCAGCGCCTCGATCGGCACCGCCACGACCGGGGTCCGCAGCACCGCCATCAACGGCGGCAGCAGCAGCGTGAAGCCGATCAGCACCACCAGAAACCACAGGTGCAGCAGCGGGCCGACGGGATCCGGCAACGATTCGAGCCAGCCCGGATCCGTGAGCCAGGCGACAACGCCGATCGGGCCATGATGCCAGATCGCCATCAGCCAGAGGGTGAAGGGCACGACAACCACCGTGCCCGCCGCCAATGGCCAAAGCAACGCCGGCAGGCGCGCCGACAGGAACTGCCCGGCACTCCGACGCGACAGGACCAGCGCGCCGAAAAATCCGGAAATCAGGAAGAAAGCCTTCATCCTGAACAGACCACTCACAAATGTAATGGCATCGAAGACTGCATTCGACCCGATCATCGTCGCGTGCGTCACAACGCCGCAACTCATCAGCACAACACGCACAGCATCAAGATGAATCATGCGGCCACGGCCGGCTTCGAATACCACTTTCCAACCCCACGCAACTGAAACGGAACCAAACAGGGACTTCCAGCCGTTTGCGACAAACACGCGAGTTGGTCAATATTGTGCAAGTCGCCGCGCACGACTGGCCGCAGCGAAATGTCAGCTTGCCTCAATCGGCCAGCGCGGCCGCCCAGTTTTCGGGCTTGAAGCTGACCTGCAGCACGGGCCTGCCGCCGCCGCTCGTGCCGCACAGCACCGGCCGCTTGATCATCGCGGGTGCCGTGCGCATCAATGCCAGCGCGCGTCCGGCGTCGAGGCCGGTCCGCTCCGCTTCGGGCAGCGCGCGAAAGCTGGTGCCGGCGCGGTTGAGCAGCACCTCCCAGCCAAGTGCCGTCACCCAGTCATCCAGCGCCTCCGGCACGCCATCCTTCCGGAAATCATGGAAGCGCGCCTCGATGCCCGCGGCAGCCAGCCAAGTCCGCGCCTTCTTCACCGTGTCGCAATTCGGGATGCCGTGCAGCGTCAGCATGCCGCCCATTCCGCCCGGCTCAGCCCCTGCGCGCGCAGCAGCACGGTCAGATCGCCAAAACGCACCGCGCTGTCCGCGGCGGCAGCGGCCCTGGGTTTGGCATGATAGGCAATGCCCAGCCCTGCCGCCTCGATCATGGGAATGTCGTTGGCGCCGTCCCCCACCGCAAGTGCCAGCGCCGGATCGATGCCGGCACCCAGCAAGGCGGCGCGCTTGGTGGCGGCATCGACGATCGGCGCTGCGACCGTTCCGGTCAACCGGCCGTCCTCGACAAGCAGCACATTCGCCTGCTGCGAGGCAAAGCCGATCTCGGCGGCAACAGGCGCCGTGAACGCCGTGAACCCGCCCGACACCAGCAGCGTGCGTGCCCCCCAGCCGCGCATCGTCCGCACCAGCGCCGCAGCGCCCGGCATCAGCCGCACCCGCTCGCGCCGGCATTCCTCGAGCGTTTCCACCGGCATCCCCGCCAGCAGCGCCACCCGCGCCCGCAGCGCCTCGGCAAAATCCAGTTGCCCAAGCATCGCCGCCTCGGTGATCGCCGCCACCTGCGGCTTCAGCCCGGCATAATCGGCGAGTTCGTCGATGCACTCGCACTGGATCATTGTCGAATCCATGTCCGCCACCAGCAGCATCCGGCGCCGCCCGGCAGCCGCGGATTGCAGCACGACATCCACCGCCGGGAACGCCGCTTCCAGCGCGCCTCGCAAGCCTTGGCCACCCGCCATCCGCAGATCGAGCGCATCGCCGGCGTCGATCCAGTCCCATCCCTGCGGCTCGCCGCCCTGCGTGCGCACCACATCGCTTGCCAGCGCCGCATCGGCAGCCGACAACCTGCCCTCCGCCACGAGTGTCACCAGCATGTCAGAATCGCGTCCCATGGTCGCCGTGCTAGGCGGCCCCACCGCCAGCGGCAAGTCCGGCCTGGCGCTGGCCATTGCCGAGGCGCGCCCCATCACCATCATCAATGCCGATGCCAGCCAGCTTTACGCCGATCTGCGCCTGCTCAGCGCCCGCCCCTCGGCGGCCGAGGAGGCGCTGGTCCCCCACAAGCTGTTCGGCATCCTCGACGGCGCCGAGGCGGCCACCGCCGCGCATTACGCCACCCTCGCCCGCACCGCGATCGCCGAGACGCTCGCCGAAGGCCGGCTGCCGCTGCTGGTGGGCGGCACCGGCCTCTATATCGAAGCCCTGCTCCACGGCCTCGCTCCCCTGCCCCCGATCGATTCCGCCATTCGCGAGGCCGTGCGTGCCCTGCCCGCCGCCGATGCCGCCGCCGCCCTCGCCCATGAAGACCCGGCAATGGCCGCCCGCCTCCGCCCGTCCGACACCACCCGCCTCCACCGCGCGCTCGAAGTGATCCGCGCCACCGGCCGCTCGCTGCTTGCCTGGCAGGCCGCGCGCGAAGGCGGCATCGCCGAGACCCATGATGTCCGCGGCATCGTCCTGCTGCCACCCCGCGCCGCGCTGCACATCGCCGCGGAACACCGGCTCGATGCGATGCTCGCCGGCGGCGCGCTCGAAGAAGTGGCCGCCCTGATCGCCCGCCAGCTGCCGCCGGACCGGCCGGTTCTCAAGGCATTGGGCGTGGCGTCACTGGCGGCGCACCTCGCCGGCATGATCGACCTCGGCGAGGCGCGCGCACGAACCTTGTTCGCCACGCGACAATATCAGAAGCGCCAATCCACCTGGATGCGCGGTCGGCAATCGGGCTGGCTGCACCTCGAAACGGCAGATCGGCAAGCGGCAAGAAACGCAGTGAAATTGTAAAGTTAAAAAATCGCAAATTAACCATAGGTTTTGTTTACACGTCCAATAGTACTGCTAGTAACCAATCGTTAACCCTCGACGATTGGACACCCTGATGCGCCAGATTTCCCTTGCCACCGCCTTCCTCGCCACTGCTGCAATGGCTTCTCCCTCGCTTGCCGTGACCAACCTCATCAAGAACGGCAGCTTCGAGCAGGGTCCTGCCGGCGCGGACGGCTTTGTGGGCTGGACGCTCATCAACACGCCGGACGGTGTGCCGTCGCAGGACCAGCGCGCATCGGTGATCAACTACAACAGCACCGCGCAATATCCGACGAGCGCCTTTGGCGAGTCGGTGGCTCCGGACAACACAGCCTCGGCCAGCCCCGATGCCGTCGGCACCAAGGCCGCCTATTTCGTCGGTGACTTCTCGCTCAACGAGACCATCGCGCAGTTGACCTACCTCAACCCCGGCAACTACCGCGTCGGCTTCAGCTATTATCTCACCGAGAACGGCCTCGCCAATGTCGGCAACAGCACATTCCAGGCGACAATCCTCGATATTCCGGTTGCCTCGACGATTATCGATGCCAATTCGCCGTCGCGCGTCTGGCAATATGCCAGCGGTGTCGGCCAGATCACCGCCGCTGGCCACTACAACACCTCGTTCGTCTTCAACTCGAACCAGTTCCCCTCCAAGGACATCGTGATCGACCGCGTCTTCGCCATCCGGACCACCGACATGGCCGATGTCATCATCCCCCCCACGCCGTCGTTCGTTCCCGAGCCAACAACCTGGGCGATGCTCGTTCTTGGCTTCGGCCTCGTGGGCACCAGCCTTCGCCGCCGGGCCACCTTGCAGACCGTGGTCGCCTGATCTCCCTGTTCCAGGCAAGACCATCGGCATGAAGAGCAGCGGGCGCCCATCGCCCGCTGTTTTTTTGCCTGAAACCCGGCAGACTTGTTCTTTTATTGCGTGAATATGGGTTGACAGCGCAACTTGTGGTGCTTAGGTCGCCGCTCTCCCGGCAATTGCCAGTAGCCCGAGTTCGAGCGTCGTCATGTCAGCCATCCAGCCAGCCGATACAAGCCGTGAAATGACGGGCGCCGAAATCGTCGTGCAGGCGCTCATCGACCAGGGCGTCGACACTATCTTCGGCTATCCCGGCGGCGCCGTGCTCCCCATCTACGACGCGCTCTTCGCGGAAGGTCGGATCAAGCACATCCTCGTCCGCCACGAGCAGGCCGCCGTCCACGCCGCCGAAGGCTATGCCCGTTCCTCGGGCAAGGTCGGCGTGGTGCTCGTCACTTCGGGCCCCGGCGCCACCAATGCCGTTACCGGCATCACCGATGCGATGATGGACTCGATTCCGCTGGTGGTCATCACCGGCCAGGTGCCCACCCATCTCATCGGCACCGATGCCTTTCAGGAGTGCGACACGGTAGGCATCACCCGCCATTGCTCGAAGCACAATTACCTCATCAAGGAGACGGCGCGCCTCGCTTCGGCGCTGCACGAGGCCTTTTACATCGCGCGCTCGGGCCGCCCCGGCCCGGTGGTGATCGACATTCCCAAGGATGTGCAGATCATGCGTGGCCCCTATGCCGCCCCCACCGCCGCCGGCCACAAGACCTACAAGCCGCAGACGAAGGGGGACCAGACTGCCATCGAAACCGCCGTCGAGATGCTCGCCGCCGCCGAGCGGCCGATTCTCTACACCGGCGGCGGTGTCATCAACTCCGGCCCGCATGCCACCACGCTGCTGCGCGCGCTCGCAGCACTCACCGGCGCTCCCGTCACCTCGACGCTGATGGGCCTCGGCACGATGGAGCACCGGCACAAGCAGTTCCTCGGCATGCTCGGCATGCATGGGTCCTACGAAGCAAACATGGCGATGAACCGCTGCGACCTGATGCTCTGCATCGGCGCCCGCTTCGATGATCGCGTGACCGGCCGGCTCGATGCCTTTTCGCCGCATTCGAAGAAGATCCACATCGATATCGACCGCTCGTCGATCAACAAGACCGTGCGTGTCGATCTCGGCATCGTCGGCGATGTCGGCAGCGTCTTGGAAGACATGCTGGCGCTGTGGAAAGCCCGCGGCCACGCCGCACAGGACCTCGAACCCTGGTGGGCGGACATTGCCGGCTGGCGTGCGCGCGATTGCTTCGGGTTCAAGCAGCAAGGCCCTGCCCTGCTGCCGCAAAAGGCCATCCAGCGGCTGTGGGAAAAAACCCGCGATCAGGCGCCGATCATCTCCACCGAAGTCGGCCAGCATCAGATGTGGGCCGCCCAGCACTTCGGCTTCGACGCCCCCAACAAATGGCTCACCTCGGGTGGGCTGGGCACGATGGGCTATGGCCTGCCCGCCGCGATCGGCGCCCAGCTCGCCAACCCGGGCGCGCTCGTCATCGACATTGCCGGCGAAGCCAGCATCCAGATGAACATCCAGGAGCTCGGCACCGCCACCCAGTACCGGCTGCCGGTGAAGATCTTCATCATCAATAACGAATACATGGGCATGGTCCGCCAGTGGCAGGAATTGAACCACGGCGGCCGCTACAGCGAATCCTATTCGGACAGCCTGCCCGATTTCGTCAAGCTCGCCGAAGCCTATGGCTGGAAAGGCATCACCATCAACGGCCCCGACGATCTCGACGCCGGGATCGATGCGATGCTCGCCCATGATGGCCCGGTCGTCGTCGATTGCCGTGTCACCAAGCTCGCCAACTGCTTCCCGATGATCCCGAGCGGGGCTGCCCACACCGACATGATGCTCGAAGGCGAAGCCCCGCCCACTTCGGAGCCTGATGAAGACGCGAAGGCGCTGGTGTGAGCGCCAGTACCGCCACCTTCGTGGGTAGCTATCACTACGTGATTATAGAGAGTTATGTGAGCAGACACGGAAAAATTCAAATGCGACCAGCACTTGGTCAAGCGTTTGGACCTGATCTAAATGTTTCCTCCTGTAAGCAGATGCGTAACCTTCGGCGGTACCCTTTGGGCACTCAATTTCGAGTTAGAATGAAATTATCCTGTCAGCCATCTGGAACCGAGTTTCTGTACTCGAGCCCGACATGGGGTTTTGATGTAGTGGTACCAGTCCCTCAGGTGGCAGTCACATGAAGCACGCTCCCTCCGAAAAGCACACGCTGTCGATCATCGTAGACAACGAAAGCGGCGTCCTCGCCCGTATTGTCGGGCTGTTCTCGGCGCGCGGCTACAACATCGACAGCCTCACCGTCGCCGACGTCAGCACCGATCATGCCGTCAGCCGCATCACCATCGTCACCAGCGGCCCACCGCCGGTCATCGACCAGATCATCGCCCAGCTCGACCGGCTGGTGCCCGTCCACCGCGTCCTCGACCTGACCGAGCTCGGCCCGCATGTCGAACGCGAGATGGCCCTGGTGAAAGTCGCCGGCACCGGGGACAAGCGCGTCGAAGCGCTTCGCCTCGCCGACATTTTCCGCGCCCGGCCGGTCGACACCAGCACCAACAGCTTCGTGTTCGAAGTCTCGGGCAGCACCGAAAAGGTCGATCAGTTCATCGCACTCATGCGCGAAGTCGGGCTTGTCGAAGTCGCTCGCACCGGCGTCGTCGCCATTGCCCGCGGCGCCGAAGCCGCATAACCCCCCATCAAGATCAAAACAGGGAAACTCCAATGCGCGTTTACTATGATGCCGATGCCGATGTCGGGCTGATCAAGGGCAAGAAGGTCGCCATTGTCGGATACGGCAGCCAGGGCCATGCCCATGCCGCGAACCTGCGCGATTCGGGTGTCGGCGAAGTCGCCGTGGCACTCCGCGCCGGCTCGGCCACCGCCGAAAAGGCGCGCGGTGCGGGCTTCAAGGTGCTCTCCAACGCCGAAGCCGCCGCCTGGGCCGATGTCATCATGGTCCTCGCCCCCGATGAGCATCAGGCCGCCATCTACGCCGAAGATCTCGCCGCCAACATGAAGCCCGGCGCCGCGCTCGCCTTCGCCCACGGCCTCAACGTCCACTTCCAGCTCATCGAGCCGCGCGCCGATATCGATGTGTTCATGATCGCCCCCAAGGGCCCCGGCCACACCGTCCGCTCCGAATATGCCCGCGGCGGCGGCGTCCCCTGCCTCATCGCCATCCACCAGGATGCCAGCGGCAACGCGCATGACGTGGCGCTTTCCTATGCCTCGGCCATCGGCGGCGGTCGCTCGGGTGTCATCGAAACCACCTTCAAGGAAGAGTGCGAAACCGATCTCTTCGGCGAACAGGCGGTGCTTTGCGGTGGCCTCACCCACCTCATCCAAGCCGGGTTCGAAACGCTCGTCGAAGCCGGCTATGCCCCCGAAATGGCCTATTTCGAGTGCCTCCACGAAGTGAAGCTGATCGTCGATCTGATGTACGAAGGCGGTATCGCCAACATGCGCTACTCGATCAGCAACACCGCCGAATATGGGGACATCACCACCGGCCCGCGCATCATCACCGCGGAAACCAAGGCCGAAATGAAGCGCGTCCTCGCCGACATCCAGGGCGGCCGCTTCGTCAAGAACTTCATCCTCGACAACCGCGCCGGCCAGCCGGAGCTCAAGGCATCGCGGATTGCCGCAAAGGCGCACCAGATCGAGGAAGTCGGCACCAAGCTGCGCGCCATGATGCCGTGGATCAGCAAGAACGCGCTGGTCGATAAAGCCAAAAACTAAGAGCCTCCGGCGGGCAGGGGGCGGCGCCCCCTGCACCCCTGACTTGGCGCCAACACCAACCTCTCCGTCGCCCCGGGCTTGTCCCGGGGCCCAAGGACAGGCTTCCCCTCAGCCTCCTCACCGCGGGTTGAGGTCGACAACTTTCCAGTTCAGCGACGCCGCAAACGCCACCCAGCCGAGATAGGGCAGGATCAGCAGCGCTGCGAGCTGGTCGATCGGCCATAGCCCGATCACCATCGCCAGCACCGAGGCCCAGAGGAACGGCACTTCGATAAGCGCCCAATCGGGCCGTTGCAGCTTGAAGAACAACGGGCTCCAGAGCAGGTGGAAAAGGCCGTTCACCCCGAACAGGATCAGCACATCGGCCTGCTGCGCCGGGGTGCCGGCGTTCCAGGCGCGCACGGCGGCCCAGGCGGCGAGTCCGAGGATGATCGTCCACCCCGGCCCGAAGGCCCAGCCGGGTGGTTGCCATGATGGCTTGCGGAGCTTGGCATACCAGTCCGCGCGCGGCGTCATCAGCCCGCCGATCAGGCATAGCGCGACCATCCAGGCGATGGCGGCGATCAAGGGCAGGTTGAGATCGGCCACGGACGCGCCTCGCTTTCGTCGGCCACTATGCCGGACGCCCACTCAACATGATAGGGCAGCGCGCCTCACCAGCGACCTCATGCCTCGCGCTGCCCCTTCGGCGTGCGAGGGCGGCGCTGCGCCAGCAGGCCGGCGCGCACGCGCACGCTGGTGAGCGCGATGCGGATTTCGAAGAGGAACAGCCCGAGCCCGCCGGCGAGCAGCACGATTGCGCCAAGAAAAAGCCAGATCACCGCCTGCGCCCAGCCGAGATCGGCGATTTCGCCGACGAACAGGATGGCGATGACGATGCACACCAGAAACGCCGACGCCGTGCACAGCGCGATCGAGATGTTGACCGCCCCCATCCGCCGATCGAGGATCGCGAGATCGTCAAGCGCCACCAGCCGCCGCTCGTCGCCCCCCGCCTGCGTCGCCCCCATCAGCTCGGCCTCGAGCGCGCGGGCGCGGTCGACGACCCGCGCCAGCCGCGAGATCAGCACGTTGAGAATGGCACCGATGGCAGTGAGCAGGAACACCGGGGTGACGGCCAGCTGGATATTCTGGGCGATGCCCGCGATCGGCTCGCCCATCAAGCGATCAAGCCATCGATCGTGGCGGCGAAGCGCGCAATGCCCTGCTCGAGCCCGCCCAGCGTGACATGCGCCACCGCGCCCGACGCCAGACCCTGCTGGCCGAGGGAAGCGGCACGGAAATCCTCGCCCGCAAAGACTTGTCTGTCGAGCAAGGCCCAGCTCTTCGCCCAATGCGCTTCCTCCTCCGGCGTGGCCGGCGGGCGCGGGATGAGCATGAAGTCCTCGACCAGCGTGCAATCGACCGCTTGCGGCATCAGCACCATGATGTTGAGATAGTCAGGCGAGGCGACGATCACGCAAGCGGGCACAAGCTGATAGGCGAAGGTCACCGCGCGGCGCACCTGCGCCATGTCCTCGAAATCACACCCTCCGAGCGCCGCCAGCCGCCCGACCGCCGAGCGTGCGTGCGGGCCGATGGTGTCCCCGGTCGTCACCCCATCCTGGAAGAAGCGGCCGATCGACCCCGAGTGCAGCCGCGCCACATGATAGCTCTCCAGAAACGCATCCATGATGAGCTTCCAGTTCGCCGCCACCTTGTGCGTGGCGCGGGCGTAAAGATGCTGGCCGGCAAACCCGAGCGCATCGAAATCCGCCGCCAGATCGCCGGCGGCATGACCGAAATCATAGTCGCGGGTCCGGTCGAGCCCGGCCCAGATCAGCCCGCCCGCCTCCATGCTCGGCAACGGCACCAGTCCATGCGCCGCCTTGTCGAGCCCCGGAAAGGTCTCGCTGCGCGGCACCCCCTTCAGGCTGCCGTCCATCGCATAGGACCAGGCATGATAGGGGCAGGTCATCAGCCCCTTCACCCCCTCGCACCCCTCCACCAGCCGCGTGCCGCGGTGCCGGCAGACATTGAGGAACACGCGCGCCACCCCCTGCCTGTCGCGCGCCAGCAGCAGTGGCAGGCCGAAGCCATCGTGCGGCACCGCCATCCCCGGCTCGGGCAGCAGCGCGGAAGGAGCGAGCACCACCGGATGCGCGCGGAACAGCCGGTCGATCTCGCGCGCATATCGGTCCGTGCAAGTATAGGCACTCGCCGGCACCATCGTCAGCATCGCCGGTGCTGCGACCCCGGCGGCGGCGGGCATCGCGGCCGCCAGCCGGGTCTGGCCCGGCGTGGGGCGGGCAATGGGGGCGTAAACGTCCATGCCAGCCATCCTAGACCTTTCGGGCGTGCCCGCAAATGCCGTCTGGCGGTGCGCAATTCGCCCGCTACAGTCCCTGCATGACCCTCGACACCCCCGAAATACCCTCCGACTGGCGCCGGCACCTCCCGCAATCGGTTCGCCCCTATACCGAAGCTGCCCCGCTCGCGGCCCTGGCGCTGGGCATTTCCTCGGGCTTCCCCTTCGCCATGATCGGCGCCACCCTCACCACGAGACTGGCGCAGGACGGCATCGACAAAAAGGCCGTCACCGCGTTCAGCCTCGCGTTTCTGGTGTATAATTTCAAATGGTTATGGGCCTGGATGGTCGATGGCGTCCGCCTTCCCCTCCTCGGCCACCTTGGCCAGCGCGTCTCCTGGCTCATCTTCTCCGGCTTCCTCGCCATCGCCGCCGTCACCAACCTCGCCCTCGCCGACCCGGCCGCCAGCCTCTTCTACACCGCCATCGCCGCCGTGCTCGTGGGTGCGGCAGGCGCCACCTTCGACATCGTCATCGACGCCTATCGCATTGAATTGCTTGAGCCTCGCCAGCTCGGCGTCGGCTCGGGGATGAGCCAATATGGCTGGCGCATCGGCAGCGTGGCAGCCGGCGCCCTGGCGCTGGTGCTAGCCTCGCGGGTGGGGTGGAGCATCGCCTATCTCGCCTGCGCCGGCTTCGCACTTCCCGCCATGATCACCGGGCTCATCATGAAGGAGCCGCCGCGCCGGCTGATCGTGCAGGCCAAGCGCGGAATAACCGAGGTCTGGCAATCGGTTATCGGCCCCATCGCCGAGTTTTTCCAGCGCGCGGGTGCGGGGCTGGTGCTGTTGTTCATCCTCCTTCACAAGATCGGCGACACGCTGGCCAACCTCACCTTCCGGCTGCTGTTCGATGATCTGGGCTACACCAACGACGAAATCGCCATATACGATGTCGGCATGGGCTTCTGGGCCTATCTGATCGGCATCTTCATTGGCGGAATCCTCTACACGCGCATGGGGTTGCGCCGTTCGGTGCTGCTCAGCCTGGTGCTGATGGGCGTCTCCAACCTGAGCTTCGCCGGGCTGGCGGCGGCGGGGCACAACAATTGGGCCATGGCTGCAGCGATCGGCTTCGAGAACATTGCCAGCGGCATCGGTGGCGTGTGCCTCGTCGCCTATTTCTCGGTGCTGTGCGACCTCCGCTTCACCGCCAGCCAATATGCGATGATCTCGGCCGCCACCTCGATCGTGGGCCGCTTCCTCACCGGCACCACCGCCGGCGGCCTCATCGAAACAATGGGTTACGTCAACTTTTACCTGCTCACCACGCTGGCCGCACTGCCGGGCATCCTGCTGTTCCTCTGGCTGATGCGCACCGGGCTGGTCGAGGAACCTCCCACCAGCCTGTAACAATTCTCCGCTAGGGGCTGCGCAGGGGCAAACCAACGGAGCCGCATGCCATGGGCCTTCCTTTCAGCCGGCCGACCGCCGTGCCATCGCAACTGCTGGCGCAAGCCCCCGCCATCCACAGGGTGGGGCAACTCGATGTGCGGCTGGCGGTTTCAGAGGCGGAAGTGGCAGCCGCACAGGCGCTGCGCTACCAGATTTTCTATGACGAGATGGGCGCCCTCCCCAGCGCGCGCATGGCGGCGGTGCGGCGCGACATCGACGATTATGACGCGATTTGCGACCATTTGCTGGTCGTTGATCACGGCCTTGATGGCAGCCCGCAGGTGGTCGGCACCTATCGCCTGCTCCGCCAGTCGGTGGCGCAGGCACACCGCGGTTTCTACTCCGCAAGCGAGTATGATCTGGCGCCGCTTATCGCCAATTCCGGCCCGGCGAGCCAGTTGCTCGAGCTGGGGCGCAGCTGCGTGGCGCCGGCCTGGCGCAACAACACCACCATCACCCTGCTCTGGCGCGGCATCGCCACCTATCTGCAACGCCACAGCATCGGCCATATGTTCGGCTGCGCCTCGCTGCACGGTGCCGAGCCGTTGCTCCACGCCGCCGAGCTGAGCTATCTCTATCACCATCATCTGGCCCCGCCCGAGCTGCGCGCTACCGCCCATGCCGGCAACCATGTGCCGATGAACCAGCTCGATCCCACCGCCATCGACAGTCGCGCCGCCGCCCGCGCGCTGCCGCCGCTCATCAAGGGCTATCTGCGGGTCGGTGCAATGGTGGGCAATGGCGGGTTTGTCGATGCCCAGTTCAATACCGTCGATGTGTTCGTGGTGATGCCCGTCGATCGCATCACCAGCCGTTATGCGGGGAAATTTGTCGGCGTGGGCGACGCGGAGTAAGATCGCCGCCATGCGCTTGAGAATCGACTTCGTTTCCGATGTGATGTGCCCCTGGTGCGTGGTGGGGCTGAAGTCGCTCGAAACCGCCCTTGCCGATGCCGCCGACGTGGTGACGTCCGAGCTCCACTTCCAGCCGTTCGAGCTCAACCCCGGCATGGCGCCCGAGGGCGAGAACACCGCCGAGCATATCGCCCGCAAATACGGGTCGGACCAGGCACGCACCGCTGCAAGCCGCGGCGCACTCAGACAGGCGGCCGAAGCCGCCGGCTTCACGATCAATTCCGGGCCCGACAGCCGCATCTGGAACAGCTTCGATTGCCACCGCCTGCTGCATTGGGCGGGGCTGGCGTCTCCCGCCGCCCAGCGCGCGCTCAAGCTGGCCCTGTTCACGGCGCATTTCACCCAAGGCGCGCTGATGAACGAGAGCGAGACGCTGGTGGCGGCAGCCGCTGCGGCCGGGCTTGATGGCGGAGCAGCGCGCGAAGTCCTGGCTTCGGGGCGCTACGCCGAAGAGGTGCGCAGCGCCCAGGCGCAGTGGCGCGCGGCGGACATCAACGCCGTGCCCGCTATCGTCTTCAATGGCCAGTATCTGGTGCTCGGTGCGCAGCCGCCTGAAACCTTCGAGGCGGTGATCCGCAAGATTGCCGCAAAGGCTGCCTGACCGGCTTTTGCCGGCCTGCCCTTGCATCTGCGACAATTTCAGGCTTTGCCGATGCACCGCCAAGCGCCTAGCGGAGAGGCGCACTATCAGGACAGACACATGACCCGCAAATCGGCAATCGTCATCGGCTCCGGCATCGGCGGCATTTCCTGCGCGATGCGGCTGCAGAGCCTCGGCTTCGACACGCAGATTGTCGAAAAGCTCGATGCACCGGGCGGCCGCGCCTATGTGCGCCGGGTCGATGGCTTCACCTTCGACATGGGGCCGACGGTGCTCACCGTGCCGCACTTCATCGAGGAGCTTTTCAGCCTTGAGCGCGACCATGCGATGCTCGGCGAGCCCGATTTTCCGGCGCATGTGCTCGACGAGAACAGTCGCATCCGCGAGGGCAACAGCGGCGGCCCCAATACCAGCAAATATCTGGACGTGATGCCGATCCTGCCGTTTTACCGCATCTATTTCGATGACGGCACTTTCTTCGATTATGATGGCGATCCGGTGAGCACCCGCGAGCAGATCAAGCGCCTCGCCCCCGAAGATCTGGAAGGGTACGAGGCGTTTCACGAGCAGGCGCGCGCCATCTTCAAGCGCGGCTTCCTCGAGCTCGGCTACACCTATTTCGGCAGCCTGGGCTCGATGCTCGGCGTGGTGCCCGATCTGCTCAAGCTGGGCGCGGTGCAGCCGCTGTTCAGCCTGATCAGCAAGTATTTCAAGTCCGACAAGATGCGCCAGGTGTTCAGCTTCGAGCCGCTGCTGGTGGGCGGCAACCCGCTCAAGGTGCCCGCCATTTATGCGATGATCCATTTCGTCGAGAAGACCTGGGGAATCCATTATGCCAAGGGCGGCACCGGGGCGCTGGTGGCGGCGATGGTGAAGAAATACGAGGAAATGGGCGGCAAGCTCCACCTCAATGCCGAAGTGGGGCAGATCGATGTCGAGAAGCGTGCCGGCAAGCGCGTTGCCACCGGGGTGACGCTCCGCGATGGTCGCACCATGACGGCGGATATCGTGGTGTCGAACGCCGATTATGCGACCACTTATCTCAAGATGGTCGACAAGAAATATCGGACGATCAATCGCGACGCGCTGGTGAAATTCCGCAAGCAGTCGATGTCGCTGATGGTCATCTACTTCGGTTACGAGAAGCGCGACAATGATCCCGAGCTGCGCCACCACAACATCATCCTCGGCCCCCGCTACGAAGCGCTGCTCACCGAGATTTTCGACACCAAGGTGATGAGCAAGGATTTTTCGCAGTATCTGCACATCCCCACGCTCACCGATCCGAGCATGGCACCCGACGGCCATCATGCCGCCTACACGCTGATCCCGGTGCCCAACAACCAGTCCGACATCGACTGGTCGGTGGAGGGCGACCGGCTGTGCGACCGGGTGATGACCTTCCTCGAAGAACGCAATTACATTCCCGACCTCAAGGCGCGGCTGAAGCACAAGAGCTTCGTGACGCCCGACTATTTCGAGCAGGTGCTGGGCTCCCATGTCGGCAATGGCTTCGGTGTCGAGCCGGTGCTTACCCAGACCGCGTTCTTCCGCCCGCACAACAAGTCCGAGGATATCAGCAACCTCTATCTCGTCGGCCAGGGCACCCAGCCCGGCGGCGGCACGCCGTCGGTGATGATGTCTGCCAAGATGACGGTGCGCGAGATTGCCCGCGATCTGGCAATCGACGCGAGCATCGTCAACGGAGTGCCGCAGGCGGCGTAAGTCAGCGCCGCCGCTGGCCCGCCAGATAGGCCTGATACGCGGTTTCGAGCCCCTCGCGCAGGCCGATGCGGGGTTTCCAGCCGAGGCCCAGCAAGCGCGCCGAGTCCATCAGCTTGCGCGGGCTGCCGTCCGGACGGCTGGTGTCGAACACGAGCTTGCCCTTGAAGCCGACGACATCGCAGATCGTCTGCGCCACTTCGGCGATAGTCAGCTCCTGACCGGTGCCGACGTTGATGTGATCATGCTCCGAGTAATTCCGGAGGAGAAACACCAGCGCATCGGCGAGATCGTCGACATGCATGAACTCGCGCAGGGGCGTGCCGGTGCCCCACACGGTCATCGTTTCGGCGGCGGAATCGCGAGCATCGACGGCCTTGCGGATGAGGGCCGGAATGACGTGGCTCGATTCGAGATCGTAATTGTCGCCGGGTCCGTAGAGATTGGTCGGCATGGCGCTGATCATGTCGAGCCCATGCTGCTGGCGATAGGCCTGGGCAAGCATGATGCCGGCGATCTTGGCGATGGCATACCATTGGTTGGTCGGCTCGAGCGGGCCGGTGAGCAGGGCATCTTCGCGCATCGGCTGCGGGGCCAACCGCGGATAGATGCACGACGAGCCAAGATAGAGCAGCTTTTCTACCGGCACGGCCGCACACGCGGTCATGATGTTGGTGCCGATCTGCAGGTTGTTGGAGAGAAAATCGACCGGCTTCGACGAGTTGGCGGCGATGCCGCCGACAGTTGCGGCGGCGATGATAACGACTTGCGGGCGGTTGGCGGCTACCCAGCCCTCGACCTCTGCCTGTCGCATCAGATCGACTTCCGTGCGGCTGGTGGTGAGCGGCGTGTGGCCGTCACGTTCCAGCCTGCGCACCAGCGCGCTGCCGACCATGCCGAGATGTCCGGCAACCCAGATGCGTTTTCCGTCGAGATCAAACATCGCCACGCCTTAGCTCCTGGCCGGGGCGGTGAAAAGAGGCGGCAGCGTTCAGGGGAGTTGCCGCAGCAGCGGGATGAGCAGCAGGCCGGTGAGCCCGGCTGCGGCGAGCGCCAGCGGCACCGGCGCGCCGCCGCCGAGCACCGAGCCGATGATGAGCACGCCGCCCACCTGGAAGATGGCATTGACGATGTTGTTGGCTGCGATGGTGCGGGCCCTGGCCTGGGGCCGCGTTGCGGTTTGCAGGATGCCGTAGAGTGGCACCGAAAAGACGCCGCCCGCCAGCGCCATCGCCAGCAGATCGAACATCAGACGCCAGCCTGCCGGGCGTGACAGCAGGCCGGAAATGCTGCCGGCCGGCGCTCCGGAAAAGGCGCTTTCGGCAAAATACAGGTCGAGTGCCGCCAGCGCCATCACCAGCACGGCAGGGGCGGCCAGCCGCGCCGAGATGCGGCCGCGCAGCAGCCGCGCCACGCCGGCCGAACCGACCGCGATGCCGACAGAGAAGGCTGCGAGGAAGAAGGTGGCCAGCGCCTCGTTGCCACCGAGATAGTTGCGCGCCAGCGGCACGAACTGGCTCGTGTAAATGGCGCCCAATGCCCAGAACCAGCTGATTGCCAGTGTGGCGATGGAGAGCGGCCGGCTGGAAAAGGCATGGCCGAGTGCTGTCCGGGTGCTGGTGAGGGGGTTCCAGTCGATGCGCCCCCGCTCGCCGGCGGGTGGTGCCGGTGGAATGAAGCGCGCCGAGAGCAACCCGGCGACCGCGATACCGATCGCCACCGGCCCGGCGAGACCGGTGGGCAGCAGGCCGCCGGCGATCTGGCCCAGCAGGATCGCCACGAAGGTGGCCCCCTCCACCAGCCCGGTGCCGAGGAGCAGCTCCCGCTCGGCGAGGTGCTGCGGAAGGATGGCGTATTTCACCGGGCCGAAGATGGTCGAGTGCAGACCCATGAGCGCCAGCACGCCCAGGCAGAGTGCCTCCGAATCGAGCGCCAGCGCCAGCGTTCCAAGGCCCATGAAGGCGATTTCGGCAACCTTCACCCAGACGGCGATCAGCGCCTTGTCGAGCCGATCGGCCAGGTCGCCGGCGAGGCCGGAGAAGAGGATATAGGGCGCGATGAAGACGCCGGCCGCTACAGTGGCCAGCGCCGCAGCCCCCGCCGGATCATCGGCGCGCAGCCGGAAAGTGACCGCGAAGATGAAGGCGGTCTTGAACAGATTGTCGTTGAACGCCCCCAGGAACTGGGTGACGAACAGCGGGCCGAAGCGGCGGGCAGCGATGAGGGCGAGCATTCGAGGCCGAACATGCGGCGACACGGCGCTGGCGTCCATGGTGAATCATGGGGTGCGGCGGCTGGCCATGATGGCCCCTGTGGCGTATCCATGGGGGATGACGCGGCATCGGCGATCAGACGATTGGGGTTTCCCGCGGTGGCGGGATTATGGCAGCGGCGCCAGTGCGCCGGCGCAGGTGCGGCTGTGCGACCGCGAGGGGTGCGGCAATGTGGGAGACCGCCCCGCGCCCAAATCCCCCAACCGGCCGGAGCGCTGGTATTTCTGCGAAAAGCATGCCGCCGAGTATAATGCCGGCTGGGACTATTTCGCCGGGTTGAGCGACGAGGAAGCTGCGACGCGGGCCAAGGAGGAAGAGGGCCAGCGCCATTACAAGCGTGCAAGCCATTGGGATTGGGGCGGCCCCGGTGATGGCTCGCGCAGCCGGGCGGAGCTCGATGCGCTGCATGCGCTGGGGCTCGATGCCGATGCCGACATGGATGCCGCCAAGGCAGCATGGCGGACGGCGGCCAAGGCGAGCCACCCCGATATTGCCGGCAATGATCCGGAAGCGGCAACGCGCTTCCGCACCGTGCAGGCGGCGTGGGAAGTGCTTAGCGCTGCCGACGCTGCTCGTAACGCTGCCCGCGAATGAGGATTTTGCTGGCGCTGCTGCTGGTCGCCGGGTCTGCTGGTGCCGCCGAGCGCCCGCGCTTTCGGGAGACCGGGCGGGTGGTGGGCAGCCTGCCGACCGGGCCTGCCAATGCGATCACCGATGTGGCGGGGGTGCGGGTCGGGCATGTGACGCTGATCGAGGGGACGAGGGTGCGCACCGGCGTGACTGCGATCCTGCCGCATGCCGGCAACCTGTTCCAGGACAAGGTGCCTGCCGGCTTCTTCCGCGCCAATGGCTTCGGCAAGCTGGCGGGATCGACGCAGATCGAGGAGCTGGGCGAGATCGAGGCGCCGATCATCCTCACCAACACGCTGAATGTGGCCGAGGGGATGGCGGGGTCGGTCGAGTGGACGCTGGCGCAGCCGGGGAATGGCGAAGTGCGCTCGGTGAATGCCGTGGTGGGGGAGACCAATGACGGGTTTCTGAATGATATTCGCGGCCGGCATGTGACCATTGGCGATGTGCGTCGTGCCATCGAGACAGCGAAGGCCGGACCGGTTGCGGAGGGGAATGTGGGGGCTGGCACCGGGACGCGGCTGTTTGGCTGGAAGGGTGGCATCGGGACTTCCTCGCGGTTGGTGGACGGGTTCACGATCGGGGTGCTGATCCAGGGAAATTTCGGCGGGAAGCCGGTGATTTTGGGTCGGCCGGTGGCGGCGGCACCCGAGCAGGCGGGGTTGGCGGCGGCGGTGAGCGATGGCTCGATCATCATGATCGTGGCGACCGATGCTCCCTTGTCTGACCGCAATCTGCAGCGGCTGGCGCGGCGGGCGGTCGTGGGGTTGGCGCGGACTGGCAGCACGATGGACAATGGCTCGGGGGATTATGTGATCGCCTTTTCCACCCATGCCGGGGTGCGGCGGACCGAGGCGCGGCGCGCTGCCGTGACGGCCTATCCCGAGCTGGCCAATGCCGCGATGACGCCACTTTTTGCGGGTGTGGCGGAGGCGACCGAAGAGGCGATCTACAATGCGATGACGGGTGCTGCGGCGATGGATGGCAATGGCAATCGGCTGGAATCGCTGCCGATCTCGCTTTTGCCGAACTAGGCCAGGCCGAGCGCCAGCAGCAGCCGGCAATCGATGACCAGTCCTGCCGCACGCTTTTCGGCGAGAAAGGCCGGCAGCGCCGCCAGGGGCACGACATGCGGGGTGATGTTCTCGCCATCAACGCCACCGCCGGGGCCGATGCGGCGCAGGCCATGGGCGCGGAACATTGTGAACATTTCCGACGACATGCCCGGTGAAGTGGCGAAGTCTCCGAGGTTCTCGAAGTCGTCGGCAGTATATCCGGTCTCTTCCTCGAGTTCGCGGCGGGCGGCATCGGCGGCGGTGTCGGTCGCCGATGTGTCCCCGATCAGTCCGGCGGGGAGTTCGATCGTGTGAGCGCCGTGCGAACGGCGCAATTGTTCGACCAGTATGATCTCGCGATCATCGGTAATGGCGAGGATGACGGCAGCGCCGATGCGGGAAACGCGGGACGCATATTCCCAACTGCCATCGCAATGGACTTCCAGATATTTGCCCTGCCATTGCAGCGTCATGGGCGGCCTTTCGGGTGCAGCGAAGATGACGAAGTTTACACGAAAGCGACTTTTTTGAAGCCTTGTTTTACCGCGATTGCGGTAAATCTATCTTTAATTCAGCAGCTTAGCCATTGAGGCCCAAATAGGCAAGGGCGGAATGTTGTGCGGTCCGGTCGTTGTGCCGGCGCCCATGGCTGCAGCCGCTCGATGCGGCGGAAAGGGGGCGTCAGGGGGTCGTCCGGGGGCGAAAAGGGGACATTTCAGGCGTGTCGAAGGGCGTGATTCAGTATTGCATGCCCGGCACATCGCCCGTGCCCAAGACTTCGTCCTGTTCAGGATCGTCGTGCGGGGTGCCGAGGGCGGCGGCGATCATCCGTTGCCAGATGACCACGTCCCCGACCGCAGCCATGTCTCCATCGGGGGCGCGGAGCGTGCGCAGAACGGCGAGGGCATCATCGATATGCTCGCGCCATGAGGCGTCGACCTGCTGTGATGCCGATTCGAGCGTGCCCTCGGCGTTGATGCTCAGCCGCTGCCCCGCGAGCACCCGGGCCACCCGCTCGACGGCGGCAACATGCGAAATGTCCATCACTCGCCCTTTCCGCGGTGGTCCTCACGGGTCATCGCCTGCTTGAAATCGGCATTGTCCTGACCGGTTTTCTGGCTGGGATGATCCTTGTAGCTGCTGTCGCTGTTCGTTTCGGTGCGCCGGGCAGCATGGTGATCGCTGTTGCTGCTGTTCTCGTCTGCAGCCTGGCCGCCGCCATAATAGCCGGGCTCGGTCTGGCCGCCCTGATCCTTGTCCGCAACCGGGTCGGTGGTCTGCCGGGCGTTGGCATAGGCGCCGCCGCCGGACTGGCCGCCGGCGAAGCTGCCGCCATATTGATCGGGCCCCTTGCCCTTGCGCACGCCGAGGATGTTGGTCTTGTCGTCGGCGCTGTCATCTTGCTTGTCAGTCATCGGTCGTCCTTAGCCTACGCCCTGGCCGGGGGGATCGCTGGCGGGAAAACTTTCGTCACCGCTCTGGTCGATCTCGTCCCACCCTTCCTCAGGCGGGTCTTCCATGTTCTCGGGGCCGGCGGGGCGGACACGGTTGATGCTGTCCACCTTGTCGGCAAGCGGGCGGCCGGTGACCGGATCGGTCTTGCCCGGTGTGGTATCGGGGGTGTCGGGGTTAGCCATGCGCGTTCTCCGGATAGTCTCATCGGAATCAAGCGCCGGCGGTGAAAGCGGTTCCCTGTTCGTGGCAATCGAGAAGCATGGCGCAGCGATGCTGCATGGGGAAGCCGTCGCGCGCCTGTTGCGCCAGCCGCGCGCGGAGGGTGGGCGGGATAGCGTCGTCCACCAGCACGAACCCCAGCCGGGCATAAAAGGGGGCGTTCCACGGCAGGGTGCGATCGGTGGTGAGCAGCACCCGGCCCCAGCCTAGCGCGCGCGCATGGGCGATGGCGGTGCGCATCAGCGCGGCGCCCAGCCCGCGCTGCTGGGCGCGCGGGGCGACCGAAAGCTCGCGGACATAAAGCCCCTCGGGGCACGCCTCCCCGAACACGAAGCCTGCAGGCACGCCGTCCTGCTCGGCGATCCAGAGCAGGCCGGCCCGGTGGGCGCGGGCGAAGGTCTCGGGTCGGTTGGGCCAGGCATCGGCAAAGCCATCGACATGGGTGCCGCGGAACAGCATGGCGGCGGCCGCCTCGATGGCGGGCAGCAACGGGATGTCGGCATGGATGGCGGGTCGGATCATTGCACGACTCTAGCATGAGGCATGACATTGCGTGGCGCAGCCCTTAGCTTGTCCGGACAAATCGGGAGGGACTGGGTGGAACGCGAGCGGATGGAATGGCCCGATGGGGCGGTGTGCGCACTGTCGATCGTGGTGAATGTGGAGGAAGGCTCGGAAATGACCGTGGCGCGCGGCGACCGGGGCATGGAGCCGGTCGACGAGCTCGGCATCCACATCAAATCGCCGATCCGCAACTATGGGAATGAATCCAATTATCTCTACGGCATCAAGGCCGGCGCGCCGCGCGTGGTCGATCTGCTCGACCGCCATGGCTTCGAAGCGAGCTGGACGGCAGCGGCGATGAGCCTGGAAAACCACCCCGAGCTCGCCGCCGCCATCCGCGAGCGCGGCGACGAGCCGGTGAGCCATGGCTGGCGCTGGGTCCACCAGTTCAAGATGGACGAAGCCACCGAGCGGGAGTTCATCGCGAAAGCCACGGCGAGCCTCGAGGCTTCGTGCGGGGCGCGGCCGTTCGGCTGGCTCTCGCGCTATTTCCACACCGACAACACCCGCCGGCTGCTGATCGAGGCGGGTTATGATTATCACATGGACGATTATTCGGGCGATGTGCCCTTCCTCGACCGCGCCACCGTGCCCGAGCGACCGATGGTGATCATGCCCTATCAGCTCGACACCAACGACATGAAGATGTGGACCGACCCCGCCTATACCCCGCGCGCGTGGCTCGACTATGCCCGCGACAGCTTCGACTGGATCTATGCCGAAGGCCTCGCCGGCCACCCGCGGATGATGAGCCTCGGCCTGCACCTGCGCATCATCGGCCGCCCCGGCCGCATCGGCGCGCTGGCGGCGTTCCTCGAGCATGTCGCGCGGCATGACCGGGTGTGGGTGACAACGCGCGGAGCGATTGCGCGGCATGCGCGGGGGGTGCTGGGGGGCTAGGCAGGGGTGCCTCCGGCGGCTGGGGCCTCGGGCCCCAGACCCCTTTTGTGGGTGGTCGTGTGCATTGACGGGTCCGGGTTTTGGGAAGGCTGATTGGGCCGTAGCCTGATAGACGTGAATGACTGGAATCGGGTATCAAATGGTCATTCAAAATTCTTAAGCCGAGCGGCAGCTTGTGGGCCGTCAGCCGAAGGACTGGTTCTGATCGGCAGGAAATGGAAAGCAGCCGTTTGTCAGCTAGCTAACAGGGTGGAGTGACCCACGCGTGGCTCTTCAGGCTACCCTCTGAGCTCCTCAGCCGCATCGGTCCGTTTATGTCGGTGACCGATAGGGTATACTATCATTGATCACCGACAAACTGACCGCCGACATATCGTTGCTTCTGCGGGGCGGCTGTGATCTCGTCACGATGAGTGCGTCGGGCTCCAGATTGCAGTCCGACCGTTCCCGGTGTATGTTCTTGAATCGTTCTAGGGAAGCGACATGGCTGATGGAAGTGCAATCGAGTGGACGGATGCCACGTGGAACCCTGTAACGGGGTGCACAAAGATCACAGCGGGCTGTGACAATTGCTATGCCGAACGTTTCGCCGAACGCTGGCGAGGCATTCCGGGCCATCCTTTCGAACATGGTTTTGACCTACACTTAGGCCAGACCGGCTCGATCAACCGCTCCGTTGGAAACGTAGCCGGATGATATTCGTCAATTCCATGAGCGATCTTTTCCATAAGGAAGTGCCGTTCCCGTTCGTCGAGTCCGTGTTCGACACGATGGAGGAGGCCCATTGGCACGTGTTTCAGGTGCTGACGAAGCGGAGTTCCAGGATGCGCGACTATCTGCAAACGCGTTATGCGGATCGACAGCCCCCTGACCATATCTGGCTAGGAGTGTCCGTTGAGGATGCGAAGGGCGCCACGCGCATTAACCACCTTCGCGAAGCTCCGGCCGGTGTTCGCTTTCTCTCTGTTGAGCCGCTGATCGGTCCAGTTGGGCCAGTCGATCTGTCAGGCGTACATTGGGTCATCGCCGGCGGTGAGAGCGGCCCGGGAGCGCGTATCCTCAACATCGATTGGGCGCGCGACATTCGTGACCAATGCGCGCGGCAAGGCGTGGCGTTCTTCTTCAAGCAATGGGGCGGGATCAGACCGAAGAGTGGTGGTCGCGAACTTGATGGTCGCGAATGGAACCAGTTTCCCTCGAACAAGCATGCGTTGGGCTAATGGCAATCGACGCCGCGCACTACGAGGGTCGCGAACAGGCGTTCGTTAAACACACGTTCTTAGACAAATACCTGCCCGCACTCATCGGAAAAATTTGTTCGAGGTACGACGAATTTGTTTATGTCGACGGATTTGCCGGACCTTGGAAGTCCGCGGCGGGTGAAAATTTCGAGGACACGTCGTTCGGCATCGCGCTCAATCACATGACCAGTCAGCGCCTGCTGTATTTATCCCGCGGGCGCAATGTGCGCATGCGGGCGTACCTCGTCGAAAAAGACCCTGCATCCTTTGCACAGCTTCGACAAGCTGCAGCGCGCTACCCAAAGATCGAGGTCACTCCCCTCCAAGGTAAGATGGAAGACCATGCGGCAGCCATCGCTGCCTCTATCCCTCAGCAATCGTTCTCATTCACGTTGATAGACCCAAAAGGGTTTCCCGCGATCAGTTCGATGATGCCGCTCTTGCAGCGGCAGAACGCCGAAGCGCTCGTCAACTTCATGTTCGATTTCGCAAACCGCTTCGGGGGCACTGATCTCATCCCCACTTTAGAGGCGTGGCTTTCGACGGGCGCAGCAGATGATTGGCGCGAGCAGATCAGAGCGGTGAGCGGTGAGCAACGTGAGCAGCTTTACGAGGAGTTGGCAGTAGAGGCCCTTAGACGAACGCCAGGCTATGTCTACGCTCCCGTCATTACGGTCGATAAGGTCTTGCACAACCGCGCCTTATACAAACTCATTTTTCTGACCCGGCATTCGGAGGGGCTGAAGGTGTACCGCGATAGCGAGCGCCGCGCCCTTGACGCCCAAGCTGCCACGCGGTCGGCATCGAAAGCGAAGAGGAGAGAAACTGGCACGTTGATGGGCGATTTGTTCGCAGACGGTTCTGACGCCGTGCCCAACGACCGCAGTACCCAGGTTATTCGACGAAGTCAGGAAGAGGCATCCCGCCGCCTCCAAGCAATGTTAGCGAACGCCGATTCTGGCTTTCGGACATTGAAAGAGTGCTGGCCGCTGATACTTGCGGAGCTTTCGGTTACTCACTCTTGGCTGGGCAGACAGATAAACGATTGGCGTAAGGCAGGGCAGATTTCAGCTCCAAGTTGGCCGAGCGAAAGAACACAAATTCCTAGCGATGAGCAAAAGTTAAGATGGAACGCGTGACTAGGCTGGCGCTTAGCCAAACGGCAGCTCACAGGTGCTACTGCATGCGCTCTAAATGGCCGATAAGAGAGCGCGAAGCCGACATTCTCAAGCCCAATCCAATTTGACTGCAATTGGGGTGATTCTGTTGAAAAACCCTGCTTGATCGATGGTTGATGGCGTGATTCACTCTGCTTGAGGCGAGCGGAGACGGTCTCATGATGGGTGAGCGAACG
>NZ_JACIIV010000008.1 GCF_014205635.1 Polymorphobacter multimanifer
CACGCTGTCATCCATGGCAGCATGATCAACCCGGCCAAGCCGGAGATCAAAGCGGCGAGACCGCGAACCTACACCACGCTGTGGGACACGATCGAGCTGCGATTTACGAGGTCGCAGAATTCGGGAGCCAGACTTGGGCCATCGACACATTGCGACACCACAGTGTCCGCATCGAGTGCCCTCACGGCGTTGTTGATGCGGATGTCGTAATAGTTGGCTGACAATCGGAATCCTGGAGCAAAGCCTGGTTCGAATGTGGCACCAGCAGTGATCGAACGTGATCGCTCGGCGCGCAGATCGGGATTGCCGCCGGTGACGCCGCCGATACTCGACACGCTGGGAACAACCGCAACGAACCCTGTCGGTATGCCGAGCGCCCGACAGTTGCCCGGACGCGAGGATGACCCGCCATTGATGTTTTCTGCCGAGCAGGGATCGCCGTTCGACAAGAAGAACTGCGCTCCTTGAATTGGCGCAAACAGCTCGGCGATATTTGGTGCACGGACGGCGCGCGAAAAAGCCGCACGGAACGTCAGGTCGCGGACGGGACGGTAGAGACCGCCGACACGCCAACTGTCGACCGTGCCAACACCCCCTTGGCTGTATCGGGCGACGCGATATGACCCCTCAAGCGTTAGGGCATCGACGAAACGGACGTTACGGACCAGCGGCGCGACGACTTCGGCAAAGGCTTCACCCACATTAAAGCGACCACCCTGGTCGCCGCCGCTGGCATTGAAGACGAGCCCGGCAGACTCGAGCGGATCGGCGGTGAAATCGCTTATTTCGCGGCGATACTCACCGCCAAGCGCGAACGAAATTGCACCGCCTGGAAGGTTAAAAAAACCACCAGTGTCGCCGCTAAAGAATCCATTTGCGACTTGTTGTTCGAGAACTAATCGACTGGTGGTCGTCTGTCCTATGAAGGTCGAAGCCGCCTCGATCCCCCGCCTTCCGAACAGATTGACAGGCACACAGGCATCGATGTCAGCATTGCCCGTTGCGCGGCCACCTGCATCGAGCCGGCTCCGGCAGACAATCGCGCCGCGAGCGCCCAGAACCCCGGTCGCATCGACGACGGCATCGACAGAGTTCTGGAAGCGCTGGAGATTACGGTTGTTCAGTTTGTCGATAAGAATCCGGCTTCGGCCGTAAGTAAACGACAGATCATAACGGAGATGGTCGGACAGGATGCCACGAACGCCTCCGACCCCGCGTGCGACTTCGCGTCGGGTGCGCTCGCGAGCATCGCCAAGCGCTTCCGCATCAAGGTTTAGTGTGAAACTATCCACTAACCCGATGGATTGTAGGACACTGCGCGCTTGAGCGGTCAGATACGGATTGGCGGTCGATATAGTGAGCGGCCCGGCAGCACCCGATCCGCAAACATCACAATTAAACGCCGGTGCTCCTTGAGATTCCGATTTGATCGAGACGTATTTTCCTTCGCCGTAAATCTCAAAAGCTGGCGATACTTCGAAGCTGGCCAGAGCGAACGCACCATAGCGCCGCAGCTTTGGCAACAGATCGAGGCTTTCGCGAATGTTCGTGCCGTCGCCGCCTTCAGTGAAGAAGCCCGAGCCAACAGGCCCACGACCCAGGTTGGCAGGGTTGAGACTACCGTCCGGGGCAAAGCGCAGAATGCTGTTCGGTTGAATCGTGACGAAATCGAATGCCGGATTGACGACCGTACCCCCGGTTGAGCTGTCGATAATCCGCGTGTCGTTGACCAGTATCTGGTCCGGGACACCGTTTGAACGCGCGTTGCCGTCGCCGGGGTCTGCGGGGTTGGTGAAATACCCGCTGCCAAAGCGGGCGAAAGATCGATCAGCGTTGAACAGTGGCTCGCGATCCTCATAGTCTATAGAGCCAACGATGCGTCCCCGCCCACCGGCGAACACCCGACCAAATGTGAGAGCGGCAAGGCGGTTGGAGGCATCGCCTTTGTCCGAGATGCCCGCCTGCGCACGTGCGCGAACGCCGATAAACTTGTCGTCCAGCACAAAGTTGACGACGCCTGATACCGCGTCCGAGCCATAAATCGCCGAAGCCCCGCCGGTCACCACGTCTACGCGCTTTATGAGATCAAGCGGGATCAGGTTGATGTCGACGGCGGCAGTCCCCGGCTGGCTGGCGACGTGGCGACGGCCGTTTTCGAGGACGAGGGTGCGCGTGGTGCCAAGGCCACGTAAATCGAGGAAGTTGGCACCCGTAACGCCGCCACCACCAAATACCCCAGAATTCTGCTGCGTTTCCGTCTCGCGCAGCGCCGGAAGCTCGCTCAGCTGATCGCCAATGCTCGTTCGGCCGAAGCCGCTGAGTTGCTGCATGTCGACCGTCGTCGTGCTGAGCGAAGTGTCGTCAGCACTGCGATTCACGCGCGATGCTGTAACGACGATGTCCTGATCGGCGACCTGTTCAGCAGTTTGCGCCGCAACAGATGCTGGAAGGGCTGCGACACCGAGTGTCGATGTGAGAAGCAGCAGCGAGCGGATTCGAAACATTGGCGACTAACTGCCTTTGGTCAGAGGTTGCGGGTTTGCGTCCCACGCGCAGCGAAACCCAAAAGTGGCGGTCCAGAAATCGAGGCCCGCGATGCCGCGAAAGGAGACGCGCAGCTGTTCCGGGGGGTAGCCCCAGCCAGCTCCGCGCACGGCCTTTATCTCGCCATTTGGCAGACCACGGGGATCGGTCGCCGGCCCCGTCGGGTAGGGACCATCGACAATCCAATCAGCGGTCCACTCGTAGGCGTTACCTGCCATGTCGTAGAGGCCGTAGCGGTTAGGCGCGAAGCTCGCGACGGGCGCAATGCGCGTATACCCGTCGTTGTAATTCTTGAATGTCGCGAAGGTTGGAAACTCCTTCGCGGTCGCGATGTCAGGGCCGTTGGCATATTTGACGCCGCTTACCTCTGGCGTCGAAGCGCTGCCCCAGATGTGGATTTGACCTTCGCGACCGCCGCGAGCGGCGCGTTCCCATTCAGCTTCAGTCGGTAAGCGTCCCCCTGCCCAATGGCAGTAAGCATTGGCATCGCCCCATGAGACCTGGACGGCGGGCCAGTTGTCGGGCGCAGGCTCGTTAGACGCGAAGGGCGCGCGCCAGCTTAGGCCGTTGATCCAATCCCATTCGTTCAAATCGAAGCGCCAGAAGCGGCCCTGCCCTCGCTTGTCGGCCTCCGTGCGATAGTTCGTTTGGGCGACAAAACGACGGTATTGTCCGACAGTTGTCTCGGTTCGGGCGAGCCAGAACGTGCGAGAAAGCGTGATCTTGCGACGTGGCAACTCGGTAGGCTCACAGCGGCGATCAGCTGGAACGCATCCCATAAGAAATGCGCCGGCAGGTATCCTCGCTGCGGAGGGAGCCGGTTGCAGCGGCGCTAGTGCAACCGACGACAGGATTGAAAGAGCGAAATCAAACATCGGAAATTTATGGCATGATATACCATACCATGGAAGAGGCAATCGCGCCCAATATGCTTAAAAAGAGTGAGAAGGCGGTGAGCGTCAAAACCGGTCGGTCCAGGCACCGATACCCACTGCCCGGTTCTCAGGGACTGGCAGGTGTCAAAGCGTGCTCCACAATTTCGATTCCAAGATCGGGCATGGTTTGCGGCCCTACCGACATAGGTCCGCAAGCGATCAATACTTCCCGGCAACTGAGAGGGTGCCGTTTGGCGGAAGGTTAGGAAGGTCAAGATGTGACCGTCACGCGTGCTACGCTGCAACCGCCAGAAGACGTCGTAACCCGGCTTTCGCCCGTATCTGCGCGCTCCATTACGAAGCGTAGCATAGAGTAGACATGCGTGGTTCCACATTGCTGCGGCATCGCCGACTCTGGCGCAATGCCCCGTCCGTCGCGCGCCCATGGACCCACTGCATCCGAGCAGCTTGAAGCGCTGCTTGGCGAGCTGTGGCCATTCCCCGGTCGTCCGCCCAAGCATGACGTGGCAAGCTGGCAAGTGACCGACGATTGGCCCGAGCAAGTGCCGGTTACCGACGGCGAGATCGCCATCTTTGAAGTATGGTTTGGAGACCTCTTCGACGAGTTGTTCGGCCCCGCCTGACCGTCCGAAGTTCCTGGCCCAACCACATCACAGGCTTGCACCTAGTCCCTCATTGGAGTATATCGAGTCATGTCGAAGCCAGCACCCGTCAGCGTCATCGAGACGCCCGAGTTTCTGGCGGCGACCCGGCGCATGATGACGGACGAGGAGCGTGGCCTGTTAGTGGATTATCTCGCCTACAACCCGGTCGCCGGTGACTTGATCCCCGGCACGGGCGGCGTGCGCAAGCTGCGCTGGGGGCTGGACGGACGCGGCAAGCGTGGCGGCGCGCGGGTGGTCTATTTCTACCACAGCGAGGCGATGCCGCTGTTCGCACTGACCGTCTATGCCAAGAGTGAGCGAGCGGACCTGTCCCAGGCCGACCGCAACGATTTTCGCCGCCTGACTGCGATGCTTGCGGACGCCTATACGAAGGGGAGCAAGCGATGACGAGCAAGATCGCCGACAGTATCCGGCGCGGACTGGAAGAGGCCGTCGCCTTCGCCGAAGGCACGGCTGACGTCAGCCGCTTCGGTGTGCATATCCCGGACGTGATCGACGTGAAGGCAATCCGGGGCAAGCTGGGGATGACGCAGCAGGAGTTCGCCGGACGGTTCGGCTTCTCGATCAAGACACTCCGGCATTGGGAACAGAAACAGCGCGCTCCCGAAGGCCCGGCGCGCGCTTACCTTCTCGTCATAGACCGTGATCCTAACGCGGTGCAGCGCGCATTGAGGAAAGCGGCATGACCGCCGCGCTTCCCAGCACCGTGCCACTGCGCGCCGCCCTCTATCTGCGCGTCTCGACCGCGCGGCAGGCCGAGCATGACGTGTCGATCCCGGATCAGCGCAAACAGGGCGAAGCCTATTGCACCGCTCGCGGCTACCAGCTTGTCGAGACCTTCGTGGACGCGGGCGCATCCGCCACCAACGACCGCCGCCCCGAGTTTCAGCAAATGATCGAGGCCGGGACGGCGAAGCCCGCGCCGTTCGAGGTCGTCGTCGTCCACTCGTTCAGCCGCTTTTTCCGCGATCATTTCGAGCTGGAGTTCTACGTCCGCAAGCTGGCGAAGAACGGCATCCGCCTTGTGTCGATCACCCAGGAAATGGGCGACGACCCGATGCACGTCATGATGCGCCAGATCATGGCGCTGTTCGACGAGTATCAGTCCAAGGAGAACGCCAAGCACGTCCTTCGCGCCTTGAAGGAAAATGCCCGGCAGGGATTCTGGAACGGCTCGCTCCCCCCGATCGGCTACCGTGTCGTCGCCGCAGAGCAGCGCGGGGCGAAGATCAAGAAGAAGCTGGAGATCGACCCGCTGCACGCAGATACCGTGCGGCTGGCGTTCCGGCTCGCGCTGGAGGGCGACGGCACGACCGGCCCGATGGGCGTCAAGACCATCACCAAGCACCTGAACGAACGCAGTATCTTTACCCGCGACGGCGGGCGCTGGGGGATCAGCACGGTCCATCGGATGCTGACGCGCAAAACCTATATCGGTCGCCACGAGTTCAACCGCCGCACCAAGAACGGTGACAACAAGCCGGATGAGGAGGTCATCCCCGTCGCAGTGCCGCCGATTATCGACCAGGTGACGTTCGACGCCGTGCAGGCCCGGATGAAGGCCCGCAACCCCAAGGTGACGCCGCCGCAGGTTGTGGGCGGTCCCACGCTCCTTACCGGATTTATCCATTGCGCCAAGTGCGGCGGGGCCATGACGATCCGCACTGGCAAGAGCGGGCGCTACCGCTACTACACCTGCTCGACCAAGGCCCGGCAGGGTCCGACCGCTTGCACCGGCATGACCGTTCCGATGGAGAAGCTGGACGCGCTGGTTGCCGGTCATCTGGAGGACAGGCTACTGGACCCGGCGCGGCTGGAGGAGGTTCTAGCGACCGTTCTCGACAGACGGCAGGAGCGCACCGAGCGCCGCCATGCCCACATCGCCGAATTAAACAAGCGCGCGACCGAGACCGACCTACGCCTCAAGCGCCTCTACGACGCGATTGAAAGCGGGGTTGCCGATCTCGATGACCCCGACCTCAAGGACCGCATCGCCAGCCTCAAGGCCGTCCGCGACCAGTCCCGTGTCGATGCCGACCGTGCATCGACGATGCTCGAAAGCGCGGGCCAGAAAGCGATCACCGCCCCGATGCTCGCGAAATTCGCACAGACCGCCCGCCAGCGAATGCGCCTGCCCGGCGGCGGCTACCGCCGCGACCATCTTCGCGCGCTGGCACAGCGCGTCGAGGTCAACGACGGCGAGGTTCGCATCATGGGATCGAAGTCCGACCTGTTGCGGACGCTCGCCGCCGCAGCCGGGGCAGGAACGCTGCCGGGCGCAGTGCCCAGCTTTGTTCCGAAGTGGCGGAGAGGGTGGGATTCGAACCCACGGTGAGCTTGCACCCACAACGGTTTTCGAGACCGTCCCGATCGACCACTCTGGCACCTCTCCGCGAGGGCATGGCATGAACATGATGTCTGCCGGCCGAAGCGGGGCGTCTAGCCGATGCGAGGGGGGCTTGCCAAGCCTTGTTGCGGCAGGGATCTTCACGCTGGCGAAAGGCTTACTATATCAAGGGTCATGCAGCGCATTCTCCGCAGGAGACGATCGGGACAAGTCGAATGGACATGATGATCAATCCTTCCGCCTCGCCGACACCGGCGACCTTCACCATCGGTGATGTGGTGCGGCATCGCCTGTTCCCGTTTCGCGGCGTGATCTTCGATGTCGATCCGGTGTTCAACAACACCGAGGAATGGTGGGCGTCGATCCCGGAGGAGGTGCGGCCGCGCAAGGACCAGCCCTTCTACCACCTGCTCGCCGAGAATGACGAAGCGTCCTACGTGGCCTATGTGAGCCAGCAGAACCTGGTGCTCGAGCGCGATGGCGAGCCGGTTCAGCATCCGGCGGTGCCGCAGATGTTCGATGGCTTTGCCGGGGGGCGCTACCGTCTGCGGCCGGAGATCCGCAACTAGGCCGTAGTCGCTGCCAGCTTTGCGCGGCGGCGCTCGGTGAACCAGATGCCGATGATCGAGAGCTCGTAGAGCAGGATCAGGGGGATCGCGAGGGAGAACTGGCTCCACACATCGGGCGGGGTGATGACCGCCGCGATCGCGAAGGCGGCGACGATGGCGTAGCGGCGCCCCTTCTTGAGCTGGTCGCGGGTGATGATGCCGGCGCGCTCGAGGAGCATCAGCAGCACGGGCAGCAGGAAGCTTACCCCGAAAGCCAGGATGAGGCTGGTGACGAGATCGAGATACTCGCCCATCGCCGGCAGTGCTTCCTGGGTGATGCCGTTGGCGGCGCCGTCGGTCTCGAACGACAGGAAGAAGGTGAAAGCGGCCGGCATCACGCCGAAATAGGCAAGGCTGGCGCCGAGGCTGAACAGGATCGGCGTGGCGAGGAGGAAGGGCAGGAACGCCCGCTTCTCGCGCCGGTAAAGCCCGGGCGCCACAAATGCCCACATCTGGTTGGCGATGATGGGGAAGGCGAGGCAGAGGCCGGCAAAGGCCGCCACGCGCACCTTCACGAAAAACGCCTCGTAGAGCTTGGTGTAGATGAGCTTGCCCTGCACATCGGGACCATAGGCATTCACCAGCGGCTGTACGAGGATGCCGAAGACGATGTCGGCGAGTGCAAAGCCCACGCCGAAGCAGATGACGAAGGCAATGACGCAGCGGAGCAGGCGGGTGCGCAGCTCGACCAGATGGTCGAGAAGCGGGGCCTTGCTGGCGTCGATCTCGGTCTCGTCTTCAGCGCTCATCCGGAACGCTTTCGGGGGGCATTTGCTCCGGTGCTGCGTGCGCGGCCGGTGTCGTGCGCGGTGTCCGCTTGCGCTTCGGCTTGGCGAGCATCGCGGGTTGCGGCTCATCGGGGCCGGCGAGCATCGATGGCTCCGGGGTGTCGGCAAGCGGCACGGTCAGATTGTCCAGCGCCGGCTCGGGCAAGGTGGCCGGCGGCGTCTCGGGCGGCATGAGGGCCGCATTGGCATTGCCGGGGTCCATGAACGCGGTGGGGTCCATCGCGGTGGCCTTCATGATCGCTTCGTTCTGCTTGGCCCAGGCCTTCTGCATTTCTTCAAGCTCGGCTTCGCGCACCATCGCATCGAAGCCCGAGCGGACATGGCGTGTCATGGCACGGCCCTTGGCGACCCATTGGCCGACCATGCGCATGGCTTGCGGCAGCCGCTGCGGGCCGATGACCAGCAGCGCCACCACGCCGATGACGAACAGCTCTGACGAATCGATGCCGAACATGTGCGGCCACCCCGGCCGCGGTTAGCGCCGCACGTCTTCGGCGGTGGGGGTGGGCGTCACCGTGCCGGCCTTGGCGTCGGTGAGCTGGGCCGGCGGCGCCTTGGGAGTGGCCGGCGCGCTGTCATCATCGGCGAGGCCCTTCTTGAAGCTGTTGATACCCTTGGCGAAATCACCCATCAAATCGGAAATCCGGCCACGACCGAAGAGCAGGATGACAACGAGGATGAGAACGACCCAGTGAATGAGGCTGAACGAGCCCATGAGCTTGACCTTTGCCGTGAAAGTACAAAACGAGCCCCTGTCTACTCGCTTGCGAACGTGCTGGCCATAGCCGCGAACTGCGGATGGTTGCAGCCGCCCGCGCCGCCGTTACAAGCGCCGGCAGACACTTGCCCGTAACCGAAGGGACGATTTCCATGCGTGAAGCCGCCATTGTCAGCACCGCCCGCACCCCCATCGGCCGGGCCCACAAGGGGGCCTTCAACGATACCGACGCTCCCCAGCTGGCGGCGCATGCCATCAACGCGGCCCTTGTTCGCGCCGGCATCGATCCTGGGCGGGTGGATGATCTGTTCATGGGGGCGGCGGCGCAGTTCGGCACCCAGGGCGCCAATGTCGGGCGCATGTCGATCTTTGCCGCAGGGCTGCCCGATACCATTGCTGCGACCAGCATCGACCGGAAATGCGCTTCGGGGCTTACCGCCATCGCCATGGCGGCGCGCGGCATCATCGCCGGCGACATCGATGTTGCAGTGGCGGCCGGGGTCGAATCGGTGAGCCTCACCCGCAACGCCCATGCGCCGACCTTCCGCAGCCAACCCAAGGTCGTCACCGACCATGTGCCGCATGCTTACATGATGATGATCGAGACCGCCGAGATCGTCGCCGAGCGCTATGGCGTGAGCCGCGAGGCACAGGACGAATTCGCTGCGATCAGCCACCAGCGCGCCGCTGCGGCGCGCGATGCCGGGCGATTCGATGCCGAGATCGTTCCGATCACCGTCACCCGCAACCTGATCGCCAAGGATGGGACCGTGACCGGCACCGAGACGATTGCGCTGGCGGCCGACGAGGGCATCCGTGCCGACACGGCGGCGGCAGGGCTCGCCGGGCTCAAGCCGGTGTGGCGCGATGGCCAGGTGGTGAAGGAAGGGCGCTTCGTCACCGCCGGCAACGCCAGCCAGCTTTCGGACGGCGCTTCGGCGCAGGTGGTGATGGACCGGGCGATGGCCGAGGCCGAAGGGCTGGACGTGCTGGGCATATACCGCGGCTTTCAGGTGGCGGGCTGTGCGCCCGAGGAGATGGGCATCGGCCCGGTGTTCGCCATTCCCAAGCTGCTGGCGCGAGCCGGCCTGAAGGTGAGCGACATCGGATTGTGGGAGATCAACGAAGCTTTTGCCTCGCAGGCGCTCTACTGCCGCGACCATCTGGGGATCGACCCGGCGCTGCTCAACGTGAACGGCGGCGGCATCGCACTCGGCCATCCGTTCGGGATGACCGGCAGCCGCATCGCCGGCCATGCGCTCATCGAGGCGCGGCGTCGCGGGGTGCGCTGGGCGGTGGTGTCGATGTGCGTGGCAGGCGGGATGGGGGCTGCGGGGCTATTCGAAATCCCGGCTTGATCCCCCTGCTCTAATCCTCGCCGAACTTGTCGCGCACCAGCCCGGCGAGCCGATCGACGGCTTCGGCGGCCTGGGGGCCGGAGGCGCTGATCTCGATGGTATCCCCGATGGCGGCGGCGAGCATCATCAGCCCCATGATCGAAGTGCCGGGCACGCTGCTGCCGCCATGGCTCACGCTTACCTGCGCGTCGAAGGTGCTTGCCAGCGTGACGAACTTTGCGCTGGCCCTGGCGTGCAGGCCGCGCTTGTTGACGATTTCGACTTCGACCGGACCGGCCGCGGCTGCATCCGCCATGGCGCCGGTCAGGCCGCCTCGCCGAGCATCTTGGAGGCCACCGCGATATATTTGCGGCCCGCCTCCTGCGCGGCTTCCACCGCCTGCGCCACCGACAGGGTCTTGCGCACGCTGGCGAGCTTGATGAGCATCGGCAGGTTGACGCCGGCGATCACCTCGATGCCCGGCCGCAGCAGCGAGATGGCGAGGTTGGACGGGGTGCCGCCGAACATGTCGGTGAGCATGATGACACCCTGGCCGGTGTCGACGGTCTCGAGCGCCTTGGCGATGTCTGCGCGCCGCGCTTCCATATCGTCTTCGGCAGCGATGCAGATGGCGACCATGCCGGTCTGAGCGCCGACGACATGCTCCGTCGCGGCGATGAACTCATCGGCGAGATGGCCGTGGGTGACGAGGACAAGGCCGATCATTGGCCAGCGCGTTGGACCGGTGCAGGGGGGGCTGTCAAGGATTCGTCAGCACCCGGTGTGGTGAACGGCTCTGCAGCGAGGTCGGCAGCGTCGGCGCCAGCCTGTTTCATGTCGCGATGATCGAGTGTCGTGGCATGGCCCAGCGCCGCCAGCCGGGCCTGCAGGTCCCGCGCCACGGTGACCGAGCGGTGGCGACCGCCGGTGCAGCCGATGGCGATGGTGAGATACGCCTTGCCCTCGCGGCCATAGCCCGGGATCAGCGTGGCGAGCAGATCGGCAATGCGATCGACCGCCGGGGCATAGGCCGGATCGGCTTTCACATGCGTCGCCACGCGGGCATCCTCCCCGGTCAACGGCCGCAGCGCCATGTCCCAGTGCGGGTTGGCGAGGAAGCGCATGTCGAACACCAGATCGGCGTTGCGGGGAAGGCCATGGGCGAAGCCGAAGCTCTGCAGCGTGATCGTCAGCCCCGCACGGTCGGCCTGGCCGAGTTGCTCGGCAATGCGGCGGCGAAGGTCCGACACCGACAGGTCCGACGTGTCGATGACGAGATCGGCCCAGCGCTTGAGCGGCTCGGTAAGGTGCCGTTCGAGGCCGATGGCATCGGCGGCTGGCCGATCGATGGCGAGCGGGTGGCGGCGGCGCGTTTCCGAGAAGCGGCGGACCAGCTCGTCATCGGCGCATTCGAGGTAGAGAAGCCGGATATCGGTGCCGGTGTGCTTGAGCGCCCGCAGCCGCACCACCAGCGCCTCGGCATCGAAGGCGCGGGTGCGGGCATCGATGCCGAAAGCCAGCGGCCGCGGGTCGGTGGATGCGGGGGCCGCAATGAGCGCATCGACGAGTGCGAGCGGCAGATTGTCGACGACTTCATAGCCGAGATCCTCCAGCGCCTTGAGCGCGGTCGACTTGCCGGCGCCCGAAAGCCCGCTCACCGCCAGCAACGGCAGCCGGCTCGACGGTGGTTGCGACTCGGGCTGGCGGGTGGTCGGCATGCGCGCAGCTTCGACGGCAAGGCCATGCCCCTGCAAGGCCCGTTCGACCTTGAGCACCGCCGACGCGGCAAATGGCGCCAGTGCGAGCAGCGGAATCGGGTGGTGCCGGAGGCCGCTGGCTTGCCATGCGCCCGGCTCGGGAAGCCGCTCGGGTGCTGCAGCCAGATCGAGCACCAGCGCGATATCGACGGGGCCAGCGACGGCCTTTGCGGGCAGGATGCCGACACCGCGCACTTCGAGCAGCCCTGCGAGCGGCGGCGGTGCTCCAGCCGTCAACCGGCCGGTTGGCGACGTGGCGAGCACCACCCGGTCATCGGCGACCAGCCGCCAGCCGCGATCGAGCAGCCGCAGCGCCAGATCGGATTTGCCGGCACCCGATGCCCCGAGCAGCAGCACGCAGCGCCGGCCATCGGGGGTGGCGACGGCGGTGGCGTGAACCGTCGCGGGCGCCATCATGCTGCCGGCAGCGACACGATGAACGCTGCACCCTTGCCGCCGGGTGGATCGGTGACTTCGATGCGTCCCCCGTGCGCCACGACGATGCTGGCGACGATCGACAGTCCCAGTCCGGAATGGCGGCCATAATCCTCGGCTTCGGGTCGCTGCGAGTAGAAGCGGGTGAAGACGTCACTGCGGTTTTCGGGCGGCACGCCGGGGCCCTGGTCGGTGACGCTCAGCCGCACCAGCGCGCCATCGGCCTCTGCGGCCAGCTCCACCTTGCCGCCATCGGGGGAGAAGGAGAGCGCATTGTCGATGAGGTTGCGCAAGACCTGCGCCAGCCGCGCCGGCTCTCCCTCCACCATCGCCGGGCCGCTGGCGGGGGCCATGGCGATCGACACGCCGCGCGGCAGCGGTGCCACGCTATAGGCTTCGACGAGCCCGGCGGCGAGGGCGGCGGCATCGATGCTCTCGAACCGCGAGCGGGAGAGTTCGGCGTCGAGCCGGCTGGCGTCGGAAATGTCGGTGATCAGCCGGTCGATCCGTGCGACATCGTCGAGGATCACGTCCATCAGCCGCGCCCGGAGGTCGGGTGCCTCGATCTGGCCGAGCGTGTCCACCGCCGAGCGCAGCGAGGCCAGCGGGTTCTTCAACTCATGCGCCACATCGGCGGCAAAGGCCTCGGTGGCGTCGATCTGGCCGCGCAACGCCGTCGACATGTCGGAAAGTGCGCGGGCCAGCGCGCCGATCTCGTCGCGGCGCTCGGGGAGCCGCGGCACCACGACCTCGCGGGATCGGCCGAGCCGCACGCGGTGGGCGGCGATCGCGAGCATTCGCAGTGGCCGGACGATGGTGCGCGCCAGATAGGCCGACAGGGTGACGGTGACGATGGTGACGATGATGAGCAGCCAGAAACTCGCCAGCCGCTCGGCGCGGACGATTTGCGACAGGTCTTCGGCGCTGTCGGTGAGGTGGATGCTGGCCGCCTTCCCGGGCAGCCTGGCCGCAGCCGCCAGCACCAGGCTGCCATCGGCGGCGCGGCGCAACCGCGTGGCGGGCTCGGCCGGCGAGGCGGCCGCGATCTCCGGCCAACGGTCGCCGCGGTCCGGCAGCGCCTCGGCATAGCCCGTCGGAGGGTGAATGCGCGCCAGCCGCTCGAGCGCACGGTCGATGAACAGCGCAGAGCGGCGACGCCAGCTGCGGTCATCGGGATTGTCGATGACGAAGCGGCTGGTGCCCGGCCGGCGCCAATTGTCTGCCAGCAAGGCGCCATCGGCCGCGTAGAGGCGGAGCCTCGTGCCACGGGCAAAGCCCTGCGATTCGAGAACCTTGACACGCTCGGCCGCCGGCAGGCTGGCAGCGAGGCTGGCGATGGTGGCGGCCTCCTGCGCCAGCTCGGCGGTGCGCTCGTCGAGCAGCCGGGCGCGGACGGTGTCGATGTAGAGGAGCATGATCGCGAAGGCGAGCACGGCGATGATGTTGACCGCGAAGATGCGTGCCCGGAGCGACCCGAACCCAAGCCCGCGCCGCCACTCCTGCACTTCGAGCGGCGGACGCTCCATATCAGTCCTCGTTGAAGCGGTAGCCGACACCGTAGAGCGTCTCGATGCCCTTGAACTGGTGGTCGACGGCGCGGAACTTCTTGCGGAGCCGCTTGATGTGGCTGTCGATGGTGCGATCATCGACATAGACATCATGGCTGTAGGCGGCATCCATCAGCTGCTCGCGCGATTTGACGAAGCCGGGGCGCGCAGCGAGGGTTTCCAGGATCATGAACTCGGTGACGGTGAGCGCCACATCGCCCGAGCGGCCTTCGCCGGCAGTCCAGGTCACGCGGTGGCGGGCCGGGTCCATCGTCAGCCGGCCGCGAATGATCGGCTCGGCCTCGGGCTCGGCTGGCGTCGCTTCCGCCGGCGCCCGGCGGTTGGCGGCGCGGCGCAGCACGGCGCGGATCCGCTCGATGAGCAGGCGCTGGCTGAACGGCTTGCCGATATAATCGTCGGCTCCCATCGCCAGCCCGAGCGCTTCGTCGATCTCGGTGTCCTTGCTGGTCAGGAATATCACTGGCAGCTCGGACTTTTCGCGAAGCCGGCGCAGCACCTCCATCCCGTCCATCCGCGGCATCTTGATGTCGAGGACTGCGAGATCGGGCGGGTTTTCGGTAAGCGCCTTCAATGCGGTGTCGCCGTCCGAATAAAGGCGAACGGTGAAACCTTCGGCCTGCAGGGCGATTGAGACCGAGGTGAGGATGTTGCGATCATCATCGACCAGCGCGATGACGGGGGGGGCTGTGACTTCCGAAGGGGCGGTATCCGACATTGGGCGGTTGTTGCGCGAGTGGTGCGCAATGGCAAGCATGTCGCGGCAGCGCCACTTCGCATCGCATGCGTTTTGACGTGGGAAGATGGGCCGGTTATGCGACGGACAAAATGATGTGCAGCGGGAGTCGGCTTCCGCTGCCTGGCTTGGGAAGGATTGGCACATGGCGGCTGCGGACATGAACGGAACGGTTTCGAGCTTCGGCCTGGCTGCGATGGGCCTGCCCAGCGAAGCGGACCAGCACTGGAATCTCGGCACTGCAGCACTGGTCGAGCTGGCGGTACAGCGCGGCGAGGGGATGCTGAGCAAGCATGGCGCGCTGGTGGTGCAGACCGGCAAGCACACCGGTCGCAGCGCGCTGGACAAGTTCATCGTTCGCGATGCGGTGACCGAAGACGCGGTGTGGTGGGGCAAGACCAACAAGTCGATGTCGCCCGAGCAATTTGCCAATCTGAAGGCCGATTTTGCCGCCGCCCTGGCCGAGAAGCCGACCTTGTTCGTGCAGGATCTGTTCGGCGGCTCGCAGCCCGAATATCGCGTGAAGGTGCGGGTGATCACCGAGTTCGCCTGGCACAGCCTGTTCATCCGCACGCTGCTGGTGCGGCCGGAAGCTGCCGCGCTTGCCGATTTCCTGCCCGAATACACGATCATCGACCTGCCGAGCTTCAAGGCCTCGCCCGAGCGGCATGGATCGCGCGGCGAGACGATCGTGGGCGTCGATTTCGAGGGCAAGACGATCCTGATCGGCGGCACTGCCTATGCCGGCGAGATGAAGAAGAGCGTGTTCTCGATCCTCAACTATCTGCTGCCGCTTTCGGGCGTGATGCCGATGCACTGCTCGGCCAATATCGGGCCGGATGGCGACACCGCGGTGTTCTTTGGGCTTTCGGGCACCGGCAAGACGACGCTCTCGGCCGATGCCAGCCGCACGCTGATCGGCGATGACGAGCATGGCTGGTCCGACACCGCGGTCTTCAACTTCGAGGGGGGCTGCTATGCCAAGGTGATCCGGCTTTCGGCCGAAGCCGAGCCGGAGATCTTTGCGACCACCCAGCGCTTCGGCACCGTGCTCGAGAATGTGGTGGTCGACCCGGTCAGCCGCGAGATCGATCTTGACGACAACAGCCTGGCCGAGAACAGCCGCGGCTCCTACCCCATCGACTTCATTCCCAATGCAAGTGCGGACAATCTGGGCCCGGTGCCGCGCAACATCATCATGCTGACCGCCGATGCCTTTGGCGTGCTGCCGCCGATTTCGAAGCTGACGCCGGACCAGGCGATGTACCATTTCCTCTCGGGCTACACCGCCCGGGTGGCGGGGACCGAGATCGGCGTGACCGAGCCCGAAGCCACGTTCAGCACCTGCTTCGGCGCTCCCTTCATGCCGCGCCACCCGAGCGTGTACGGCAATCTCCTCAAGGAGCGGATTGCGCGGGGCAAGGCCGATGTGTGGCTCGTCAACACCGGCTGGACCGGCGGCAGCGCCACCGCCGGCGGCAGCCGCATGCCGATCAAGGTGACACGGGCCCTGCTCAACGCAGCGCTTGATGGCAGCCTCAACAATGCCGAGTTTCGCACCGACGAGAACTTCGGCTTTGCGGTGCCGGTGGACGTGCCGGGCGTCGATTCGAAATTGCTCGACCCGCGGTCGACCTGGGCGGATGGCGAGGCCTATGACGTGGCGGCGAAGGGGCTGGTGGGGATGTTCATCGCCAATTTCGCGCAGTTTGCGGACCATGTGGATGCCGGGGTGATGGAAAGCGCGCCCAAGGCAGCGTAGGCGCGGCGGGGGAATAGCGGCGCTATTCCCCGACTCGCGCCAAGCCGGCCGACGGGGCGGCGGGCCCTCCGCCCGCCGAACCCGTTCGAGGCAAGCGACGTGCAGGACAGCCCCTTGCTTGCGTGCGCTGCCCCAGCCTGGCACCAGGTCGGCCATGGGGCGGGCCTATTTCGATGCATCTGCGGAAGCGTTCGCTGCGGCGGACCCGATGGCCATCTTCGGCGCGCTCGCCGCTGCGCTCAATTTTCCGGTCGAGGCCGAGCAGAAAAGCGCCTGGCACTTCGAAATCGCCCATCTGCAGGCGATCGCGCGGGCGATGCCGGGGGCGCAAATCTATCTCGAATTCGCGATCCCGCGAATGGGCCGGCGCGCCGATGCGGTGATCGTGGCGGGCGGGCTGATCTTCGTGCTCGAATACAAGGTCGGCGAGCGCGACTTCCCGCGCCATGCCGTGGAGCAGGTGCATGGCTATGCGCTGGATCTCAAGAATTTCCATTTGACCAGCCATGACAAGGCGATCGTGCCGATCCTGATCGCGACCGAAGCGCCGGCGCAGCAGCTCGACTTCGGCTTTTGGGCGCCGGACCGGGTGCATAGCCCGGTCAACCTCGCCGCCGACGATGTGCTGCCGACGATGCTCCGGATGCTCGCGGCGGGCAATGCGGCTGCGATCGATGCGGAGCCCTGGGCCGCGGGCAGCTACCGGCCGACGCCGAGCATCATCGAGGCCGCCGAGGCGCTGTACCGCGGCCATGATGTGGCGGAGATCTCGCGCTCGGAGGCGGGGGCGGAGAATTTGACGCTGACCGCGGCGGCGATCGAGGCGGTCGTGGCCGACATGAAAGCGCGCGGCGGCAAGGCGATCTGCTTCGTGACCGGGGTGCCGGGAGCGGGCAAGACGCTGGCGGGGCTCGATATCGCTTGTGGCCGGCTGGCGCGCGAGATCGGCGAGGATGCGACCTTCCTCTCGGGCAACGGGCCGCTTGTGGACGTATTGCGCGAGGCGTTGAAGCGCGATGTGCGGGCGCGCAAGGGGCGGCAGCGGCCGGGTGATGCGCGGCACCTGGCGGAACGATCGCCCGACAAGTTCGTGCAGAATGTCCATCATTTCCGCGACGAATATTTGTCGCCCGACGAAGTGCCCTCCGAGCATGTCGTGGTGTTCGACGAGGCGCAGCGCGCCTGGAACGCGGCGATGACCGCCGACTTCATGCGCAAGAAGCGCGGGCAGGTCGGGTTCAGCCAATCCGAGCCGGCGTTCCTGCTGTCGGTGATGGACCGGCGGCCGGACTGGTGCGTGGTGGTGTGCCTGATCGGCGAGGGGCAGGAAATCAACCGCGGCGAAGCCGGCATTGCCGAATGGGTGCGCGCGCTGCAGGCCGAGCTGCCGCACTGGCAGGTGCACCTGCCGCCGCACCTGCTGGCCGAAGGTTCGGGACTCGATGCAGGGCTGCGCTGGCATCTGCAGCACCGGGTGGCGGCGCCCGACCCGGCGCTGCACCTGGCGGTGAGCGTGCGGTCGTTTCGCGCCGAGATCGTGTCGGACTATGTGGCGGCACTGCTGGGGCCGAACGCGGAGCAAGCAGCTGCGATCCGGCCGCCTGTGGCAAGCTTCCCCATACTGCGCACTCGCGACCTGTCGGCAGCACGCGCCTGGTTGCGGCGGAAGCGGCGGGCGGGGGAGCGCGCGGGGATGCTCGCCTCTTCGAATGCGCTCCGCCTCAAGCCCGAGGGGCTGTACGTCAAGGCCGACATCGATGTGTGCAACTGGTTTCTGAATGCCACCGAGGATGTGCGCTCCTCGAACAGCCTCGAGGATGTGGCGACCGAGTTTGCCGTGCAGGGGCTGGAGCTCGACTGGACGTGTGTGGCCTGGGATCTCAACCTGCGACGCGGGCCGCAATGGGAGGCGCGCGAGTTCAGGGGCACGCGCTGGAACGCCATTCGCGGCGAGACCGATGTGCTGGGCCGCGCCGACTATGTCCGCAACGCCTATCGGGTGCTGCTGACGCGGGCGCGGCAGGGGATGGTGATCTTCGTGCCGCGCGGTGATGCGCATGACGCGACACGCCCCCCGACGGAGTATGACGCCATCGACGCCTGGCTGGCGGACTGCGGAATTCCGGCCCTCTGAGGCGACCATCTGTCCGTTGCGCCGGATGAGCGCAAGCGCGACACCGCTCGCATGACGACCGTGATTCCCGTGCTGGGTGACCAGCTTTCGCTCGATCTGGCGAGCTTGCACGCCGTGCCACAGGCCGAGGCCGTGGTGCTGATGATGGAAGTGGCGGACGAAGCGACGTCGGTGCGGCACCACCAGCAGAAGATCGCCTTTCTGTTCAGTGCCATGCGCCACCATGCCGAGGCGCTGCGGGCGGCCGGGTGGCGGGTGGATTATGTGACGCTCGATGATCCGGACAACAGCCAGTCGTTTGCCGGCGAGATTGCACGCGCGGTGGTGCGGCATGCGGCGGCGCGGGTGGTGACGGTGGAAGCGGGCGAGTGGCGGGTGATCGATGCCCAGCCGGACTGGGGGGGCGGCGTGCCGTGCGAGGTGCTGGCCGATGACCGGTTTCTCGTCGGGCGGGCGCGGTTCGCGCGCTGGGCGGAGGGGCGCAAGCGGCTGCTGATGGAGGATTTCTACCGGTTGATGCGGGTGCGCACCGGGCTGCTGATGGAGGGGGATGCCCCCGCCGGCGGGCAGTGGAATTTCGACGCCGAGAATCGCAAGCCGCCGGCGAAGGGGATGACTTACCCCCCGATGCCGCACTTTACGCCGGATGCGACGACCGAGGCAGTGCTCGACCTGGTCGCGGCGCATTTCGGCGAGCATTTCGGTGATCTGCGGCCGTTTGCGCGGGCGGTGACGCGCGAACAGGCGCTGGAATGTCTTGCGGATTTCGTTTCCGTGCGGCTGCCGCGCTTCGGGGATTTCCAGGATGCGATGGTGGCGGGCGAGGACGGGATGTTCCATTCGCAGCTTTCCGCCCTCATCAACTGCGGGCTGCTGGGGCCGATGGAAGTGTGCAGGGCGGCGGAGGATGCCTGGAAGGAAGGGGCCGCTCCGCTCAATGCCGTGGAAGGGTTTATCCGGCAGATCATCGGCTGGCGCGAATATGTGCGCGGCATCCACTGGATCGCCGGGCGGGATTACAATGCGCGCAACCATCTGGGGGCGACGCGGCCGCTGCCGGAATTCTACTGGACGGGCGAGACCGACATGCGGTGCATGGCCGAGGCGGTGCGCGCCACCAAGCAGCATGCGCATGCCCACCATATCCAGCGGCTGATGGTGCTCGCCAATTTCGCGCTGCTGGCGGGCATCGACCCGGGCCAGGTGAGCGAGTGGTTTCTGATCGTCTATGATGATGCCTATGAATGGGTGGAGACACCCAATGTGATCGGCATGGGGCTGTTTGCCGATGGCGGGATGATGGCGTCCAAACCCTATGCGGCGGGCGGCGCCTATATCAACCGGATGAGCGACTATTGCCGGGGGTGCAAGTTCGACGTGAAGAAGCGGACGGGCGAAGGGGCGTGCCCGTTCAACAGCCTTTACTGGGATTTTCTGGCGCGCAACCGGGCGCTGCTGGGCAGGAACCATCGGCTGCTGCGCATGTATGACGGGTGGGACCGGTTCGACGAGGCCGAGCAGGGGCGGATCAAGGCGCAGGCGGCCGTGTTTCTGGGGGCGTTGGCATAGGCTTCAGCCGTGCCAGCACCAGCGCACCGGCAATGAGCAGCGCGCCGGCGAGATCGAGCGGGCCCGGCACTTCGCCGTAGCGAAGCGCCCCCAACGTCGCGCTGATGATCGGCTGGATGAGCAGCGACAGCCCGACGACGAGCGGGCGGAGATGGCTGATGGCATAGACGATCAACCCCTGGCCGAAGACCTGGCTGCCGAGCGCCAGCGCTACAACGGGTGTCCAATGGCCGACGGCCAGCCCGCCTTCGAAAACGAGCGCCGCGGGCAGCAGCATGATCGCAGCGAGTGCGGAGACGATGGCGAGCAGCGGCAGGGCGGCAAGGCTGAAGCGCAGCCGGTCCACGCTGATCAGATAGCCGGTGTAGAAGACCGCCGCGAGCAGGCAGAGCAGGTCCCCGCGCAGATTGGCGCTGGAAAGCTCGGCGCTGCGGCCGAGCAGCAGCGCCATGCCGATGGCGGCAAGGACGAGGGCTGCAGCGCCGGGGCGGCCGAGCCGCTGCCCCAGCATCACCACCCCCCAGAGCGGCAGCAGGAAGGTGGCGCCATTGGCGAGCAGCGTGGCGTTGCCGAGCGTGGTGCCCATGATGCCGAGGTGCCAGGCGGCAAGATCGGCGGCGAAAAAGGCGGCGGCAAGGGCGGCGAGGCCGAAGCTGGCGGCGGTGAGGCGGATGGGGCCGCCGGTGAGGCGCGCCAGCACGAACAGCGGCACCACGGCGAGCGCCAGCCGCCAGAAGGCCGAGGTGATGGGCGGGGTTTCCGCCAGCCGCACCAGCCAGGGGCCGAAAGCGAGGGCGGCGCTGCCGACGAGCATTGCCGGCAGGGCAAGGCGCGGGGCGGGCAGCACGAGACGGGCAGCGGCGGTGGACACGAGAGCGCGCCTAGGGCTAAGCCCGGCCCACATCAATAGACCGAAAGCTCCGACCATGCGCACCAGCCTCGCCCTTGCCCTCATGCTGCTGGCGCCAGGTGCCGCACTGGCGCAGCCCGCCCCTGCTGCCGCGACTGCCGAAAGCGTCGATGCCCAGCTTGCCGCCTTCTTCGAGGCATTCGATGCCGCCCAGCTCAAGCGCTCGCCCGAGGGTCAGAGCTACCGCGGCATCCGCACCGATTATGGCAAATGGAGCGACCAGTCCGACCGGGCCGCACAGGTGGAGCACGCCGCCAATGGCCGGGCACTGGTGGAGCTGCGCAGCCGCTTCGGCGACGCGAAGCTCAGCCCCGAGTCGCAGCTCTCCTACCGGTTGTTCGAGAAGCAGATGGAGCGGCGGATCAAGGCCTTCCCGTTCCGCCACTATAACTATGTGTTCGACCAGAACAGCGGCGCGCAAAGCCGCTACACGGCGTTTCTCATCAACATCCACCGGGTGGGCAGCAAGGCCGATGCCGAAGCCTATGTGAGCCGGCTGGAAGGGCTGGGCACCGCCATCGACCAGAACATCGCCGAAAGCGAGCGCCGCGAGACGCTGGGCGTGCTGCCACCGAAATGGGTGTTCCCGTTCGTGATCGGCGACGCCCGCAATGTGATCAGCGGCGCGCCGTTTGAGGGTGCGGGCGTGTCCCCGCTTCAGGCGGATTTCGCCGCCAAGCTGGCGGCGCTCAAGCTGCCGGAGGCCGAGGCGCAGGCGCTGCAGGCGCGCGCCGATGCGGCACTGACGTCGGTGGTCGGCCCGGCGTTCACCCGCTTCATCGCCGCCGCCGAGCGCCAGCAGGGCAAGGCCGGCAACGTCGATGGCGTGTGGCGCTTCAAGGACGGCGCGCAATATTACCAGACCGCGCTCGATGGCTACACCACCACCGCGATGACCGCCGACCAGATCCACGATCTCGGGCTCGCGCAGGTCAAGCGCATCCATGGCGAGATGGCCGCCGTGCAAGCGCAGCTCGGCTTCAAGGGCAGCTTCGCCGAGTTCCTGGTGCACATGCGCGACAACAAGGCGTTCGTGCTGCCCGATGGCGACGCCGGCAAGGCCGAGTGGCTCGGCCGCGCCAATGGCTTCCTCGCCGACATCGGCCCGAAACTACCGCAATATTTCAAGCGGCTGCCGGTCGCACCGGTGGTGGTGAAGGCAGTCGAACCGTTCCGCGAGAAGTCGGCGGGCAAGGCCTTCTACCAGTCGCCGGCGGCGGATGGGTCACGGCCCGGCACGGTCTATGTCAATCTGTACCGGATGATCGACATGCCGACGATCGAGATCGAGGCGCTCACCTACCATGAGGGGATGCCGGGGCATCATCTCGAGCGCGCCAACTCGACCGAACTCAAGAACCTGCCGCCGTTCCGCCGCTTCGGCGGCTTTACCGCCTACACCGAGGGCTGGGGCCTCTATACCGAGCGGCTGGCGAAGGACATGGGGCAGTATCGCGAGCCGAACAGCGATTTCGGCCGGCTGCAGCTCGAATTGCATCGCGCCATCCGCCTCGTCGTCGATACCGGCATCCACCACAAGCGCTGGTCCAAGGACGAGGCGGCGGCCTACACCCGCGCCAACAGCGCCGATCCGCTGGGCGGCATCGACAAGGCGATGGAGCGCTATGCCGTCAGCCCCGGCCAGGCGACCGCGTACATGATCGGGCGGTTGAAGATTCTCGACCTGCGCGCCCGCGCCGAAAAGGCGCTGGGTACGAAGTTCGATATCCGCGAGTTCCATGACGTGATCCTGAAGACGGGCGCGGTGCCGCTCGATATCCTCGAGGAGAATGTCGATGCCTGGGTCGCCGGCGTCGGGCAGGGTCGGGTTGCCGATTGAGCGGCCGATTGAAGGGCAGCGTTTCTGTCGGAATTTTACAATAGCGGAGAATTTGTTGCTGCTATCTCCCCTTTGCGACCCGAGGGGAGCTGGTTTTCGGCAACTTAGCCGGTCTCCCGCATCTCCTGACTTTTCGGCCCGGTACAGCGCCCTTTCCAAAGGCAACTGTCCCGGGCCGATTTTTTTGCGGGGCGCTGCGACCGGCGCGACAAGCAATCCGTAAAGCATGTTGTGATAACCTGACGTCAACCGCTGTCTGGTCTGTTAGGCTGCACGTATGAACTGCATGGCTTCGGGGGAGCAATGCCCAGAATCCGATATTTTTCGCCAACGCCCGCGCTCGCACATTGTGTCTCGTCCTATTTCTGGTTCGAGTTCGAGCGGGCGCATTTTGCCGATCTCTCGCGCGCCGAGCTGCCGCAGATCCGCTTCCTGGTGCAGGGTGTCGGCACCAACCATTATGAGGATGGCCGGGTGGTGGCGGGCATGCGCACGCAGTTGCAAGGCCCCACCAGCGCGCCAGTGCGCTTCACCGGCATCGGCCCCATGGCAATCTTCGGCCTCGGGTTGCTGCCCGAGGGCTGGGCGCGGCTGATTGGCGAGCCTGCCGACCGATTGGCGGATCGCTGCATCGATCTGTCCGATGTGCTGGGCCCGGATGTGGAGCGCGTGTTCGACCGGCTGCTTCTGGCGACCGACGATCGCGCGCGCGTGGCGGCTGTCGACGGCTTTCTGCTGGCGCACATGGCGCGTGGGCGCTCACCGCCTGTGTGGTTCACCCGGCTGGCCGATGACTGGTTGACCGCCTCGCCCAATCCCGAGGTCGACAGGCTTGTCGAAGCATCGGGCATGTCACAGCGATCGGTGGAGCGGCTTTGCAGGCGGTTGTACGGCGCCTCACCCAAGCTGCTGGCGCGCAAGTACCGCGCGCTGGGCGCTGCCGTGCGGCTGGGGAACGGCGAATCGCTGGAGGATGGGGATTGTGCCGACGGCTTTTACGACCAGGCGCATTTCATTCGCGAGTTCAAGCAGTTCACCGGCATGACGCCGAAGCGGTTCGTGGTCGAGGCCACGCCTGTCACGCGGCTCACCATTGCCCGCAAGCGGCTGCTGCCGGGCTTGCCGAAACTGGCGCTCTACAGCTGAAGCGGTTGACTATCGGGGCTGGCGTTGCCATGTAAGTCGGACTGATTTCCTCCACTATGAGGATCGCCGATGATCCGCCTGACCAACCTTGCCGATTATGCCGTTGTGCTGATGACAGCCGTGGCGCGCGAGCCCGAGCAGCGCTTTTCCTCGGCGCGCGCGGCCGAGGTGACGACGATTCCGGCGCCCACGGTGGCGAAGCTGCTCGGCACGCTGGCGCGCGGCGGACTGCTGCTGGCATCCCGCGGGGTGGCCGGCGGTTTCGTGCTCGCCCGCCCTGCCGCCGAGATCAGCATCGCGGCGATCGTCGAGACGGTGGACGGACCGATTTCGCTCACCGCCTGCGTCACCGGCGAAGCGCATGATTGCGTGATCGAGGGCGTGTGCGGCGTCCGCGGCCATTGGGGGCCGATCAATGCTGCGGTAAGGGCAGCGCTCGAAGCGGTGAGCCTTGCCGACCTGCTCAAGAAGCCGGCGGCAACCGCCTGCACCACCCGCGAGTTGGCTTAACGGAATGAATAGCATGACCGACCAGATTGCCCCCTTGGATGCTCCCGTGCAGGACGCTGCAGCGCGCGCCGCAGTGGCGGATCTCAGCACGTACAAATGGGGCTTCAGCTCGGACATCGAGCAGGATTTCGCGCCCAAGGGCCTGAACGAAGATACCGTGCGCTTCATTTCCGCCAAGAAGGGCGAGCCCGAATGGCTGCTCGCCTGGCGATTGAAGGCCTATGCCAAATGGCTGACGATGGAGGCCCCCGACTGGGCCAAGCTCGATATCGCGCCGATCGACTATCAGGACGCCTATTATTACGCCGCCCCCAAGGCGCGCCCCACACTCGCCTCGCTCGACGAGCTCGATCCGGAAATCCGCCGCACCTATGAGAAGCTCGGCATCCCGATCGAGGAGCAGAAGATGCTCGCAGGCGTCGAGGGTGCCCGCCGCGTCGCGGTCGATGCGGTGTTCGATTCGGTCAGCGTCGCCACCACCTTCCGCGCCGAGCTCGAAAAGGCCGGCGTCATCTTCCGCTCGATCTCGGAAGCGGTGAAGGAATATCCCGAGCTGGTGAAGAAGTGGCTCGGCACCGTCGTTCCCGCGCACGACAATTACTTCGCCTGCCTCAACAGCGCGGTCTTTTCGGACGGCACCTTTGTCTACATCCCCGAAGGCGTGCGCTGCCCGATGGAGCTTTCCACCTATTTCCGCATCAACGCCGCCAACACCGGCCAGTTCGAGCGCACGCTCATCGTCGCCGACAAGGGCAGCCATGTCTCGTATCTGGAGGGCTGCACCGCCCCGATGCGCGACGAGAACCAGCTCCACGCCGCCGTGGTCGAGCTGGTGGCGCTCGATGATGCCGAGATCAAATATTCGACCGTGCAGAACTGGTATCCGGGCGATGCCAACGGCTTGGGCGGCATCTACAATTTCGTTACCAAGCGCGCCAACTGCATAGGCAAGCGCAGCAAGGTGAGCTGGACGCAGGTCGAGACCGGCAGCGCCATCACCTGGAAATACCCGAGCTGCGTTCTCTCCGGCGATGATTCGGTCGGCGAATTCTACTCGGTCGCGGTCACCAACAACCGCCAGCAGGCCGACACCGGCACCAAGATGATCCATCTGGGCCGTAACACCAGGTCGACCATCGTCAGCAAGGGCATTTCCGCCGGCCGCAGCCAGGGCACCTATCGCGGGCTGGTGCGCATGGCCGCCACGGCCGAAAACGCCCGCAACCACACCCAGTGCGATTCGCTGCTGCTGGGGTCGGACTGCGGCGCCCATACCGTGCCCTATATCGAGGTCCGCAACCCCAGTGCCACGATCGAGCACGAGGCCACCACCAGCAAGATCTCCGAGGACCAGCTCTTCTATGCCCAGTCGCGCGGCCTCGATGCCGAAGCCGCGGTGGGACTGATCGTCAACGGCTTCTGCAAGGAAGTCCTCAAGCAGCTGCCGATGGAATTCGCTGTCGAGGCCCAGAAGCTGCTGGGCATTTCACTCGAAGGGAGTGTCGGATGATCCGCGCGATAATCGCAACCACCGCCCTGCTGGCGCTCGCCGCCTGCGACGCCCCCACGCCGCGCGTGGACACCGAAGGCCAGGCGGCGCGTGGCGACATGGACGCTGCCACCAGTGCCTTTGCCGGCTGCATCGACAACCAGGCGCAGACGATCGACGTGGCGGGCGAAGCGGCCGGCACGTTGGCCATCCGCGCGACTTCGGCTTGCGGCAGCGAGCGGGCGGCACTTGTCGAGACGGTCGCCGCGTTCAACCGCATCGGCTATCCGAGCCGCACGCCCCAGCAGATCGATGCCGTGGCCGAAGCCTCGGTGAAAGTGCTCGAGGACGAAGCCCGCAATGCCGCCGTGGTCACCATCGTCAAGCGCCAGGGCGAAACCGCGCCCGCCCAAACCCCTGCAGAAGGCCAGTAAACTTCGTGCTCACCATTGAAAACCTCAGCGCCGAAATCGACGGCAAGACCATCCTCAACGGCCTGACGCTCAGCGTCGGCGCCGGCGAAGTGCATGCCATCATGGGCCCCAATGGCTCGGGCAAGTCCACGCTCTCCTATGTCCTCGCCGGCCGCGCCGGCTATGAAGTGACCGGTGGCTCGGTCACCTTCATGGGCAAGGACCTGCTGGCCATGGCTCCGCATGAGCGCGCTGCCGCGGGCGTGTTCCTCGGCCTGCAATATCCCGTGGAAATCCCAGGCGTGTCCAACCTGCTTTTCCTGCGCACCGCGCTCAATGCCCAGCGAAGCTCACGCGGCGAAGCGGAAGCCACGGGTGCGGAATTCATGAAGGCCGCAAAGGTCGCTGCCGCCGACATGAACCTCGATTTCGAGATGATGAAGCGCAGCGTCAACCAGGGCTTTTCGGGCGGCGAGAAGAAGCGCAACGAAATGATCCAGATGGCACTGCTGGCGCCGAAGCTCGCGATCCTCGACGAGACCGATTCGGGCCTCGACATCGATGCTTTGCGCGTGGTTTCGGACGGCATCAACCGCATGCGGTCGCCTGACCGTGCCACTCTGCTCATCACTCATTATCAGCGGCTGCTCGATCATGTGCAGCCCGACCGCGTCCATGTCCTCATGGGCGGCCGCATCGTCCGCTCGGGCGGGCCGGAGCTGGCATTGCAGCTCGAAGCCGAAGGCTATGCCGGCATCGCTGCCGAGGCCGGGCTTTCCAACATCATGGACGCCGCTGCATGACAGCGCTTCCGACCCTGTTGCCCACACGGCGCGACGAGGCCTGGCGCTATGCCGACCTGAAGACGCTCGGCGCGATCTGGCCGGCGCGCCAGCAGCAGGTGCGTTCGCTCGCCGGTGCGGCGCTGACGCTCGACGACCGGATCACTGGCAATGGCTGGACCGATGAGCGCATCGAGATCAGCGTCGGCGAAGGCGGCAGCCTGACCGGCACCATCGAGCAGGCGATGGACGCAGATGGCGTAACGACCCAGCTCTACGCCATCACCCTCGCGGCCGGTGCGCGCGCCGATCTTACCCTTATCAACAGTGGCGGCCGTTACGGCCGGCTGGCGCTCGACATTTCGCTCCACGAAGGGGCAACGCTCGATCTCGGCGGCGCCATCGTCGGCGGCAGCGACCAGACGCTCGAAATCGTCACCCATGTCCGCCACCTCGGCCCGAACGCCACCAGCCGCCAGACCGTCCGCGCCGTGCTCGGCGGCACGGCCGTCGGTAGCTATCTCGGCCAGGTTGCCGTGGCGCGCGCCGCGCAAAAAACCGATGCCGAGCAGAGCTTCAAGGCACTGCTGCTCGATCGCGGCGCCACCGCCAACGCCAAGCCCGAGCTCGAAATCTTCGCCGATGACGTCAAGTGCGCGCACGGCGCCAGTGTGGGCGAGCTCGACAAACTGGCACTCTTCTACTTCGAATCGCGCGGCATTCCGCCCAAGCAGGCCGAAGCCCTGCTGGCACAGGCCTTTGTCGACGATGCCATCACCCGGCTGCCCGAAGGCGATGCCCGCGCCGCCCTGCTGGCACGGCTGGCGTCGCTGGTGAGCGCCCGCTGATGGCAACAGCACCGCTCATGCCCCGTTCGCACCGCGATGATTTCCCCGGCCTCGCCGGCAATTGGGCCTATCTCGATACCGCTGCCACGGCGCAGAAGCCGCAAATGGTCATCGATGCCATCGCGCGCGCCTATGGCACCGATTATGCGACGGTCCACCGCGGCGTCTATGCTCGCTCCGCCGACATGACCGTGGCGTTCGAAGCGGCGCGCGAAAAGGTGGCGCGCTTCATGGGTGCTGCCAGCCCGAACGAAGTCGTCTTCGTGCGCGGTGCCACCGAGGGCATTAATCTCATTGCGCAAAGCTGGGGAGAGCGCCTCGAAGCCGGGGATCGTATTCTTATCACCCAGCTCGAACACCACAGCAATATCGTTCCCTGGCAACTACTTGCCGCGCACAAAAACTTGCATCTCGATGTGGCGCCGATCACCGCCGATGGCCGGATCGACGAGGCCGCCCTCATCGCCATGATAGGCCCGCGCACCCGGCTCGTCAGCATCGCGCATGTCTCGAACGTGCTCGGCAGCGTGGCTGATGTCCCGCGCATCGCCGCTGCAGCGCATGCCCAGGGCGCGCTGCTGCTCGTCGATGGCTGCCAGGCTGCTCCGCACATGACGCTCGACATGACGGCATTGGGTGCAGACTTTTACGTCTGGTCGGGCCACAAGCTCTACGGCCCCACCGGAATCGGCGTCCTCTGGGCGCGCGCCGACATCCTGGAATCGATGCCGCCATGGCAGGGCGGCGGGGCGATGATCGAGACGGTCACCTATGAGCGCTCCACGTTCGCGCCGCCGCCGCAGCGCTTCGAGGCCGGCACGCCGCACATCGCCGGCGCCATCGGCCTCGCCGCCGCAGTGGACTATGTCGAAAGCATCGGCCTCGATCATATCCAGGCGCATGAAGCCGAGCTGGTCGCCGCCACCCGCGCCGCACTCGGCCAACTCAACAGCGTCCGCCTGTTTGGCCCCGACGATTCCGCCGGCATCGTCAGCTTCGCGATCGACGGCGTCCACCCGCACGATATAGGCACCATCCTCGATGAGGCCGGTGTGGCGATCCGCGCCGGGCACCATTGTGCCCAACCGCTGATGGGCGTGCTCGGCGTGCCCGCCACCGCACGCGCCAGCTTCGGCATCTACAACGACCTCTCCGATGTCGCGCGGCTCGCCGCCGGCATCGAGCGCGTCACCCGCATCTTCGGAGCGCAAGAATGAACGAACAGTCCAAATTCGAGATCGAGGAAGTCAGCGAAGCGCGCGCCGTGCCCAAGGCGCCGCCGTTGCGTGCCATGCTCGACCGCGAGCCCGACTATCTCGACGGCTTTCTCAATGCCAAGCCCGAGGCGGAGGCCGCCGAAAGTTCGGGCGATGTGCTGGTGGACGAGATCGTCGCAGCGCTCCGTCAGATCTACGATCCCGAAATCCCGGTGAACATCTATGATCTCGGCCTCATCTATAATGTCGAGGTGGCGAGCGGCCATGCCGATGTGACGATGACGCTGACCACCCCGCACTGCCCGGTCGCCGAGACCATGCCCGGCGAAGTCGAGATGCGCGTCATTTCGGTCCCCGGCGTTGCGAGTGCGGATATCCACCTCGTCTGGGATCCGCCCTGGGACCCCGGCAAGATGAGCGACGAGGCCAAGCTCGAAATGGGAATGCTCTGATGGACGCCCCCACCCTCACACAGACCGTGCGCCGCCCCCGCGCCGCCCCGGTCACCGTCACCCCTGCCGCGTCGGACAGGATTGCCGCGATCCTCGCCAAGGCCCCGGACGATGCGATCGGCGTGCGGCTGACGACGCCCAAGCGCGGCTGCTCGGGGCTGGCCTATGATCTGCAATATGTCACCACCGCCAAGCCCGGCGACGAGCCGGTGGAGACGCCGGGTGGCACGCTCTTCATCGATGGCGGCAGCCTGATGTACCTCATCGGCTCGGTGATGGACTGGCAGGAGGATGATTTCTCCGCCGCCTTCGTCTTCAACAATCCCAATTCAAAGGGCGCCTGCGGCTGCGGCGAATCCTTCACCGTATAAATGGGGTCCGGGGCCCGAGGCCCCGGCCGCCGGAGGCATTCCTTGTGTTCCCCGATACGCGTACCGCTGCCCTTGAGCAGCTCGAAGCCTTCCTGCCTCGCGCCGGCCGCGCCTATGCCTCGAGGCGCAATCACGACACCGGCCCCGGCACTGAGCGCACCACCTCGATGCTCTCCCCCGCCATCCGCCGCAAGCTGATCACCGAGGCCGAAGTCTGCGCGCGGGTGATGGCGACGCAGGGGCATGCCGCGGCCGAAAAATTCATCCAGGAAATCTGCTGGCGGACCTATTGGGTCGGCTGGCTGCAGCAGCGCCCCGGCGTGTGGGCGCGCTACCGCGAGGAGCTGGCAGCCTCGCAGGAGCGCGTGGACCTCGACCGTGCCCCGCAGCGCCGCTATGCCGCCGCTCTTGCCGGCGAGACCGGCATCGATGCCTTCGACGGCTGGGCGAAGGAGCTGGTCGAGGCCGGCTGGCTGCACAACCATGCACGGATGAACTTTGCCAGCATCTGGATCTTCACGCTGCAGCTGCCGTGGCAGCTGGGCGCGGACTTTTTCTACCGGCATCTGCTCGATGCCTGCCCGGCGTCGAACACGCTGAGCTGGCGCTGGGTGGCGGGGCTGCAGACTGCGGGCAAGACCTATCTCGCCAACCCCGAATCGATCCGCAAGATGCACCCGCGCTTTCGGCTGGAGGCACCGCTGGCGCGCACGGCGATCGCGCTGCCGGCGGACGATCCCGGGCCCCCGCGCGGCATCCGCCCGGCGCAGCAGTTCGACGATGGCAAGCGCACCGGGCTGTTCATCACCACCGCCGACCTGTCGCTGGAAACCGAAATCCTGCCGAAGCTGGTGGCCGTTGCAGCGACGAGCCGGATCGGCGGCGCCCCTTCACCGCTCAAGTGCGCCCATGCCGAAACTGCCCTCGCCGATGGCCTGGCGCGCGCCGCCGCGCATGCGCAAGTGGAGGGCGAACGCCTCGATGAGGAGAACCCCATCGAAGCGATGAGGGCCTGGGTGGCGCAGCACGGCCTCGAACAGGTGGTGACCGGCGAAGCCCCGGTGGGGCCGGAAGCCGAGCGGCTGGCAGCACTCGAAGCCGCCGGCATACCCATCGTGCGCGTGCGGCGGCAGTGGGACGATCTCGCCTGGCCCCAGGCCTCGAAGGGATTTTTCGCCTTCAAGGCCGCCATCCCCAGATTGCTCGCGACTGTGTGATGAACATCTGCCAAGCTGCTGCCATGCGTATCGTGTTCCTTGCCCTTCTCCTGACCGGCTGTGTGAGCACGGCAGCGAAGATCGTCACGGCACCGGTGCGGATCGTTGGGGCAGGGATCAACACCGCGGTCGACGCCACCACAACGACGCAGCGCGAAGCTGATGAAGACCGCGGCCGTGCCATCCGCAAGCAGGAAGAGCGCGACCGCAAGGCTGTGAAAAAGGCCGAAAAGGAGCGCCGGAAAGCAGAGCGCGAAGCTACTCGACGATTTGATTGAGCTCGACGAGCGTCCCGTCGGGATCGAAGAAGTTGCAGCCGATCACGCGAATGACAGGCCCGCCGTTCCGCCCCGGATAGCGCTGCTCGCGTGGCTCGGCGGTGAAGGTCACTCCGGGCACTGACTTCGCCATCGCACAGCGCCTGGTCGCATCATCGGTGTTGAGGATCAGCACATGGCCGCCGGCCTTGAGGCGCTTGGGATATTCGGGATCGGCTTCCAGCGGCGGGTCCGAATATTCCATCAGCCCGATCCAGCCGACGAACGGATCATTGCCGTTGAGCAGCACCAGCCGCACCTTGTTGCCGGGCACGCCGGCGGGCAGCGCCACCCCCGACACCGTCAGCGGCTCGTCGTAGTTGACCCTGAGGCCGATCACGTCGCGGTAGAGCTTGAGGCTGTTCTCCATGCTGCGCACCAGGATGGTGAGGCGGCGCACATCGGTGGGCAGCCGCTCCTTCGGCGCCTCGACACCCGCCGCAGCCTTGCCGGTCGCCGTCTGTGCCGCCACGGGTGTGGCCAGCAGCAGCGCCATCGCCATCAGGATTCGCATCGCGTCCTCCTCAATCGTCCGGCCCGAGGCTCGGGTCGAGATCGCGCGGACGAATGAACTGCGTCAATTGCGCGCGGCCACCATCAACCTGCGCCCAGCGTTCGATGTCAAGATCGAGCCGCGCCAGCGTCGCGGTCGGATATTTCAGCTCGGCATCGTCGCGCGCCGGGCCGGAGCCGCGCGGCACCAGCTCGAGCAGCAGATCCTCCAGCCCCGGATTGTGCCCCACCAGCAACGCATGCTGGTGATGCGCCGCGAAACCCGCGACCAGCTCCACGAGCGTCGCCGAGGAGCTGAGATAGATGCGTTTTTCGTAGATCGGTGCCAGCGGCACGCCCAGCCCTTCCTCCACGCCCTCGATCGTCTGGCGGCAGCGCACGGCGGGCGAGGCTGCGACATGATCGAATTCGGGCATCTCCTGCTTGCGCTGGGCGGCGCGCAACCATTGGCCGATGCTCACCGAAGCGCGGCGGCCGCGATCGTTCAATGGCCGGTCGAAATCGCGCAACAACGGGTCGTCATAGCCCGATTTGGCATGGCGCAGCAGCGTCAGCGTCTTCACTCGGCGTCCCCGATGGAGTCTGGCTCGATGGAGCCTGGATCATCATCATGGCAGGGCACGGCCCCCTGCGGCAAGCCCGCGATGATCGCCACCGCCTGCGCCAGCGTGACCCTGTCGACCGGCGTCCCGGCGGGGAATGCCGCCTGCAGCCGCGAGGGGGCTGCCGCCCCGATCAGCACGAAATGCCCGCGATCGTCCGCCCGGCGAATGAGCCGGCCGAACGCCTGCGCCAGCCGCCCCATCACCACCCGGTCGTCATAGCCCTGCGCGCTGGGGGCGGCGGCGCGCCGTGCACTGTGCAGCACGGTGGGCCTTGCCCAGGGCACCCCCTCCATCACCACCAGCCGCAGCGATTCGCCGGGCACATCCACCCCGTCGCGGAGCGCATCGGTGCCGATGAGCGAGGCCTTCGGCTCGGCGCGAAAAATGTCGACCAGCGTGCCGGTGTCGATCGGATCGACATGCTGGGCATAGAGCGGCAATCCGGCGCGGGCGAGCGGATCGGCGATCCGCGCATGCACCGCGCGCAGCCGCGCAATGGCCGTGAACAACCCCAAAGTGCCCCCTCCCGCCGCCTCGATGAGCGCCCGAAAGGCCTGCGCCAGCCCCGAAACATCCCCCTTGCGCACATCGGTGACGATCAGCACCCGCGCCCGGCCGGCATAATCGAACGGGCTTTCCACCGCGAAATGCCGCGCAGGAGCGGGCAGGTGACGCGCCCCGGTCAGCGCATCGGCTTCCTCCCAATTGTCGTCCCCGCCCCGCCCCCGCAGCGTCGCGGACGTGATCAACACGCCTTGTGCAGGCGCCAGCACGCCGCGCGCGAAGGGCAGCATCGGATCGAGCCAGTGCCGGTGCAGGCCGATATCATAATCCCGGCCATCGACGCGCGGGATCGCCAGCCAGTCGACGAACACCGGGTCCGCCGGGCCGCCCAGCCGCGCCAGCAGCCCCCCCCAGGCCGCCAGCAATTCGCACCGCAATTTCAATCCGTTGGCTGCCCCCTCCACCCGCGCCCGGCCCGAGGTATCGAGCCAATCGGGCGGATCGTCGAGCGCCGCCTCCAGATGCGCCGCCAATGCCGCCATCGGCCCGCTCAACTTGCCCAGCGCCGCACTGGCCGCAGCACCAGCGTCGACAAGAGACGGCAAGGGATCGGCAATTTCGGTTTCCAGCCCATAGGCCGCATCGACATCGCGCGCCGCGGCATGGGTAAGCAGTTGCGCCCGCACCGCCGCCAGCAGTGTCTCGATCGGCCCTTCGGGCTCGCCGCCCCCGGCGCGCGCCAGCCAGGCATCGGACGGCAGCGCCCTCGCGGCCGATGCGATGCGCTCGACCAATTCGGCCGCAGCATCGTCATAGCTGGTGATGTCCGCCAGCCGTGCTGCCAGCCCGCGCCGCCGTCCGGTTTTGGCGGTCGGTGGCCCGAGCAGCCAGTTCTTCAGCTCCACCGCCTCGCGCCCGGTCAGCGCCACCGAAAATGCGTTGTCGGCCGCGTCGAACAGATGATGGCCTTCATCAAAGACGATCCGGCTCAGCGACTGGCCTTCGGTGCGTCCTCGCACGGCGTTGATCATCACCAGCGCATGGTTGGCGATGACGAGATCGGCCTGCGCCGAGGCGCGCGTCGCCTTTTCGATGAAGCAGGTGCGGTAATGCGGGCAGGCGGCATAGATGCACTCGCCGCGTCGGTCGGTGAGCCCGGCAAAGCTGGTGCGGCCGAAAAGCCGCGGCAGCCAGCCGGGGAGGTCGCCGCCCACCATGTCGCCATCGCGGCTGTACTCGGCCCAGCGCGCCACCAGCTGCGCGAAATGCGCCGCGCGGTTCTGGAAGCCGCCCTGCACGGCATCCTCGAGGTTGAGCAGGCAGAGGTAATTTTCGCGGCCCTTGCGCACCACCACGCGGCGCGTCTCGGCACCCGCCGGCGTCGCCGGCAAACTCGCCATGCCCGGCACCACCCGCGCCGCCTCGGCATCGAGCTGGCGCTGCAACGCGCGGGTGTAGGTGCTCAGCCACACCGCACCCCCCGCCGCCTCGGCCCAGCTGATCGCCGGGGCGAGATAGCCGAGCGTCTTGCCGATGCCGGTGCCGGCTTCGGCGAGCACGACCTGGGGCCGGCCGGGGGCGGTGCGCGGCTGGAAGGCCTGGGTGACGGCGGCGGCATAGTCGCGCTGGCCGGGTCGCGGCTCGGCGCGGTCCCCCATGATACTCGCCAACCGCGCCTGCACAGCACTTGCATCGAGCGTCACCGGGCGGGGCGCCTCGCGCGGTGCGCCTTCCTCCCAGCGCGGCAGGGCGGTGAACAGGCTGCGCTCGGGCGTTTCCGGCGCCTTGAGCAGCGGCCGCACCAGCCCTGCCCACGGCCAGCGGTGCCGGGCCAGCCCCGCGAACACGCCATGCGCCCCGCGTCGCGCCGTCCAGCCAGGGTCGACCAGCGTACCCAGCAGCGCACGCGCGGCGCGCACCAGAAACGCCGTGTCCGCGTCTCCGCCCGGCCCGTCGATACCCAGCGCCTCCGCCAGTCCGCGCGGCGTGGGCACGGCGAAACGCGCGGGATGCACGAAGGCAAAGAGCTCGAGCAGATCGAGCCCCGAAAGCTCGGGGTAACCCAGCCGGCTCGCGGTGACGGGCGCGTTGATCATCAGGTGCGGCGTGTCTCCGGCGCGGGCGATCGCCTCGCGGCGCGATACGCCAGACGGCGGCCCGCCCTCGCGCGCCACCCACACCCCGGCATGGGTAGCTATGAGGGCGTCGGGAACTTGTCCGCGACCCCAATGGGCTTGCGCGCCCGAACCATCACCGCCAGAAGCCATGCGACAGGGATAGACGAGAAATGACTGACCAAGAAACACTCCGTGCTGCCGCTCTCGAAAACAAGGCCTGGCCGTTCGAGGAGGCGCGCAAGCTGCTGGCGCGCTACAAAAGCGGCTTCCCAGCCGAGGGCGTGTTGTTCGAGACCGGCTATGGCCCCTCGGGGCTGCCGCACATCGGCACCTTCGGCGAAGTCGTGCGCACCACCATGGTCCGCCGCGCCTTCGAAGCGATGGCGCCGGGCGTCAAGACGCGGCTCATCGCCTTTTCGGACGATATGGACGGGCTGCGCAAGGTGCCCGAAGGCGTGCCCAACCCCGAGGTGCTGCGCGAAGCCCTGCACAAGCCGCTGACGCAAGTGCCCGATCCGTTCGGAACCCATTCCAGCTTCGGCGCGCACAACAATGCCCGGCTGCGGGCGTTTCTGGACAGCTTCGGCTTCGAGTACGAGTTCCTGTCCTCCACCGAATGCTACCAGGCCGGCCGCTTCGACGCGACGCTGTTGAAAATCCTCGCGAATTACGATGCGGTGATCGACGTCATCCTGCCCACGCTGGGGCCGGAGCGGCGCGCCACCTATGCTCCCTTCCTGCCCATCGACCCGGTGTCGGGCCATGTGCTGCAGGTGCCGCTGGTGGCGCGCGATGTGGCGGCCGGAACGGTGAGCTATATCCGACCCAATAGCAGCGGGGGCACTGACGAGACCGTCACCGTTCCCGTGACCGGCGGCCATTGCAAGCTGCAGTGGAAGGTCGATTGGGCGATGCGCTGGGTGGCGCTCGGCGTCGATTACGAGATGGCGGGCAAGGACCTGATCGACTCGGTCACCCTTTCGAGCCGCATCGCTCGCGTGCTCGGCGCCGAGCCGCCGGCGGGGTTCAATTACGAGCTGTTCCTCGATGCGCAGGGGCAGAAGATCTCCAAGTCCAAGGGCAACGGCCTCACCATCGAGGAGTGGCTGGTCTATGGCCCGCCCGAGAGCCTGGCGCTCTACATGTACCAGAACCCGCGCAAGGCGAAGCGGCTGCACTTCGATGTGATCCCGCGCGCCATCGACGAATATGGGGACTTTCTGGCGCGCTATCCCGAGCAGCCGATCGAGCAGCAGCTCGGCAATCCCGTCCACCATATCCATGAAGGCACGCCGCCGGCTGCCGCCCTGCCGGTGACGTTCGGGCTATTGCTCAACCTGGCTTCGGTCGCCGCGACGGACGATCCGGCGAAGCTATGGGCCTATGTGGCACGCCAGGCCCCCGGCACTTCGCCGGAAAGCCATCCGATGCTCGACCGCCTGGTGCAGCATGCTGCGGCCTATGCGCGTGATTTCGTCGTGCCGCATCTCGCCCGCCGCGCCCCGACGCTGCAGGAGGCGGAAGCGCTGCGCGACCTCGATGCCCGGCTTGCGGCACTCGGTGCGGGAGCGGCAGCCGAAGCCTTTCAGGAGCAGGTGTACGAGGCTGGCAAGGCGCACGGCTTCGAAAACCTGCGGGACTGGTTCAAGGCGCTCTACGAAACGCTCATCGGCAGTTCACAAGGCCCGCGTATGGGTAGCTTCATTGCGCTTTACGGGCTCGATGAGACACGCGGCCTCATCGCCGGAGCCCTGGCCCGCGTATAGGTTGCCATGATGAAATCAGCCCTGCTCGCCCTTGCCCTTCTGGTCGCCGCTCCCGCCCATGCGGCGGCGGAGGACAGTTTTCGCGAGGGGCGATGGGCCGAAGCCGCGCGCGAGGGCCGCGCCGAAGCCACGGTGCAGAGCCTGATCTATGCCGGCCGCGCCAACCTCTGGCTTGCCGGCTACGAGACCACCGAAAAGGCGCGCGCCGAAGCGTTGATCGCTGCCGCCGAGCGGGATTTCGATGCCGCTCTCGCCAAGGCGCCAAGCAATGTCGATGCGCGACTGCAGAAGGCCGTGGCGATCGGCTACCGTGCCAAGCTCGCCAAATCGCCGGGGCTTGCCAAGGACAGCCGGAATCGCTTCGTCGCCATCCGCGACGCCAACCCCGAAAATCCTCTGGCGTGGTCCGCCGTCGCCGGCTGGCACGGGGGTGCCGTAGCCTCGCTTGGTGGCTTCATGGCCGGCACCGTGCTCGGCGCCAAGGCGAGCGAGTTCGAGGCCGGCTTTGCGCGTGTTTTCCAGCTTGCCCCGCGCAACCCGGCCTATCGCACCCTTTACGCAATCGGGCTGCTCGACCTGACGCCCCGGAACGCCGCCAAGGCCAGCACGGCGCTCAAGGGCATCGAGACCCTGCCCGCTGCCGACGCTTTCGAGCGATCGCTGCGTGATCAGGGCGCCCGCGTTGCAGCAGCACTGGCCAAGGGTGACGCCAAGGCAGCGCAGACGCTGGCGCGGCGGCTGTCGGCCTTCGGGACGCTGGCCTGAGGTCTAGCGCCGACCGCGCTTGATGCCGCGCGGGACGCGGGACTGGCCGACGCGGCGGCCGGTCCGGACGCGGTCCACCCGCGGGCGGGGCGTTTCTGAGCCGCCTTCGCCGAACGGCAGCTCGAAGCGCAGCGACCCGGTGATCGGGTTGGCCTCGACCAGCCGCAAATCGAGCCGCTGGCCGGCCACATAGCGCGTGCCGGTCTCGATGCCCTCGAGCACCCGGGCATCCTCGTCATAGACGAAGCGCTCGTCGCCGAGCGTGCTCACCGGCACCAGCCCATCCCCGCCCAGCCCGTCGACCTGGGCGAAGAAACCGAACTTGGCGACCCCGGTGATGCGGGTGCGCATCACTTCACCAACCTTCTCCGAAAGATAGGCCGCCACATAGCGATCGAGCGTGTCGCGCTCGGCCTCCATCGCCCGGCGCTCAGTGAGCGACACATGCTCGGCGGTGCGCCCCATTGCCGCCTGGCCGGCATCGTCGATGCCGCCCTCGCCAAGGCCCCAGGCGCTGACCAGCGAGCGATGCACGATCAGATCGGCATAGCGGCGGATCGGCGAGGTGAAATGCGCATAGGAACCGAGCGACAGGCCGAAATGGCCTTTGTTTTCGGGTGAATAATAGGCCTGGGTCTGGCTGCGCAGCACCTGCTCCATCACCTGGGTGGCATGGTCCTCGTCTTTCGTGCGCGTCAGGATGCGATTGAACGTGGCGGGCTTGATGACCTGACCAAGCGCGAATGGGATGTCGAAGGTCTCCAGCCAGTCCTTGAGCGCCACCAGCTTCTCGCGGCTCGGGGACTCATGGTCGCGGTACATGCAGGCGGCTTTTTTCGCCTCCAGCGCCTTGGCGGCCGCGACATTGGCGGCGATCATGAAATCCTCGATCAGCTGGTTGGCGGGGATGGTTTCCCGCAGCGCAATCGAGGCGATGCGGCCCTTCTCGTCGAGCACCACCCGGCGCTCGGGCATGTTGATTGCCAATGGCTCGCGCTTGTCTCGGGCGGCCTTGAGCAGCGCCCAGCATTCCCACAGCGGCTTGAGTGTGGCGAAATGCTCCCCGGACCCGGCATCATGCGACGCCTGTGCCTCCTCATACGCGATGTTCACCGTGCAGCGGATGACCGAGCGGGCAAAACGCTGGCGCAGCACCTTGCCTTGCGCGTCGATGTGCAAATGGCAGGCAAGCACGCCGCGGTCCTCGCCCGCCACCAGCGAGCAGACATCGGCAGAAAGCCGCTCGGGGAGCATCGGCACCACGCGATCGGGGAAATAGACCGAATTGCCGCGCGCCCGTGCTTCACGGTCGAGGCTGCCGCCGGGGCGGACAAACCAGCTCACATCGGCAATGGCAACAATGGCGTTGAAGTACCCAGGATTTTCGTCATCGGGTGCTGCCCATACAGCATCGTCATGGTCGCGCGCATCGGCTGGGTCGATGGTGAGAAACGGCAGGTGCCGCAGATCCTCGCGTGGCCCCAACCCACGCTCGGCATTGGCATCGGCCTCTTCCAGCGTCTCGGCTGAAAACACATGGGGAATGCCCTTGGCATGAATGGCGATGAGCGAAAAGGCGCGCGGGGCGAACGGGTCTCCCAGCACTTCGACCACGCGGCCGTGCATCGCCGAGCCGCGGCCGTGCGGCTCGGCGAGCACCAGGTCTCCCAGTTGCGCATCGCCGAGTTCGCTCAGCGCCAGGTCGAAGCGCGCCTTCTTGTCGACGGGCACCAGCCGGTGCGAAAGCCCGTCCTTGCGGACAATGCCGAGCACGAATTCGGCCGACTTGGGGAGCAGCTTCATTGGAAAGCCGGTGTAGCCGCCGCCAGCCTCCTCGATCCGCGCCAGCACCCGATCTCCGATGGCCAGCACCGCACGCTTGCCGCGCTCCAGCACGCGCACCCGCGGGGGCGGGCCGGCACCGTCCCAGCGATCCGGCACTGCGAACAGCCCGGCATCGCTCGAATCGACGATCCGCAGCACGGTGACCTTGGGCAATCCGCCCCCCTTGTGGAGGGTGCGACCGGGTCCGAGATCGAGCTGGCCATCGTCCTGCATCCGCTTGAGCAGGCTTTTCAGCGCGATCTTGTCGGCGCCGTGCAGCCCGAAGGCGCGCGCGATCTCGCGCTTGCCGACCGCCGCTGGCTGCGTCTTGATCCAGTCGAGGATTGCTTGCGGTGTGGGGAGGTCGGCCATCGCAGCCATCATGCCCCACTTGCCGCCGCCGCCACCAGCCCCCATTAGCAGGCGGAGATGCAGCACATGTCCGCCCCTCCTGCAGGAAAAGCCGATTTCGCGATCCTGAAGCGCTTCCTGCCCTATCTCTGGCCTGCTGGCCGGCCGGGGCTGAAGGCGCGCGTCGTCGTGGCGATGCTGTTCGTGCTGCTCGCCAAATCGACGCTGCTGGTGATGCCCTTCGCCTTCAAGGGCATCATCGACCGGATGGCGCCGGGGCTGGAGGCCGGCATCGATATCGCGGTGGCGCTGGTGATGGCCTATTCGCTGGCACGCTTCGGCGGTGTACTGTTCGACAATATTCGCAATGCCGTGTTCGAGAAGGTCGGGCAGGATGCGGCGCGGCGGCTGGCGCTCGATGTGTTCAGCCATATCCACAATCTCAGCCTGCGCTTCCACCTGACGCGCCGCACGGGTGCGCTCACCCGCATCATCGAGCGCGGCACCAAGAGCATCGACACAATGCTCTACTTCCTGCTGTTCAACATCGTGCCGACCGCCTTCGAGCTGACGGCAGTATCGGTCATCTTCTGGTTCAAGCTCGGGCCGCCGATGATGCTGGCGGTGCTGGGCATGATGCTCGCCTATATCGGCTTCACCCAGAAGGTCACCGAATGGCGCGCCGCCCTTCGCCGCGAGATGGTCGATACCGACAACAGGGCCGCCGCGCGCGCCGTGGACAGCCTGCTTAACTACGAGACGGTGAAATATTTCAACGCCGAGTCGCTCGAGCGCCACAATTATGGCGCCGCCATCCAGCGCTACGCCCGGGCAGCCACCCGCTCCGAAACCTCGCTTGCCTGGCTAAATATCGGCCAGTCGCTCATCACCAACCTGATGCTGGCGGCCGCGATGGCCTTCACCGTGCAGGGCTGGGCGAGCGGCCGCTTCACGCCCGGCGATGTGGTGCTCATCAACACGTTGCTCATCCAGCTGTTCCGGCCGCTCGACATGCTCGGCATGGTCTATCGCGAGATCAAGCAGGGGCTGATCGACATGGAATCGATGTTCGCGCTTATCGACACCCCTGCCGAAATCGCCGACGCTCCCGGTGCGCCCGACCTGGCGGTGCGCGGCGGCGAGGTGCGCTTCGACGATGTGCGCTTCGCCTATGAGGCCGACCGCGAGATCCTCCACGGCATCGGCTTCCACATCCCTGCCGGCCGCACCACGGCGGTCGTGGGGCATACGGGGGCGGGCAAGAGCACGCTCAGCCGCATCCTCTACCGTTTCTACGACATCAGCAGCGGCAGTGTGACAATCGACGGGCAGGACATCCGCAGCGTGACGCAAGCCAGCCTGCGCGCGCAGATCGGGATCGTTCCGCAGGACACCGTGCTGTTCAACGAGAGCATCGCCTACAACATCGCCTATGGAAAACCCGGCGCCACCCAGGCTGAAATCGAGGCGGCCGCGCGGGGGGCGAGCATCCACAGCTTCATCGAGCGGCTGCCGCAGGGGTATGATACGCCCGTTGGCGAACGCGGGCTCAAGCTTTCGGGCGGCGAGAAGCAGCGCGTTGCCATCGCCCGCACGCTGCTCAAGAACCCGCCGATCCTCATCCTCGACGAAGCGACGAGTGCGCTGGACAGCACCACCGAGGCGGAAATCCAGGCTGCGCTGGGTGCGGTGGCGCAAGACCGCACCACGCTCGTCATCGCCCACCGCCTGAGCACCATCACCTCCGCCGACGAGATCCTGGTGATGGACCAGGGCCGGATCATCGAGCGCGGGACGCACGAAGCGCTGCTTGCGCGCAGTGGCCGCTATGCCGAAATGTGGGCGCTGCAAGCGGCCGAATCGCGTGCCGAGGCGATGGCTGCGGAGTAGACGGCGCTCAGGTTCGTTGCCACTCGCGGCGCGTCATGCCCACGAAGCCGCTGCCCAGCCCTTGCGAATTGCGCAGCAGCACATCGCGCAGGTTTCGCGTCGCATCGATTGCAGCCAGCCCCATGTCTGTGAACGCCAGCCGGCGGTTGTTGGGGTTGCCCCAGACATGCTCGCTGAGCAGCGGATTGGTGAGCGCTTGCGAAAACGCATCCATCGCCACCATTGCCGAGACGAGTTCGGGCAATGGCCCGTTCTTCTCCACCCGCTCGGCGAACAGCCCCACATAGAATTCGACATTGTCGACATCGCCGTAAAGGCCTTGCAGCCGGGCTGCGAGTGCTGCCAGCCGTGCGGCTTCGGCCGGCTCGTCGCTGGTGCCCACAATCGCTGCAAAGTTGCGTGCCGGCTCCATGCCGAGCGCAATGCGATAATCATTGTAGCCGGCGACATTGTTCTGCCGCGCCTGCGCGATGGCCTTGACCTCGGCATCGAGCAGGAAGGAGGCCGAGTTTTCCAGCCCGAGTGCCGAGGTGCGGTTGGCGGATACCTGGACGAACGCCTCGGCGAGCCCGGCACCCAGCAGCGGGCGGTTGTCGAGCAGCATCGCCCGACCGGGGACAGTCGCGCCGCGCCATTCCACCGTCTCCTTGACCAGCCCATGCCAGCGGTAGAGCAGGCTGAACTCCACGGTCATCCAGTTCGGCCGGTTCCACGGCGCTTTCCACGCGCCGCTGGGGTCCGACTGCAGCGGAAACTGCGTGGTGTTGATGTGGTTGATATATTCCTCGACCACGATCTTGATGAACATCACGATGACGATGTTGCGCGCGGTTTCGAACACGCGCTCATCGTCCCAGTCCGGATGATCGGCTTCGAGCCGTGCGGACAGGCGGTTGTGTTCGCGCAGCCAGAGCGTGTTCATCATCGCGGTCTGCGGGGCGGCATTCACCCGGTCCCCGCCCACAGCGAACATCGTGGCGCGTCCCGCCGGCTGCGCCTTGTCCAGCCCCAGCGGCATGTCGAGGAGCGGTTTGCCTTCGGCATCGGCAAAGGGTGCTGCGATCGTGCCATCGGCCGCGAACAGAAACGGTGGATATTCCTCGCCGCCGATCATCTGGCTTTTCAGCCGCCCGCGCGCACCCCGGGTTTCGCTCATCGTGCGAAGCAGCCGCGTTTGTGCGGGGGTGCGCCCGTAAAGCGGGCTCATGTCGATCTCGTGGTTCGAGGTGGTGCGCCGCCGGTCGGTCAGCGCATCGTCATTGCTGAGCTGGGTTCGGATAAACCCATCGGTCAGATATTGCGCAAACGCCGGAAAAAGCCCGGTCGATTTTGCGCAGAGCCGCTGCGGCTGGGTGTCCGGCCGCGCGAACAATGCCGCCGCGTCCGCCAGCGGTGGCCGCCGCGTGCCGAGTGCTTCCACATCCGGATAGGGTTTCGCCGGCAGCAATCGCGCGTTCCAGCTGCGGTCGGTCAGCCCGGTCCAGGAGATATAATCATGCTTGGTTGTCCAGGGATGGGGGCGACCCCTTGCCACCTTCACGGCACGATCGATGACAAAGCGGTTCACATCATCATCGAGATCGAGCGCATCCAGCGCCCGCACCAGAAATGACAGCAACGACATCCTGACCTCCCCCCATTGCGTGTGCGACTCGCGCCACTTCGAAATGGTCTCATATCTTCCCCCGCAGCACCAACGCGCCTACACCGCCGCCATGGTCATCACCCGCTTCGCCCCCAGCCCCACCGGGCGCCTGCACGCCGGCAACATCCGTACAGCACTCGTCAACTGGCTGCTGGCGCGGTCGCACGGCGGGCGATTCCTGCTGCGCCTCGACGATACCGACGCGGCGCGCTCGACCGATGCTGCGGCCGCCGGCATCCGCGAGGATCTGGACTGGCTGGGATTGGCTCCCGACGATGAGGTGCGCCAGTCGGACCGGTTCGCGCTCTATGACGCGGCGCTGGAGACGCTGGCGGCGGCAGGGCGGGTTTACCGCGCCTATGAGACGCCCGAAGAGCTGGAGCTGAAGCGCCGCGTCCAGCAGGGTCGCGGGCTACCGCCGATCTACGACCGCGCAGCCCTGGCGCTCAGCGATGCCGATCATGCGCGCATGGCCACTGAAGGCCGCGCCCCCCACTGGCGCTTCCGACTCGATCATGCTGCTCCCATCCAATGGACCGATGGCGTGCGCGGCCCCTGCCAGTTCGATCCGGCCATGCTGTCGGACCCTGTGATCCGCCGTGCCGATTGCAGCTGGCTCTATCTGCTGCCCTCGGTGGTCGACGATATCGACATGCGGATCAGCCATGTCGTGCGCGGCGAGGACCATGTGTCGAACAGTGCGGTGCAGCTGCAGATGTTCGCGGCCCTGGGCGCCGAGCCGCCGGCACTCGCGCATCTGGCGCTGCTTACCGGCGCCGATGCCGCCCTGTCCAAGCGCATCGGCAGTGCCGGCGTTGGGGAGTGGCAGGCGGACGGCATCGAGGCACTGGCGGTGGTGGCGCTGCTGGCGCGGCTCGGCACCAGCCAGCCGGTGGAGCCGATCGCCAGCCTCGATGCGCTGGTGGAAGGTTTCAGCCTCGCACATTTCGGCCGAGCGCCGGCGCGCTTCGATCCCGCCGACCTTGCAGCGTTGAGCGCACGCATTCTGCATGGGTTGCCTTTCGAAACGGTCGCGGCGCGCCTTCCGGGCCTGACCGAACCGCTTTGGCTGGCCGTTCGTGGCAATCTGGAGCGGCTGGAGGACGCCGCACGCTGGCAGGCAGTGATCGATGGACCGGTCCGGACCGACATCGACGTGGCCGAGCGTGAGTATCTTGGCCTCGCTGCCGACACGCTCGGGCAGCTGCCATGGCGCGATGAAATCTGGGCCGATCTGATCGCCGAACTCAAGGGCACGAGCGGCCGCAAGGGCAAGGCGCTGTTCCTGCCGCTGCGGCTCGCCCTTACTGGCGAAGCGCATGGCCCCGAGATGGCGGCGCTGCTGCCGCTCATCGGCCAGACGGCAGCGACCGAGCGACTACGGGCCGCCGCGAGCGGCTGAGCCAGCCGCTTCGCCGCACCGCTGGCGCTGCGGTGAATGGCGCATTATGTTGGCGCCATGTCGTTCCTCAATCCCTCGGCCGCCGATCGGCGCAAGCGCTTCCTCATCGTCGGGGGTGCGTCGGTGGCGATCACCGCGCTCGTCATGTTCGCCTTTCTGATCGAGAACCGCTCGGGCTACATGAAGCCCGATCCGAAGATCATCTATGCGGAAAGCTGGTCCGCCGATCGCACGCGCGAGGACGCGATTGCCGATCAGGTCGCCACAACCCAGGCCCGCGAAGCCAAGCTGGCCGAGGCACGCGACTATATCGACACGCTGAGCGGCCCCGCGCGGCAGGCGGCGCAGGAGCAATATGATGCCTATGTGGCCGGTGGTGCCATCCGCAAGGATGTGCCTTATGTTCCCGCGTCCGAACCGCCGGTGATGTGACCATTTACGACGACCGCTGGATGGGCGCCGCTCTGGCGCTCGCCAGCCGCGGTATCGGTACGACCTGGCCGAACCCTGGCGTGGGGTGCATCGTGGTACGCGGCGGGGTGGTGCTGGGGCGTGGATGGACGCAGCCGGGGGGTCGGCCGCATGCCGAAGCCATGGCGCTGGGCGGGATTGATGCCCGTGGCGCCACCGCCTATGTGACGCTCGAACCCTGTGCGCACGAGAGTGCCCGCGGACCGGCATGTGCCGATGGGCTGGTGGCGGCCGGCGTGGCGCGGGTGGTGGTCGCGGCACAGGATCCGGACCCGCGCACCAATGGTGTCGGCATCGCGCGGCTCCGCGGCGCAGGCATCGACGTAGCGACCGGCGTGCGCGCGGGGGAGGCCGCGGCATCGATGGCCGGCTTCTTCAGCCAGCAGCAGCGGCGCCGGCCGCACATCACGCTCAAGCTCGCGCTCAGCCTCGATGGCTCGCTGGCGCTGGCGGACGGCACCAGTCGCTGGATCACCGGGCCATGCGCGCGTGCCCATGCGCATCTGCAGCGCGCCCGCGCCGACCTGATGCTGGTTGGCAGCGGCACGTTGCGCGCCGATGCGCCGAAGCTCGATGTGCGGGTGCCGGGGCTGGAGGGCCGCACGCCTGGCCGCGCGGTGCTTGGGCGAGGGCCTGCACCCGCAGGCTGGCAGCATTTCAACTCGCTGGAAGCGCTTTGCCAATCCGCGGCGCATCATGTGCTGGTGGAGGGCGGTGCCGGCGTCGCTGCCAGCCTGCTCCGCGCCGATCTGGTTGATCGGCTGCTCATTTACCGCGCTCCCATCCTGCTCGGCGGCCGGCCCGGCATAGCCGACCTCGGCCTGGCCCAGATCGCGCACGATCGCTGGCGGGCCGAGCCTGTCGTCGCACTTGGGCCCGACCGGCTTGAGCCGTTTACCCGCATCCGTTAGGGCACAGCCATGTTTACCGGGATCATCACCGACATCGGCACCATCGCAGCGGTCGAGGACCGTGGCGACCTGCGCATCGAGGTCGCCACCAGCTACGACACTTCAGGCGTGGCGCTTGGTGCCAGCATCAGTTGCTCGGGCGTGTGCCTTACCGTCGTCGCCAAGGCACCCGGCCGGTTCAGCGTCGATGTCTCGGGCGAAACGCGCAGCCGCACCGCAGACGGGCAATGGGTGGCGGGCCGCCGCCTCAACCTCGAACGCGCGCTCAAGGTGGGGGACGAGCTTGGCGGCCATATCGTCACCGGCCATGTCGATGCCATCGGCACTATCCTCACCCGCACGGCCGAGGGCGGCAGCACGCGATTCGAAATTGCCGTGCCGGCGGAAATCGCCCCCTTCATCGCCCCAAAGGGCTCGGTGGCGCTCGATGGCGTTTCGCTGACCGTGAATGCCGTGGAAGACCGGGCGGAGGGTACGGTTTTCGGTATCAACATCATTCCGCACACCGCTGAATGGACAACCTTCGCCGGCGCGAAGCCCGGCGACGAGATCAATATCGAGATCGATGTGCTTGCCCGCTATCTTGCCCGGATGCGCCAACTCGTCGATTGACATTGAAATGTGATACGAGCAAGTCATTGTCACATTTTAATGTGAGGCACTGCACATGTCGCTGATCAGCCGGGTTCGCAATCTTGTCGCTGCTGGTGAGGAAACCCGCTCCGGGCTGGCGCGCGCTGCGGGGCTCCACGCCAATTCGCTCCGCAACCTTGAAGATGATGACTGGAATCCGACGACCGAAACGCTGCGCAAGCTCGAGGACTATCTCGGCAAGCGCGAGCAGGGGCCTGCCCTCTCGCCGATCGAGGAGATCATCAACGAAGCGCGCAACGGCCGCATGTTCATCCTTGTCGACGATGAGGACCGCGAGAATGAGGGCGATCTCGTGATTCCCGGCCAGATGGCGACGCCGGATGCCATCAACTTCATGGCGCGCCACGGCCGCGGTCTCATCTGCCTCTCGCTGTCGGCGACACGCGTCCGCCAGCTCGGGCTGCCGCTGATGGCGCAGCACAATGGCACCCACCACAGCACCGCCTTCACCGTCTCGATCGAAGCCCGAGACGGCGTCACCACCGGCATTTCCGCCGCCGATCGTGCCCGCACCATCGCGGTGGCCATCGATGGCAGCAAGGGGCCCGAGCATATCGTCCACCCCGGCCATGTCTTTCCGCTGGTGGCGCGCGATGGCGGCGTGCTGGTGCGCGCCGGCCATACCGAAGCCGCCGTCGATGTGTCGCGGCTCGCCGGGCTCAACCCGTCGGGGGTCATCTGCGAGATCATGAACGACGATGGCAGCATGGCGCGGCTGCCCGATCTCATCCCCTTCGCCCGCCGCCACGGCCTCAAGATCGGAACGATTCGCGATCTCATCGCCTATCGCCACCGCCATGACCGGCTGGTGGCCTGTGTGGCTGAGACCGAGATCGACAGCCATTTCGGCGGTCGCTGGCGGCTGAGCACCTATGCCAACACCGCCGATTATGCCGAGCACATGGTGCTGCAGAAGGGCCGGATCGAGCCGGGCAAGCCGACGCTTGTCCGCGTCCACACCATGTCGATGTTCACCGACCTGTTCCACGAAGCCAATGACCGTGCCGGCCAGCTGCAGCGCGCCATGCAGGCGATCGCCGACGAAGGGGCGGGCATCCTCGTCATCATCCGCGATGCCACCCCCACTGCCATCTCGTCGCAGATGCGCGCCAAGGGCCAGGGCGAGCCGATAGACCTGCGCGATTACGGCATCGGCGCGCAGATCCTCGTCGATCTCGGGGTGTCGGACATGGTGCTGCTGACCAACAAGCATCGCAATATCGTCGGCCTCACCGGCTATGGCCTCAACGTCGTCGGCGAGCGCGCGCTCCCGCCGCATCCGCTCGAAGGACAAGCAGCATGACGCATATCCTCATTGTCGAGGCCCGTTTCTATGACGCCATTGCCGATGCCGAATTGGCCGGCGCCGTGGCCGTGCTCGACGCTGCGGGCGCTACGCATGAGCGCATCACTGTGCCCGGTGCGCTCGAAATCCCCGGCGCCATCGCCCTTGCCGAAGCCACCGGTCGCTTCGATGGCTATGTGGCGCTGGGCTGCGTGATCCGCGGCGAAACTTTCCACTTCGAAGTGGTGGCGGGCGAAAGTGCGCGCGGGATCATGGCGCTCACGCTCGATGGCATGGCGATCGGCAACGGCATCCTCACCGTGGAAAATGAAGCGCAGGCCTGGGCACGGGCGCGAGCGAGCGAAAAGGACAAGGGGGGCGAGGCTGCCAAGGCGGCGCTGGCGATGGTGGCGCTGCGCGGGTCGCTGGGCTGAGAGGCCCTAAGCTGCATTCACGAAAAAAGCCCCGTGGCAAAGCCACGGGGCTCGTCGGACGGGTTCGGCTGGCATAGGGCCAGCCGCCCCGCCGTCCGGGCGCTGCGCCGTCTCGAGCAATAGCTTCGCTATCGCGCGGCGGCTTGGCCTTTACGGCTGCACAACGCCATCAACCACGTGAATCACGCCGTTCGACTGGTTCACATCGGCAATCGTCACATGCGCCATACCACCCTTGGCGTCGCTCAGCATCACGCGGTCACCCATCATCGAGGCGGTCAGCTTGCCGCCCTGCACGGTGGTAAGTTCGGCCTTGCCGCCACCATCCTTGATCGCCTTGACGACATCGGCGGCCGAAACTTTGCCGGCGACGACATGATAGGTGAGGATCGAGGTGAGCGTCGCCTTGTTCTCGGGCTTGACCAGCGTCTCCACCGTGCCGGCGGGCAGCTTTGCGAAGGCGGCATCGGTCGGGGCGAACACGGTGAACGGACCGGGGCCCTTGAGGGTGTCGACCAAGCCGGCAGCCTTGACCGCGGCGACCAGCGTGGTGTGATCGTTCGAGTTGAAGGCGTTGTCGATGATGTCCTTGGTCGGCGACATGGCAGCACCACCGACCATCACGGTCTGGGCGAGCACGGGGACGGCGAGGCCAAGGGCCAGGGCGGCAATGCCGGCGCGAGCAAAGCTCTTCGAGATCATGATGTAAACTCCTGAACTATAGACATACAGCCACACCCGATCGGGCAGGTGCTGCCTTTTACGTACAGAAGTCGTTCTGCGATGTTACAGCAGCGCCGCATGGCGCTTTTGCCGCAGGCGACTGGCCATGTCCGCCAATATGCCAGCTTCCACTCCGATACTCGCGACAACTGCGGCGGTTTCGGAAGCAGTTCGGCTATCGGCTCTGGGCAGCCAGACTGGAATCACGCGCTGCCCAGAGCCGACGCCGATTCCACCAAGCACACATCCGATTGCGTGATCAGACGGCGCTCAGCTTACCCGTGGCAACCACCGGCCCGGTCGGAAGGCCGGTGGGGCTGCCACCGATCGGTTCAATGGAGATGGCGAGCACTGACCCCGGTTGCAACCCCGATACGACCTGCGACGAAATGGCATGCGCATTCGGTGTGGCAATTTCGATGATCCCGAGCGAGCGCGGCGGCTTGTCGCCTTCGATCACCCAGAGCTCCACGTCCCGGTCCGGATCGTCGCGTTCTGCGACCGGCGTCAACACCACGGTGCCCCGCAGCGGATCCCAGGTGGCAGCGAGAAGCGGTGCGCCATCGGCCCCCGCCAGCGAGGTCGACAGCTGTGCAGGGGCCGCTGCAGCCAGCTGGTCATCGGACGGTGCGGTCACCACCGGGGGAGCAGTGGGGTTCACCGCCACGAGCGCCACTGCAGCGAGCGCCGGTCCAGCGATGCCGAGACCGCGCCAGAAGGCCAGATTGTGCCAGAGGCCCTTCGTTTCCGATTGCGTCGTCGGCCCCGGCGACGACAGGCGTTGCGGCTCGATCTCGTCCAGCACGCCGGCCCAGACACTGCCGGGCGGCAGCACCGTCTCCGTCTCGGCGTCGAGCGGCGCCAGCAGCGCCTGCCAGCCCTCGACCCGGGCACGGAATGCCGGATCGCTGCGCAGCCGCGCCTCGGCAGACTTGCGCGCCGGCCGATCGAGTGCGCCCAATGCGAAATCCATCGCCAGCATGTCGTCAGGCTGCATGTCGGTGGGGTCGCTCATGCGTGCTCCCCATGGCCTTCGGCCGCGCCCATGGCGGCGCGCATGCGCATGATGCCGCGCCGCACCCAACTCTTCAGCGTGCCCACCGGCACGCCTTCGCGCGCCGCCAGCTCCTCATAGGTCAGCCCTTCGAAATAGCAGCTGCGGATGGCGGCCGCCTGGCGCGGGTCGAGCATCGCCAGGGCGGCATGCACGCTGGCCGCACCCCGGGCCGTGTCTATCTGCACATCGGCAAGCGGGGCGCAATCTTCCACAAGCCCGGCGTCCTCGAGCGGCGAGGTGGGGCGGGAGCCCTTGGCGCGCAGCCGGTCGATCGCGCGATTGCGTGCGATCGTCGCTGTCCAGGTGATCGGGCTGGCACGGCTGGAGTCGAACTCCGCCGCCTTTCGCCAAATCGTCACATAAACATCCTGCAGCACGTCTTCAGCCTCTCCGCGTTCGGGCAGTATACGCAGGATGACGCCAAACAGCTTCGCGGAGGTACGGTCGTAAAAGTCGCGGAAGGCCGCAGTGTCCCCTTCCGACGCCTTGGCCAACAGCCTGGCAAGCTCGGCAGCGCTGCTCAAAGCCGCCTCAGCTGCATCTGGATCGGCCCTTCGGCCCGGCCGTGAACAAATTGATCAACAAAGGGATTTTCCGCGCTGTCGATAGCATTTCGTTCACCCTGCCAGATGATCCGGCCCTGGTAAAGCATCGCTACCCGGTCGGCGATCCGGCGCACGCTCGCCATGTCGTGCGTGATGGTTAACGCGGTGATTCCCAGCTCCGACACCAGCTGGCGGATGAGCGCATTGATGACATCGGCCATGATCGGGTCGAGCCCGGTGGTCGGCTCGTCGAAGAAAATGATCTCCGGCCGCGGGGCAATGGCGCGTGCCAGCGCCACGCGCTTCTGCATGCCGCCCGAAAGCTCGGAGGGCTTGAGGTCGGCCACTTCCGGCCCCAGTCCCACCCGCGCCAGATTGTCGAGCGCAGCCGCCCGTCGCTCGCGCGCCGGGCCGGAAAGTGCAAAGCTCACATTGCGCCACACAGGCAGCGAATCGAACAGCGCACCGCCCTGGAACAGCATGCCGAAGCGCGCCTGGTGCGCCGCCAGCGCCCGGCCCTTGAGGCCGCTTACCTCCTGCCCATCGATGCGGATCGACCCGGCGTCGGGGCGCAGCAGCCCCAGGATGCACTTCATCGTCACCGATTTGCCGGTGCCCGAGCCGCCGATGATCACCATCGATTCGCCCGGCATCACCGTCAGATCCACGCCCGCCAGCACCACCTTGCCGGAAAAGGCCTTCGTCACACCCGCCAGTTCGATCTTGGGAACACTCATCGGCCGAACACGATCACGGTGATGATGAGGTTGGAGAGCAGGATCAGGATGAAGGCCGACACCACGGCGTTGGTGGTGGCACGCCCCACACCCGCCGCTCCGCCCGAGCTGTTGTAGCCATGGAAACAGCCCATGAGTGCTATGAAGAAGCCGAAGACCGCTGCCTTGACCATCGACGAGATGACGTCATCAGCCTTCAGGAATTGGGCGGTGGTGTTGAGATAGGCCGCCGAATTGAAGCCGAGCCGGGTGGTGGCGAGCAGCCAGCCGCCCATCACGCCGAGCACGTTCGACACCAGCACGAGGAGCGGCATCACCAGAATCGCCGCCAGCACGCGCGGCACGACCAGATAGCGCATCGGATCTGTGCGCAACGTCGTGAGCGCGTCGATCTGCTCGGTGACGCGCATCGTGCCCAGTTCGGCCGCCATGGCGCTCGCCACCCGCCCTGCCACCATCAGCCCGCCGAGCACCGGCCCCAGCTCGCGCACGATGCCGATGACGGTGACGGCAGGCACGGTGCTCGACGCGTTGAAGCGGCTGCCGCCGATATAGATCTGCTGCGCCAGCGCCGAGCCGGTGAACAGCGCCGTCAGCCCCACCACCGGCAACGAGAACCAGCCGATGACGAGGATCTGCTCGAGAAGCTGTGCCGGATACCAGGGCGGGCGCACCGCGCGGCCGAGCACGGTGACGGCAAAACGCGTCAGCCTGCCGATGCTCGCCAGCAGGCCGAGCACGACGGAACCCAGGGCAATCAGGGCATGGACAAAGGTTTCAAGCGCGCCGGTCATGTATAGACACGGGCATAGCGACGCCCGAGGCCTGTCAGCAACTCATATTCGGCGCGGTTGCACTGTGCCGCTGCTGCGCCCACGTCGAAATCCACGGAAAGCCAGTCCCCTTCCGCCAGTGGCGGGGCATCGGTGACGTCGAACGCGGTCAGGTCCATCGACACCCGGCCGATGAGCGGGCAGGCCACGCCGGCGACCCGCGCGCTCCCGAACGTCGCCATCGCGCGCGGATAGCCATCGGCATAGCCGAGTGCCGTGATTGCCACCCGCGTCGGCCGGGCCGCGATGAAGCTGGCGCCATAACCGACGCTGGCCCCTGCCGGCACATCGCGCAGCTGCAGGATCGGCGCTTCGATCGCCACAACCGGCAGCAGCCGGTCACGCATGGCGGAAGGGCCGCCGCCATACAGGCCGATGCCGGGGCGGGTGAGATCGAAATGCCAGTCCGGCCCCAGTGCAATGCCGGCGGAATTCGCCAGCGCGCGCCGCCGGGCGGGGTTTGGCACGGCGTGGAAGGCGGCGAGCTGTGCCCGGTTCATGGCATGCGCTGGCGTTTCCGCACAGGCGAGATGGCTGTGCAGCGTGTCGATGGTCATGCCTTGCAGCAGCGCGGTGTCCGCCAGTCCGAGCCGGTTAATGCCGGTGTCGATCATCACGTCTGCCGGCCGTCCGGTTTGCCGCCACAGGGCGACTTGTGCGGGTGTGTTGAGCACCGGCCGCACATCGGGCCCGAGGGCCTGTGCCGTTGCCATTTCTGCGGGTGTGATGCCGTGCAGCACCGCGAGCCGGGCGCCCGCGGGCATCGCCCCGAGCGCTGCCGCCTCCGCCCAGCTTGCCACGAAGAAATCGCGTGCGCCTGCCTTGGCCAGCGTATCGAGCATCGGCCGTGCGCCGAGCCCATAGCCATCGGCCTTGATCGCGGCCCCGGTGGTGGCGCGGCCACTGGCGGCCGCGAGCAGCCTCCAGTTGGCGGCCACCGCTTCGAGACTGATCAGCAATCGTGCCGCAAACGCCATGCTTCGCTGTTAGCCTCGCGCGGACCCCAACACAAATTCATGGGCGCGAAAGCCCAAAGGCGCTAGACGCTGCGACATGTTGAACAGGGACTGTGCCATGAAATCGATCACCAAAACCGCCATTGCCGCGCTTGCGTCCACTTTCGTGCTGGGTGGTATCGGTATTGCGGTGGCAGTCGCCCAGCCACAGCCGCGCCCGGACACCGAGTTCTGCGCCAAGATTCGCGCGCAGAATCCCGGCGGGATCTGCACGCCCAAGGGCGAGTATGTGACTGCGGACAAGGTGTACCTGCCCGATGGCCGCGTCATCAACCGCACCACCGGCAGCTGAGGCTATTCGTTGGGGCGGATCGCCAGCAGCTCGATATCGAATTCGAGTACGGCCCCGGGCGGGATCACGCCGCCGGCACCGCGGGCGCCATAGGCAAGGCCGGGCGGCACGACGAAGTGATATTTGGAGCCGGTCGGCATGAGCTGCACGCCTTCGGTCCAGCCGGGGATCACCTGGTCGAGCGGGAAGGCCGCAGGCTGGCCGCGCTGATAGCTTGAATCGAACACCGTGCCATCGACGAGCTTGCCCTCGTAATGGACGAGGACAACGTCGGATGCGGCGGGCTTGGGGCCCTTGCCTTCGGTGATGACCTGATATTGCAGGCCCGTGCTGGTGGTGATCACGCCCGGCTTGTCCTTGTTTGCGTCCAGATACTGCATGTCTGCGGTGCGCACCGCGGCGACCTGTGTCTGTGTGCCGGCCCAGGTAGCCAGGCCGGCAATGAACAGCACGACGACTCCGCCGATGATCCAGCGACCGGCGCCGGGTGACGCTGCACCCGGCCTGGCATTCGATTCGGGAGTGGCCATCGGCACGATATCCTTGTCAGCGCGGGGTCAGCCGGTGCTTGGGGCCAGCCGAAGCAGCCGGCGCTTACTTCACGCCGTCGCGTTCCATGCGCTTGCGCTCGAGCTTGCGAGCCCGGCGCACAGCGGCAGCCTTTTCGCGTGCACGCTTTTCAGACGGCTTTTCATAGTGACGGCGCAGCTTCATCTCGCGGTAAACGCCTTCGCGCTGCAGCTTCTTCTTGAGGGCGCGCAGCGCCTGATCGACATTGTTGTCGCGAACCATGATTTGCATGCAGCCGTACTCTCCATTCACGTCGGGGGGGCTGGCACAGCACCCACGCTTGTCAAAGACTCGATGATTCCGGAAAGCGGGCCTGCCGGAGCGAACGGGGCGCATAGCAGACGGCCAGCGCCGAAACAAGAGAGCCGGCCGTTCGTGAACTGCACTGGCGTAGCCGCGGCGTCCTGCGCGCTGGCGGCGGCGGGGCTTCGGGGGTATGGATGTGCCATGACCGACGCAGCCCATGCCCCCGAAGTCTCTGGCTCATCGATTGCCGACAATGACGTGCCCCTCGATGCGCTGCGGCCGCGGCTGATCGAGGCGATGCTGCCGCATGTGCCGTTTGAGGGATGGTCGGCGGCGGCGCGTGATGGCGGCGCCGATGATGCGGGAATCGACCGCGATATTGCCGCCCTTGCCCTGCCCGATGCCGTGGCGATGACCGACGCCTATACCGCGCGCGCCGATGCGACGATGACGCAAGCGATGGTGGCGGCGGGCGTGGAGACGATGAAGATCCGGGCGCGAATCCGCCTGGCGCTGGTAACACGGCTCGAACAGGCGGCGCACGACAAGGAAGCGGTTCGGCGCGCGCTTGCGGTGATGGCGATGCCGCAGAATGCCGGCCTCGGGCTGCGCACGCTGTGGCGTACCGCCGATGCCATGTGGCGTGCCGCCGGGGACACAGCGACCGACTTCAACCATTATTCCAAACGCGTGATCCTGGGATCGGTCTATTCCGCCACCCTGCTTTATTGGCTCGATGACGACAGCGAGGGCATGGTGGACACGCTGGCCTTCATCGATCGCCGGATCGATGACGTGATGAAGATCGAGAAGAGCAAGGCACAATTCCGGAGCGCGTTCGAATGGGTGCCCAATCCAGCACGCTTCCTCGGCCGACTGCGTTATCCGGTTTCCTCGCTCTGAACGCTGGCGCTCGCCACCTGCACATGATAACGCCTCGCAACAATCTGTGAGGTTTCCGTCGCCGCCATGGCCATTCCGCTGATTATCGACGCGCTGCCGCCGCACACACGCGCGCTGATCTCCGCGATCGATCGCGCCGGGATAGACCCCGATACGGCGCGCCGGCTGCACGAGCTGGGGTTCGACGAGGGGGTGGATGTGGAAGTGCTGCACCGCGCGCCCTTTGGTGGTGACCCGCTGGCGGTACGGGTCGGCAATATGGTGGTGGCGCTGCGGCGCGCCATGGCAGCGCTCATCGAAGTCGAACTCGCATGAACGTCGTGCTCGCAAGCCCGGTGGTGGCGCTGGTCGGCAATCCCAATGCCGGCAAGACCAGTCTTTTCAATGCGCTCACCGGATCGCGGCAGAAGGTGGGCAATTATCCGGGGGTGACCGTCGAGCGCAAGGCCGGGCGGCTGCCACTCGCCGATGGCCGCAGCGCCGAATTGATCGACCTGCCGGGCACTTACAGCCTGGAACCGCGCAGCCCCGATGAAGCGGTGACGCGCGATGCCGTGCTCGGCCGGTTGGTGGGCGAACGGCCGATCGACGCGATCATTGCGGTGGTGGATGCCACCAATCTGCGCAACCACCTGCGATTCGCGCTTGAGCTGAAAGCACTCGGCAAGCCGATGGTGGTGGCGCTCAACATGATCGACCTTGCAGACCGCGATGGCATCGAGATCGATGTGGCGGCGCTCGAGGAACTTTTGGGGCTGCCGGTGGTGCCGACGGTGGCTGTCCGCCGCCGTGGGCTGGAGGCGCTCGCTGCCGCGGTGTCCAGCCGGCTGGCCACGCCCGCGACCGAGGCCCTGGTTCCGGATGGCGACATCGCGCCGTTGCAGCGCGAAGCCCGGCGCATTGCCACGGCTGCCGTGCGCAGCGTCGGCGCCCCGAAGCGTTGGTCCGAGCGGATCGACGGCGTGGCGCTGCACCCGGTGGCGGGGCCGTTGCTGCTCGCCGGGTTGCTGTTCTTCATCTTCCAGGCGGTCTTTGCCTGGGCCGAGGCGCCGATGGGCTGGATAGAAGCGTTGATCGGCGCCGGGCAGGATCTGGTCAACGCCACCCTCGATGATGGTCCGCTCCGCTCGATGCTCGTCAACGGCGTGCTTGCCGGTGTTGGCGCGGTCATCATCTTCCTGCCGCAGATCCTTATCCTGTTCTTCTTCATCCTGCTGCTCGAGCAATCGGGCTATATGGTCCGGGCCGCCTTCATTATGGACCGGCTGATGGCCGGTGTAGGCCTCAATGGCCGTGCCTTCATTCCCCTGCTCTCCAGCTTCGCCTGCGCCATCCCGGGCATCATGGCGGCGCGGACGATTGATTCGCCCAAGGACCGGCTGACCACCATCCTCATCGCACCGTTGATGACCTGCTCGGCGCGGCTGCCGGTCTATGCCGTGATCATCGCCGCCTTCATTCCCGCCACTCAGGTCGGCGGGCTGTTCAACCTGCAGGGGCTGGTGCTGACGGGGCTCTACCTGTTCGGCGTGATCGGCGCGCTGGTGGCGGCGGCTGCCCTGCGCCGCACCGTGACGCGAGGGCCGAGCCCGAGCTTCCTCATGGAGATGCCGAAGTATCAGTGGCCGGCACCGCGCGACGTCGGGATCGGCCTGTACCAGCGCGCGACGGCGTTTCTGGTACGCGCTGGCACCATCATCCTCGTGTCCACCATCGTGCTCTGGGGCCTGGCCAGCTATCCCAAGCCGCCGGCAAATTGGGAGGGGACCGCGCTCGACTACAGCCTCGCCGGGCGAATCGGCGATGCGATAGAGCCGATCTTCGCGCCGATCGGCTTCAATCGCGAGATCGCCATTGCGCTGGTGCCGGGCATGGCAGCACGTGAGGTGGCGGTGAGCGCGCTTGCCACCGTTTATGCGCTCGAGGGCGTCGATGAGGAAAATACCGATTCGCTGGTGGAGACGCTGCGCGGCCGCTGGGAGCTGCCCACCGCACTCGCCTTTCTCGCCTGGTTCGTTTTCGCACCGCAGTGCATCTCTACACTGGCGGTGACGAAGCGCGAGACAGGGGGCTGGCGCTGGCCGATCTTCATGTTCAGCTATCTGTTTGCTGCCGCCTGGCTTGCGGCAGGCTTCACCTACTGGACGGCTCGCGCACTGCTCTGACAGACACTATCGGCGCAATGCGCCGGCGCTTCAGTGCAGGCCGAAGAAATGCGCGATCTCGCTGGTGGAATCGCCAAGGCCACGCACGAAATGCTGCCCCGGCGTGCCATCCGGGCCGATCGGCTGGGCGTGGCCGAGGCCGGGGATGAGGTGCGACTCCACCGTGCCACCAGCGAGCGCCCAGGCTATGGCCAGATGCTCGGCGTTGCGCGGATGCACCCTGTCGTCGGCGAGCCCATGCCACAGGCTGAGCGGCGGCGGGGACTGCGGGACATGGCGGGCCAGTTGCGCCGCTGCAGGCACCCCGCCCGCCATGGCATTGAGGCCCGAAGCGACATCGAGCGCCGCCCCTGCCGGCACGCCGGCCAAGGGTGCTGCCGCGGCAAAGCGCCCCGGATGCGCTTCGAGGAGCGCCAGCAGCATCGCCGCACCCGCCGAAAGGCCGGTGATATAGCAGCGACTCGGGTCGAGGCCGTGCGCGGCGGACACGGTGTCGACCATCCTCAAGATGGCGGCACCCTCGCCGTGGCGGACGGCATTGGGGTCGAACCAGCTGAAGCACAGGCTCTGGTTGTTGCGCTTCGTTTGCTCGGGGAGCAGCAGCGCGAAATCGTGGCGGGCGGCAAGTGCCTGCCAGCCCGATGCGCGGGCATAAAGGGCTGCGGTCTGGGTGCATCCATGCAGCGCCACAACCAGCGGCGCGCTGGGGCGCGTGGAGGCCTGGAACCAGCCGTTCAGCCCCGCCCAGTCCCCGTCGAGTCGGAGCAGACCCGTCAGCTGATGCCCATTTCCTGTGCGGCGGCGCGGATGCGGCCCTGTGCGGAAGCATCGCCAGTGAAGGCCGCAAGTGCTGCGTCGCGCGCAGCCCGCGCCTCCACGCCTTCGCGCAGCACGGTGCGGGCCCGCATCAACCGCAGCCAGCCGGCTTCGTCCTTCGGATTGGCCTCGAGGCGCTCGGCAAGGCCATCGACCATGCCGCGGATCATCGCCTGCTGCTGCCCCGGCGGCAGCGCCTGCACCGCAGCGGCCTGATCGGCGCTCGGGCCGGGCAGAACGCCGGCGGGTGCGCCCACCGCTGCCGCTGCCACTGCGGGCGGTGCCGGCGAGGCGACGCTGGCGCCGCCGGTGGCAGGCGGGCGGAGCGCTGCGAGCCTTGCCGATACATCGACTCCGGCCTCCTTGGCGGTGCCATCGATGATGCTGCGCAGCTGGGGCACCCAGGGAGCATCGGGCGCGCTGTCTCCAAGCAGGCGGATCCAGTCTTCCAACGCGCCGGTCAGATTGCCGCCCTGGGCTTTCTGGATGCCGAGGAAGTAGCGCGCGCGGGCATCCTGCGTGTCGAGCGCGGCCGCCTTGGCGAAGGCTGCCGTGGCTGCCGGTGTCACCTGTCCATCGGCCGCCTGGACCATCGCTTCGCCATAGGCGGACTGGTAGCCCTCGCCATTGGGGTTGAGCTCGACGGCCTTGCCATAGGCACGCACCGCATCGTCGAAACGGCGAAGATTATAGTAGCTCCAGCCGAGCATCCGCCAGCCTTCTGCATCGCCCGGGCTTGCCGCCAGCTTCGTTTCCAGGCCGGTGACGAGCCGGGTGATCTCGGCATCGGCTTCGGCCTGCTCGGGTAGCGGCGGCGCGCCCTGAGGGCCTGCGGCGGCCGTTGCCGGGCCGGCAGGCGTGCTGCCCAATTGGGGCTGGCCCATCGTCGAATAAAGCGCTGCGGCTGCAAGAGCGACCATGGCTGCCAGTCCGACCGCAACGCCCGAAAGTGCGCGCGATGCGAACGGCCGCGCGACATCCTCGGACAGATGGCCTGCGGAAAGCATCCGGCGCTTGATCTCGGTGCGCAGCCCCTCGGCATCGCCCGGGGGGATGGTGCCGGCGGCGAGTTGCACATCGACATCGGCAAGCTGGTCCTTGAGGACGGCCAGCGTGGCAGCACGGGCATCGGCACGCGCCTCCTGCCGGCGCACCAGCGGCACGGTGATGAGTGCGGCGACGAGCGCCGCCATGGCGGTGAGGATGATCCACAGGGTCATTTGGAAGTCCGGTTCAGGATTTGGGATCGCCGAGGGCGGCAACCGCCTTGGCTTCCTCCGCCGAAAGCGGGGCATCGAGCGGGGCGACCGGCGAAGAGGAGGAGCGGGGCCGGCGCCAGGCGATCAAGCCGCCGGCACCCGCCAGCAAAAGGATGAACGGTCCGGCCCAGAGGAGCCATGTGCTGGGCTTCACCGGCGGCCGCAGCAGCACGAAATCGCCGTAGCGATCGGAGACATAGGCGATGATCTCGGGGTTGGTGCGGCCCATGCTGATCTGCTCGCGCACCACCACGCGCAGATCCTTGGCGAGCGGTGCATCCGAATCGTCGATCGACTGGTTCTGGCAGACGACGCAGCGAAGCTCCTTGCTGATTTCGCGAGCGCGGGCCTCTTGCGCCGGGTCGGGCAGCATCTCGTCGGGCAGCACGGCAAGCGCAGGCGATGCGAGCAACAGGGCCGCGATGAGAAGTGCTCTCATACGTCTGCCTTCAAGCTTCGGCTCTTAGCTGGGCGAGCAGCGGCTTCAGCGTGTCGGTCCATTGCTCGGGCGAGATGGGGCCTATCTGCTTGTAGCGAACCCGGCCGCGCTTATCGACGATGAAGGTCTCGGGGACGCCGGTGACACCGAGATCGATCGCCGTGCGCCCCGCCTCGTCGGCGGCCACCTTGACGTAAGGGTTTCCCCATTTCTCCAGCCAGCCGCGCGAATCGGCCGGCACGTCCTTCCAGGCGAGGCCATAGACCGGCACGCCTTCCTCGGCGATGCGCGTGAGCACCGGATGCTCCTGCGGGCACGCCGCGCACCAGCTGGCGAAGACGTTGAGAAGGGCGGGCTCGCCGCGGATGCTGGCCGACGCAAAGCCGGGGCCGCCGCCGGGGGCTTCGGCGATGCCTGGCAGTTCGAATTCAGGCAGCGGCCGGTCGATGAGCTGCGAAGGCAGCAGCTTGGGATCGTGCGTCAGCCCCACGCCGAACACCGCGAACAGGCCGACAAAGGCCAGGATCGGCAGGAGGAACAACAAACGCTTCATGGGCCGTTGATTACTCCGCCGGGACCGTGGCTGCAACCGGACCGGCTTTCGGCACCGGCGGCAGCTTGGTGGCAGCGCCGATACGGTACCGGCGATCGGCAAGCGAGGCGGCGCCGCCCAGCGCCATCATCAGCCCGCCGAACCAGATCCAGCCCACCAGCGGATGCCAGTAGCTGCGCACCACCAGCCCGTCGCCAGCCGGCCCCTGCTGCTGGTCGCCGATGGCGATATAGCTGTTGCCCAGGAAGCCCGCATCGATGCCGGCCTCGGTCGTCTGGTTGCGGCTGTTGGGATAGATGCGCCGCTCCGAGACGAGTGTGCGCACCCGGCCGCCACGCGTCACCTCGAACTGCGCCTGCATGGCGCGGTAATTGGCCCCCTGCACTTCCGCCAGGCTGAGGAACTTGACCGCGATCGCGCCGACCTCGACGGTCTGGCCCGGGCGCATGACGAGGATCCTTTCGGCCGAGAGCGCGCTCATGGCACTGATGCCCGCCACCAGCACGCCAAGTCCGGCATGCGCCAGCGCCATGCCAAGGACCGCCGGCGGCGTGGTGCGCACAAGCCGGACATTGAAGCCGGCAGCCCCGCGCCAGCGCTTTGCGAGCGCCATCACGCCACCGGCAATGAGCCAGAGCGCCAGTGCGAAGCCGAAGGCGGCGCCGACCTCGGACCAGCCGAGCAGGAATCCCGCGGCCACGAAGCTAGCCAGCGTGGCGAGACCGACCCATTTGAGCTTGGGGGCCAGCGTGGACAGGCTGTCCCGCTTCCAGGCGAGCATCGGACCGACGGTGACAAGGATGAGCAGAGGCACCGAAAGTGGAGCGAAGACCATGTTGTAATAGGGGGGCCCGACCGAAACCTTCTGGTCGAACGCCTCCATCACCACCGGGTAAAAGGTGCCGAAGAACACCACCGAAGTGACCGCCATCAGGAACAGGTTGTTGAGCGTGAGCCCCGCCTCGCGGCTGACGCCCGAAAACAGTGCACCTGAGCGCAGCATGGGAGCCCGCAGCGCGAAGAGCGCGAGCGCACCGCCGGTGGCGACGCCGATCATGCCGAGGATGAACACGCCCCGCTCGGGATCGACGGCAAAGGCGTGGACCGAAGTGAGGATGCCCGAGCGGACCAGGAAAGTGCCGATGAGGCTCAGGGAAAAGGCGAGGATGGCGAGCAGGATTGTCCAGCCGGCAAGCGCCTGGCGTTTCTCGGTGACGATCGCCGAGTGGAGCAATGCGGTGCCCAGAAGCCAGGGCATGAGCGAGGCGTTCTCGACAGGATCCCAGAACCACCAGCCGCCCCAGCCCAGCTCGTAATAGGCCCAGAAGGAGCCGAGGGCGATGCCCAGCGTGAGCGGCACCCAGGCTGCAAGCACCCAGGGCCGCATCCAGCGCGCCCAGGCGGCGTCGGCCCTGCCTTCGAGCAAAGCGGCGACGGCGAAGCTGAAGGTGACCGAAAAGCCGACATAGCCGAGGTAGAGCAGCGGCGGGTGGAAGACGAGGCCGGGGTCCTGCAGCAGCGGGTTGAGTTCGGAGCCATCAAGGGGTGCGGGGTCGAGCCGCGCGAAGGGGTTGGAGGTGAAGATCGAAAAGGCGAGGAAGGCAGTGGTGATCATCGCCTGGATGCTGAGCGTGCGCGCTTGCAGGCTGGCGCGCAGATTGTCTCCGAAAGCGGCAATGCCGGCGCCGAACAGCGCCAGGATGAGCACCCAGAGCAGCATCGAGCCTTCATGGTTGCCCCATGTTGCAGCGAGGCGATAGGCGAGCGGCTGATCGAGCGCCGAATGCTGCGCCACCAGCGCCACCGAGAAATCGGCGCGCGCGAAGCTCGCCATCAGAATGGCGAAGGCCAGCGCCAGAAGGGCGGCCTGCAGCTGCGCCGTGGTGCGGCCGAAATTCATCAGTGCGCTGTCTCCGCGGATGGCACCGACCATCGGCAAAACCGCCTGTGCGGCGGCCACCAGAAACGCCAGAATAAGGGCAAACTGCCCGATTTCAGCCAGCATCGTGTGCCAGACCCTTCCCATTCTGCGGCGGCTGCTTGAAACGGCGGCCGCGCTGCGTGCGTATGTGCCGCAAATCCTGTTGCCACTCTAGCCTGTCTGGCGCACGATGACAGCGGCGTGATTGGTCGCAGCTTTTGTCCGTGCCCGAGCAGGGGGGCAGGGTAAAGGGGGAGCAGTGAGGGGCGGCGCACGATGAGCGATTGCTACCGGATCGCCATCATTGGCTCCGGGCCCGCGGGGCTGAGTGCAGCCGCGCGGGCCGCGGCGCTCGGGCTCAGCCATGTGCTGCTCGAGAAGACGGATCATCTCTCCGACACGATCTACAAGTACCAGAAGGGCAAGCATGTGATGGCGACGCCATCACAACTGGTGCTCCGCTCCGATCTCGCTTTCGACGCCGGCAAGCGCGAGACGGTGCTCGGACTGTGGGACAACCAGACCGCCGACCACAAGGTGAATGTGCGGCGCCATGCCGAGATCAAGTCGATCGTGGGCACCGGCGACCCGATTCCCGGCTCGATCATGAAGACCGTGACGCGCAAGCGCGATGGCACCAGCGAAATTAAGGAGATGCAGCGCCTGGCGCCTCCCTACAAGCTTACACTGGCCGATGGCAGCGAAGTGATGGCCGAGACGGTGGTGCTGGCGATCGGCACCCAGGGCAATCCCAATCTCATGGGGTGCCCGGGGGGCAACCTGCCGCATGTGCAATATCAGCTCGACGATCCGGCGATGTACAATGACGAGCATATCTTCGTCATCGGCGGCGGCGACGCCGGGATCGAGAATGCGCTCGGGCTGGCCGGCGATGCGGCACAGGGCAATGTCGTCACGCTCGTCAACCGTGGCGGCGAGTTCTCCACGGCCAAGGATGCCAATGTGAAGGCGCTGATGGCAGCACGCGACGCCGGGCGCATCTCGATCATGCTGGGCACCACGACGAGAAGCATAGAGCCCGGTTGGATCGTGCTCGAAACCGCCGATGGCGAGGTGCGCGCTCGCTGCGACCGGATCATCGCGCGCATGGGGTCGGCGCCGCCGCGCGGCTTTGTCGAAGCCTGTGGGGTGGAGTTTGCCTCGAACGACCGGCTGGCGTTTCCCAAGCTGTCGGCAGTGTTCGAATCGACAGCCCCCGGCATTTTCGTCATCGGGGCGCTCGCCGGCTATCCGCTCATCAAGCATTGCATGAACCAGGGGCATGATGTCGTCGAGTTCATCAACGGCAACACCAGCCTCAAGCCCGCCGACGAGCCGATTCTCGAAGCCAAGTTCGCCGGGCTGCCGGGCGGACGTTCCGTGGCGGACTGGCTCGAGCTGTTGCGGAGCAATGTCGGCATCCTGAACGGCATGAGCCCGCTGCAGATGCGCGAATTCATGCTCGACAGCCAGGCGCGGGCCTATCGCGCCGGTGACGTTATCTTCGAGCGCAACGCGCCGGGTTCGTCGCTGTTCGGTATTGCCGAGGGGCAAGTGCTTGTAGAGGTGAACCCGAACGACCCGTCGATCACCGTGGGACTCGGCAAGGGCGAGATCTTCGGCGAAGTGGGGCTGATTTCCGGGCGCAAGCGCGGCGCCACCATCCGCGCCGGCACCGACTGCATTCTTGTCGAAATCTCGCGCACCGCTGCCCTCAAGCTGATGAGCGCCGTGCCCAGCGCATCGCGCGAAGTCACCCGCGTCACCACTGAGCGCTCGTTGCTGCAGATCTTCAAATCGGGGCTCACTCCAGCCGATCTCAAGGATGCGGTGGCCGCCGCCAAGGTGGAAACCATGAAGGCGGGGCAGGCACTGATCAAGGAAGGTGAGGAGGGGGACGACATCTTCATCATCCGCTCCGGCTCAATGGTGGTGGAAAAGGCGATCGGCGGCAAGCCGGTGTTCCTGAGCTATGTGCCCGCCGGCTCCTATGTCGGCGAGATGGCAGTCATCGATGGCGGGCGCCGCACTGCCACGGTGCGCGCAGCCGTGAAGAGCGATGTCATCCGCATCCCCGGCGAGGCGTTTCGGCCGCTGCTCGCCGCCAAGCCCGGCCTCACCGCCCGGCTGCGCGAAGAGATGTCGAGCCGCACCCAGCTCAACAGCTATATCGAATCGAAGAAGGACAGTTTCGAGGGCGTGGTGGACATGTACACCGGCGTCGCCAATTTCCTGGTCGACAATGGCGTTGGCGAGGCCACCGATGTGCTGCTGATCGACGAGACGCTGTGCATTGGCTGCGACAATTGCGAAAAGGCCTGTGCTGACAGCCATGATGGCCTCAGCCGGCTCGATCGTGAAGCGGGGCGCACCTATGCGCATCTGCATGTGCCGACCTCGTGCCGGCACTGCGAGCACCCGCATTGCATGGCCGATTGCCCGCCCAATGCCATCCACCGCGGGCCGACCGGCGAAGTCTATATCGACGACACCTGCATCGGCTGCGGCAACTGCCAACGGAACTGTCCCTATGGCGTGATCCGCATGGACAAGGTGCCGCCCAAGCGGCCGTGGCTGATCAGCTGGATGCTCTTCGGCCAGGGGCCGGGGCCGGGCGAGCCCGGGCTCAAGTGGAAGAAGAAGCACGCCGACCCCGAAGCGCCCAAAAAGGCGATCAAGTGCGACATGTGCTCGGGCCAGTCCGGTGGCCCGGCCTGTGTGCGCGCCTGCCCAACTGGAGCCGCGATCCGCGTCAACCCCGAGCAATTCCTGTCGGTGGCGCTGCTCGACCGGAAGGGCGGCTGATGGCGACGCGGGCGCCCCGGACGATGAGCGGCAAACAGGAATCCCGCGCAATGCGCGGCAAACAGGAATCCCGCGCAATGCGCGGCAAACAGGAATCCCGCGCAATGCGCGGCAGGGCGGTGACGCGGGCGCCGCGCGACATTGCGCATGAAGGCTTCCTCACCCACGGCCGGATGCGCTGGGCGAAGGTAGCCGGCGGCCTGTCGGTCCTCGCGATCGTCGCCTATGCGCTCGTCGACCAGACGCCGCGGCCCAATGGCGGCACGGCGCTGGGCTATCTGCTCGGCACGCTGGGCCTGCTTCTCATCGTCTGGCTCAGCACGATCGGCCTCAGGAAGCGCATCATCACCACAAAACCCTATTCCCTGAAGGCGTGGACGAGCGCGCATGTCTATCTCGGGTTGTCGCTGATCGTCATCGGCACGCTGCACGCGGGCTTCCAGCTGGGCTGGAACGTGCACACGCTCGCCTGGGTGCTGATGATGCTGGTCATCGTGTCGGGCATCTATGGCGTGGTTGTCTATGCCCGGTTGCCTGCCCAGCTTTCGGCCAATCGCAACGAGGCTACCCAGCCACAGATGCTGGAGGCGATCCGCACGCTCGACCGGCAGCTCGATACAGCCGCACAGCCGCTGGCCAGGGCCGAGGCCGATCTGGTGCGGCTGAGCCTCGAGGAGTGCGAAGTGTCCGGCGGTCTGTGGCAGCGGTTGACCGCCCGCCACCCGAGGTGCGGCAATGCGCGGGCCCGGGACGCCATCCAGGGCCTGGTCAACGAGCAGATGCGGCGGGCGAAGCCCGACCCGGCGCTGACCCAGATCCTGTTCCTGCTCGAGCGCAAGGATGCAGCCCTGGCGCAAGCGCGGCGCCATATCCGCATGAAGACCCAGCTGGAAATCTGGCTGTATCTGCATGTGCCGATGACGATCGCGCTTCTGGTGGCGCTCACCGCGCACGTCCTCAGCGTGTTCATCTACTGGTGATGGCCAAATGAGCTTTATCGTCCGCCAGATTGCCAAGCGCGCCGATGGAGGCGACATCATCCGCACGCGGTCGCTGGCGGCGCCCGAGATCAGCGTCGGCCGCGGCACCGATTGCGATATCCAGTTGGCGGACCTTGGAGTCATGCTGCGCCACGCCAAGCTGACACGGCTGGCGGGAGGGCTGGTGGCGGTGGAAGCAACCGGCGGCATTCCGCTGGAGATCGACGGCAAGTTCGTCAACCGAGCCGAGCTGCGAGTCGCCGAGCGCCCCATCATCAACCTCGCCAGTCACCGTCTGACGCTCGAGCCCGGTGACGCGGCCGATGACGTGGCGATCACGGCCGAGCGGGTAATTGCCGCCAGCGACGCCGCCGACGCCACTGCGGAGAACGAGATCTTCTCGCTCAAGGGCACGCTGCCGACCAAGCGGGCGATGGCCTGGACGCTTGGGCTGGTGGTCCTGCTGTTCGGGCTGGCGCTGCCGGTGTTCACCATGCTCGGCCGCGGCAATGTCGATCTGCCGGTGGACATGGTAGCAGACGCCGCGCGGCCGATTCCGGTGGCGGTGCGGTCCGGCCTGCAGCCTGCACTGGGTGTAACGCCGGCGGCGGCGCGGACCGCGATGCAGCCCGATATCGTGTGGACCAGCGGGCCCATGTCGGGCGCGCATGCCGGCATCACCAACAGCTGCGGCGCTTGCCACCAGGCGGCGTTCGTCTCGACCACCGATGCCGCCTGTACCGCGTGCCACAAGCCGAGTGCGGTGCCCGACCATGCCGCCGCCGACCGGATGGCGCGCGGGCGCTTCATCCCCAGCGGTGGGCTGGCGGCCGTGGAAGCCGGAATCCAAAGGGCAGTCGGGCTGGAAGAAGGCCGCTGTGCCGGCTGCCACAAGGAGCATGAAGGCCCCGGCGGTGCGCTGATGGTGGCGCAGAGCTTCTGCACCGATTGCCACACCGGGCTCGATGCACGGCTGACCGATGCGCGCATCGCCAATGTCGAAGGCTGGGAGAAGCATCCGCAGTTCAAGGCGACGCTGGTCGCTGCGGCTTCGGAAACGGCACCGCGCTTCGAACGGGTATCGCTCGATTCCCGGCCCAAGGAGGCCTCGGGGCTGATCTATCCGCATGAACTCCACATGTCGAAGACCAACAGCGTGGCGAACATGGTGCTGAAGCAGGGCCTGCCCGCCAGAGACGGCGCGTTGGGTTGCAACTATTGCCATGTGGCCGACAGCGATGGTGAGCGCTTCAAGCCGATCGAGATGGAGGCCAATTGCAGTGCCTGCCATGATCTGGCCTTTGCCCGCGATGGTGGCGTGGTACGCACGCTTCCGCATGGCAAGGCGCCGCAGGTGGCGGGGATCGTTCGGGATTTCTATTTGTCGCAGGCAGTGGCACCGCGTGCCAACGTGCAGCGGCTGGCGTTCGAGCGACGCGCCCCGGGGCGCATGGCCGAAGTGGAGGCGCAGCAGCTGCGGCTTTCGGGCATCGGCAATGCACGCAGCCGTGCCGAGGCGGCGGTGGATCAGATCTTCATCAAGGATGGTGTCTGTGGCGATTGCCATCAGGTGGAGCGGACGGGCGCGCCCCATCTGGCGGAACGCTGGAAGGTGATGCCGGTGACGATCAACGACCATTATCTCCCCAAGAGCCGCTTTCCGCACAGGAAGCACGACAGCTATGACGGGAAGACCGGCGATGCAGCGTGTGTGGCATGCCACAAGGGGGTGCCGACCTCGAAGGTGGCAACCGATGTGCTTCTGCCGCCGGTTGCGCAGTGCCGCGACTGCCACGGATCGAGCAACGTGAAGACCAATGTCGCTGCCAGCTGCGACACCTGCCATGGCTTTCACTTCGGCACGGATGGACCCGCCGCAACGCCGATCAAGGTTGCGGCGAGCACCGCACCCGCTGGCCACCGCAGCACCGGCAGTCGCTGGTCACCGTCGGCGCCCGCCGGCCCGGCGCAGGTCCGGGCGGGCGGATGACATTGCGGACGCTCGACATCTCGCACAGTCTTGCACCGGTTGATGTTGCGGTAACGAATCTGATGCGTCATCCTGTCCTCGCGCTGCGTATCTGGCCAGACACGAGTGGCGGGGGGAACGGGCTGGTCCGATGCTGATTGCTCAGGTCACAGACATTCATCTGGGCTTCCAGCCGGATGACCCGGCGGAACTCAACCGCAAGCGCTTCGACGATGTGGTGAAGACGCTGCTGGCGCTTTCGCCGCGCCCCGATCTTCTGCTTGCCACCGGGGATATCACCGAGCATGGCACGATCGCCTCTTACGAGACATTCAAGGCGCTGTGCGATGCGCTGCCGTTCCCGACACTTCCGGCACTCGGCAATCACGATGATCGCGGCAATTTTTTCAAGGTGTTCCCCGACTCTCCGCGTGTCGGCGGCTTCCTGCAATATTGCTATGATGCCGGACCGCTGCGGGTGGTCGTGCTCGACACGCTCGAGGAGGGGCGCCACGGCGGCAGCCTGGATGCAGGCCGTGCCGCCTGGCTCGATGCCCGGCTTGCGGAAGACGCACGGCCAACGATCGTCGTGCTGCACCACCCACCGATCGAGACCGGCAATGGGTGGATGACCGAGGATCTTGATGCAGGGTGGGTGGAGCGGCTGCGGGCTGTCGTGGAGAAGCATTCGCATATCATCCGGCTGGTCACCGGACATCTGCACCGCGCCATCGTCACCGGCTGGGGCGGCACTACGCTGGCGGTGTGTCCATCATCCGCGCCGCAGGTAGCGATCGACTTTCGCGAGCTTGATCCCGAAATGCCCGATGGCCGGGACATGATCGTGGCGGAAGGGCCGGGGTTTGCGCTGCATTACTGGACAGGCCGCGATCTCGTCACCCATTTCGGATCGGGTGGCGAGCATCCGGTGCTGGCACGCTACAATGCGCGGATGCAACCGACGGTGCGCCACATTCTCGCCGAGCGGGTCGGCGAGAGCTGGGGGCACGACTGATCAGACGCGCATCGGCATCAGCACGTAGAGAGCTTTCGAGGTGTCGGACTCGCGGATGAGTGTGGGAGCGGCGGCATCGGCCAGATGCACATCGACCGAATCCGACCCGACCTGACCGAGAATATCGAGCAGATACCGATAGTTGAAGCCGACCTCGATCGCATCCGACGCATAGTCCGCCGACACTTCTTCGGACGCGGTGCCATTCTCCGGGCTGGTGACCGAAAGCGTCACCTTGCCGGCGCTGAGCGCAAGCTTGACCGCGCGGGTCTTCTCGGTAGTGGCGATCGCGGCAACGCGGTCCACGCCTTCGGCGAGGCTGCGGGTGTCGACCACCAGCCGCTTGTCGTTGGCGGTGGGGATGACGCGGCTGTAATCGGGGAAGGTGCCGTCGATCAGCTTCGAAGTGAGCGTGGCCTCGCCCGAGAAGCGGAAACGGATCTTCGAGGTGGACAGCGCAATCTCGATCGGCGCATCGGCGGCGAGCTCGTCGATGAGCTTGCGGACCTCGGCCACGCATTTGCGCGGCACGATGACGCCGGGCATGCCGGCGGCGCCCTCGGGCAGGTCGAGCTCGATCCGCGCCAGCCGGTGGCCGTCGGTCGCGACGGCGCGGAGCTTGTTCAGCCCGTCGGGGGCGTGGACGTAGATGCCGTTGAGATAGTAGCGGGTTTCCTCGGTGGAGATGGCGAAGCGGGTGGCGTCGATCAGCTCGCGAAGGGCAGCCGCAGTGAGGGTGAATTGCGTCGGCAGCTCGGTTTCGGCGATCACCGGGAAATCGTCGCGCTTCAAGGTGGCGAGGCTGAAGCGGGCGCGGTTGGCGACGACGCTCATCCGGTCGCCGGAGGTGGCCAGCTCGACCTGGGCGCCTTCGGGCAGCTTTCGGACAATGTCGAACAGCGTGTGCGCCGAGGCGGTGGTGGCGCCGTTGAGGTCGATCTGCGCCGGGATGGTCTCGACGATCTGCAGATCGAGATCGGTCGCCATCAGCCGCAGGCCATCGCTGCGGGCCTCGATGAGCACGTTCGACAGGATGGGGATGGTGTTGCGACGCTCGACGACCGACTGCACATGGGCGAGACATTTCAACAGCGTAGCGCGTTCGACCGTGGCCTTCATCGATGTTCCTTGGTTTTGGCAGGGCCGTGATTGTTTTGCGGCACTATAGCGGGTGCGGTGTGCCGTGCTAGGGGTTCCCCCATGGATATTGTCATTGCTCGCCATGCCGAAACCGTCTTCAACGCCGCCGCTCGGATGCAGGGGCATTTGGGGCATACCCCGCTGACCCGCGCCGGCATTGCGCAGGCCGAGGCGATGGGGGCGGCGATTGGCGCCAGCGGGGTGGCGGAAGGCCGCGATCTTTGGGTCTCGCCTTCGGGGCGCACCCAGCAGACAGCGGCGATCGTGAGCGAGCATATCGGCCGCTCCTTCTTCGACTGGCAGCATGACAAGCGATTGCTGGAGATCGATGTCGGCGCTTGGGAAGGGCGAAATTATGCTGAAATCATTGCCGAAATCGGGCCGATCGTTGATCAGGGCCGGCGGCTGTTCAGCGTGCAGCCGCCGCAGGGCGAGTGGTTTCCGGCCATTGCCGCGCGGCTCTCGGAGTGGCTTGCGGAGCTCGATCCGAGCCGGCCGGTGCTGGCGATCAGCCATGGCATCACCGCCCGGGTGCTGCGCGGGCTGCTGGTGGGGGGCGAGGATTGGCATGGGGTGGCGATTGCGCCCGACGGGCCGCAGGGCACGGTGTTTCATGTGAAGGATGGCGCCGAAACAGTGCTGCATCTGGGTTCCGGAGTGCATGGTGTGAAGGCTGCTTGAGGTGCGTATCATGAGCGATGTGGTGATTTCGGGACTGGCGCGGACGCCTATGGGGGGCTTCCAGGGGGTATTTTCGGGACTTCCGGGGACTGTTCTGGGGGCCGCGGCGGTGCGTGCGGCGGTGGAAAGGGCAGGTGTGGCGCCCGACATGATCGAGCAGATCTTCATGGGCTGCGTGTTGCCGGCCGGGCTGGGCCAGGCGCCGGCGCGGCAGGCGGCGCTGGGTGCCGGACTGCCGATCTCGGTCGAGGCCACCACGGTCAACAAGATGTGCGGCAGCGGGATGCGTCTGCGATCATGGCGCATGATGCGCTGCGCGCCGGATCGGCCGGGGTGATTGTGGCGGGGGGCATGGAGAGCATGTCGAACGCGCCTTATCTGCTCGCCAAGCACCGCGGCGGGGCGCGGATCGGGCATGATGTGGTGAAGGACTCGATGTTCCTCGATGGGCTGGAGGACGCCTATGAGCCGGGGCGGCTGATGGGGAGCTTTGCCGAGGACAGTGCACGGGATTACCAGTTCAGCCGGGTGGCGCAGGATGAATATGCGCTGGAAAGCCTGGCGCGGGCCCAGCGGGCGATTGCCGAGGGGGCGTTTGCCGACGAGATTGTGGGGGTGGAAACCAAGGCCGGGCTGGTGGCCGAAGATGAGCAGCCGGGGAAGGCGCGGCCCGACAAGATTCCGGGGCTGAAACCCGCCTTTGCCAAGGATGGCACGATCACCGCGGCCAATGCCTCGTCGATTTCGGACGGAGCAGCTGCCCTGGTTCTGGCGCGGAGCGATGTGGCCGCAAAGCTGGGGCTGCGGGTGCGGGCCCGGATCGTGGCGCATGCCGCCCATGCCCATGAACCGGCGAAATTTGCCACGGCCCCGGTGCCGGCGATCCGGAAAGTGCTCGACCGGGCGGGGTGGCGGGTGGCCGATGTCGATCTCTTCGAGGTGAACGAGGCTTTTGCCGCTGTTGCGATGATCGCCATGCAGGATCTGGGCATCGACCGGGGGCGGCTGAATGTGCATGGCGGGGCAACCGCACTCGGCCACCCGATCGGGGCATCGGGGGCGCGGATCCTGGCGACGCTGGTGGCCGCTCTCGAGCGGACCGGCGGCCGGCGCGGGGTGGCAGCGCTTTGCATCGGCGGGGGCGAGGCGACGGCGATGGCGGTGGAGCTCATCTGATTCTATCCCCGATATCCCCGTTATCCACAGGCTGGGACGGCAATATTTCACTTTGACGACTCGGCCTCTCATGAGACCATTCATCTGTAGCCGGGAATTGACGGCGGCGGAAACGCCAAAGGAAACAAACGGATACGGCTTGCTTGACGGTTATTCCCGGCCTTGCGCGGGGAATTGAAGCAAGGAAGCCTGGGTTGGTTTACCGATCGCAGTGCAGCGAAACCGGACTTGCTGGACGTGGCAGCACGAACAGTATGAACGGAGACGCCCGCGGCAACCGGGAATGCCGATCCTGCCGAGGTGGAAGGTGCCTGCAAGGGCGGCCGAAAACCGGAGCGAAGTGCCGTGTAGCGCGCCTCCGGGCGGGGCTGGACGCAAGCGGAGTGCAGCATGGGCGCGAGCCCGGCCGGACGCCGGTTGAGAAAGCGCTGCCCGTGCGGCGAGCGAGGCACGACACAGCATCCGCCGGGGGAAACCTCGGCGGATGTTTTGCGTAGCGCCCACGGCGATAGCGAAGCTATCGCGCGAGAGGCGCAAGCTCGGCCAGCGAGGCGGCTGGCCCTCCGCCAGCCGAACTCGTCTGACGTCAGGACGCGGCTTTGCCGCGGCCCCCTGCGCAGCGCCGAAGTCGACGAAGTTGACACGACTCGCGCGTCTCTCCCGGCCTTTGCAACGCGCGCGATCGCACGGGACTGGGAAGAAAGACGCAGCGCCATAGCTGCACCCTGACGGAAATCGCGGGTGTAGGACAGGCCCGGGCGTGGGGCTGGTCTTGTTTCGTGGGGCAGGCCCCCACCCTGCCGCTTCGCGGCTGTCCCTCCCCGCGAGGGGGAGGGAGGGGTTAGTTGCCCACCGTTGCCGCACTCGGCACTTGCGCGCTCATCCCCGCCGCGACCTTTTCGGCCGCTTCCATGGCGCGCAGGATGTTGCCACCGGCAAGCTTGGCGAGGTTTTCGTCGGACCAGCCGCGGCGGACGAGTTCGGCGAAGAGGGCGGGGTAGGTTTCCACGCCTTCGAGGCCGACCGGGCCGGCGGGGATGCCGTCATAATCGGCGCCCAGGCCCACGGCATCATGGCCGGCGACCTTGGCGATGTGATCGAGATGATCGGCGACGACCTTGAGGTCGACGACCGGGGCGGGGTTGGCCTTGTTCCATGCGGCCATGGCGGCGGCGGCCTTGTCGGGCTGGCCGAGGAAAAGCAGGTTCTGGCGGGTGAATTCGGCCGAGCGCGAGGCGGTGTGCTGGACGACGGCTTCCGAGATGAAGCCGGGGACGAAATTGGCCATCACCACGCCGCCTTTCGCCTTGACGAGGGCGAGCACATCATCGGGGACGTTGCGCGGGTGATCGGCGAGCGCCCGGGCCGAGCTGTGCGAATAGATGACGGGGGCTTTGGCCACAGCGAGCACCGCCTTCATGGTGCCGGGGGAGACATGGCTCAGATCGACGAGCATGCCGATGCGGTTCATTTCACCCACGACCGCCTTGCCATATTCGGTGAGCGGCTGGGGGCGGGGGGCCTCGTTGGCGCTGTCCGCCCAATCGCTGTGCTTGCTGTGGGTGAGGGTCATGTAGCGCACGCCGAGCGCGTGATACATGCGGAGCGTTGGCAAGCTGTTGTCCATCTGGCTGGCGCCTTCGACTCCGAGGAGCGAGGCGATCTTGCCGGTCTTCTGGATGCGGCGGATATCGGCGGCGGTGCTGGCGAGCTCGAAATGCTGCGGGTAGCGCTTGATGAGGCCATGGACGATGTCGATCTGCTCGATGGTCGCCTTGACCGCCGCAGGACCGGTGATGCTGGCGGGGACATAGACCGACCAGAACTGGCCGCCGACCTGGCCCTGGTGGAGGCGCGGGATATCGGTGTGGAGCGGGCGCTGGAAGCGGCGGCTGTCCTGCATCAGGTCCACCTCCCACCATTTTTCGCCGAAGCCGCCGCGAAGGGCGCCGGGCCAGTCGTTATGGCCGTCGATGACCGGCTGCTTCTTGAGGACCGCCATGGCGCGCTGAAGGGCGGGATCGGGCGCTTGCGCGAGGGCGCTGGTGCCGAGGAGAAGGGCGGCGAGGGGCAGGATGAGTTTGTTCATGTTCGCATCGTCGCACCACCTTGGCCTCCCATGCAAGAGAGGTGCCGCGATATTTCGCATCGCGTATCGTGATGGTGCAAGATTGGGAGACGGACGATGCTCGAGACAAGGCTGGATACTGGCGAACGCCGGGTTTATGGGCCGGAACACAATGCGTTTCGGGAGAGTGTGCGCAAGCTGTTCGACCGTGAGCTGATCCCCAATCTCGATCGCTTCGAGGAGGAGGGGCTGGTCTCCAGGGATTTCTGGCGCGCGTGTGGCGACAATGGCCTGCTGTGCCCGACGGTGCCCGAGGAATATGGCGGGTTGGGGCTGGATTTCGGCTATAATGCGGTGGTGAACGAGGAGCTGGCCTATGCCGGGTCTTCGGCGGGCATCACGCTGCAATCGGACATCGTGGCGGATTATATCCTGTCCTATGGCTCGGAAGAGCAGAAGCAGAAATATCTGCCGAAGATGATCTCGGGCGAGCTGATCACCGCGATTGCCATGACCGAGCCGGGGGCTGGAAGCGATCTGCAGGGGGTGCGGACCACGGCGAAGCGCGACGGCAACCATTATGTGATCTCGGGCTCCAAAACCTACATCACCAATGGGCAGAATGCCGATCTCATCATCGTGGTGGCCAAGACCGACCCCGACAAGGGGGCGAAGGGGACGTCGCTCATCCTTGTCGAAGCGGGGACGGAGGGGTTTGCGCGTGGGCGGAACCTCGACAAGATCGGCCAGAACTCGGCCGACACGTCGGAGCTGTTCTTCGAGGATGTGCGGGTGCCGATGACCAATTGCCTGGGCGAGGAGAACAAGGGCTTCATCTATCTGATGAGCCAGCTGCCGCAGGAGCGGCTGGGAATCGCGATTTCTGCGCAGGCCGGCGCGCAGCGGGCGTTCGACGAGGCGGTGAAGTTCGTGAAGGAGCGCAAGGCCTTCGGGAAGACGGTGTTCGATTTCCAGAACACCAAATTCCAGCTGGCGACGATGAAGACCGAGCTGCAGGTGGGCTGGGCGCAGATCGACTGGGGGCTGAAGCGGCTTCTGGAGGGCAAGCTGACCGCGGCCGAAGCGAGTGCGGCGAAGCTTTGGCACACCGAGATGCAGGGGCGCGTGGTCGATGAGGCGCTGCAGCTGCACGGCGGGGCGGGATACATGAACGAATATCCGATTGCGCGGATGTGGCGCGATGCGCGGGTGCAGCGGATTTATGGCGGGACGAGCGAGATCATGCGCGAGGTGATCAGCCGGACGATCTGAGGAAGCGGCCTCCGGCGGCCGGGGCCTCGGCCCCGGACCCCGACAGATGGGCTTTCGCACGCACCGGTCGAGGTTTGCCAAGGCCGCGTGATGGGGTCTGAGGCCCAGGGCCCAAGCCGCCGGGGGCCCACTTGCCAAAAACTGATGCGACGACGCGCGGTCTTGCCCTTAAGCAGTCGCAATCCCATGTGATATGGTGAGAAATGTCGACCGCCGCCGCCTTTGCCTTTGCGCCTGAAGCCCCTGCCCCGGCGCGTCCGAGTGGCATGGCCGAGGATGCGGCGATGATTCGGCTCGCGTCGACCATTGCGCGTGACCTGGGGGCGTATCGTCCCTTGGTCTATTGGGCCGACACGCTGGCTTCGGCGGTGCTGGGCTGGGGTGCGCTCGCAGCGCTGATGCTGGTGCCCGACCTTGGCGGAGCGGCGTTTGCCGGGCTGGCGCTGGTGGCGGTGCTCGCAATCTACCGGCTCGGCAGTTTCATCCATGAAATCACGCACATGAAGGACGAGCATGTGCCGGGATACCGGCTGGTGTGGAACTTGATTGCGGGCGTTCCACTGATGATTCCGAGCTTCATGTACGAAGGCGTGCACAATCTCCATCACATGCGGAACCGCTATGGCACCGTCCGCGACCCCGAATATATGGCGCTGGCGCTCAAGCCCAAGCTGAGCTTGCCGCTGTTCGTGGCGCTTTCGGCGATCGGCCCGCTGGCGTTGTTGCTGCGCTGGGCGGTGCTGGCGCCGCTCTCGCTGGTGGTGCCGGGGCTGCGCACGGCGCTGGAGGCGCGATTCTCGGCGCTTTCGATCAATCCTGATTTCCGCCGCGAGCCGGTGGCGGGCGTGGCACGCGGACGCTGGCAGCGGCTGGAGGCGGCGACGTCGGTGTTCGCGATCGGCGTGCTTGCTGGTGTGGGCACCGGTGTGATCCCGCTGCGGGCGTTTGCGATCTGGCTCGGCGTGCTTTCGGTGAGCATGGTGCTGAACCAGGTGCGCACGCTGGCGGCGCATCTGTGGGAGAACGACGGCGCGCAGATGAGCATCACCGCGCAATATCTCGACAGTGTGAACGTGCCGCCGCCGGCGATGCTGCCGGCACTCTGGGCGCCGGTGGGACTGCGCTACCATGCGCTCCACCATCTGCTGCCGGGGCTGCCCTATCATGCGCTGGGCGAGGCGCATCGGCGGCTGACCGCCGGGCTTCCGGCCGACAGCGCTTATCGGGACGGTAACCACCGCGCGCTGGCCGGCGTGATTGCGCGGCTGTGGCGCACGGCGGGAACGCGGACGGCCTGAGCGCTTAGTAGGTGTTCTTGTGGAGCACCCCATCCTTCATGATGACGGCGAAGCTGGTTTCGGGCCGGGCGAGCAGATCGATATCGGAGAGCGGATCGCCATTCACCAGAAGCAGATCGGCGAGTGCGCCTTTTGCCACGACACCGAGGCGACCCTGATAGGGGCTGCGCAGCCCTGAGCGGGCGAGCAGCTGGGCATTGTCGTGGGTGACGAGCTTGAGGATTTCTGCCGGGGAGAACCAGGGCTTGAGCGCGGTGATATACTGGTTCTGGTCCCCGTTGATTTCGGGCTGGAACAGGAAATCGGTTCCCCAGGCCAGTTTGACGCCGAGGCGCTTGGCGAGTGGCCAGACCTTGGCCTGGCCTTCGAGTACGGGGGCACGTTTGATGCGGCGGTTTTCGTCCATGCTGTCGTTGTTGTCGATGAGCACCTGGAGCGAGAGGATGACGTCTTTCGCCTTCATCAGCTTGAGCGTGGGCTCATCGAGGAGCTGGCCGTGTTCGACCGAGCGGACGCCGGCTTCCAGCGCGCGGCGGATGGCGCGCGGGGTATAGGCGTGGACGGTGACATAGGTGCCCCAATCCTCGGCGGCTTCGACGGCGGCCTTCATCTCGTCGGGGGTGTATTGGGTGACGTCGACCGGATCATAGGCTGATGAGGTGCCGCCGCCGGCCATGAGCTTGAGCTGGCTGGCGCCGAAGCGCAGGTTCTCACGCACCGCGGTGAGCACGTCGTCGCGCCCATCGGCGATGAAGGTGGCGCCGAGCTTTTCAGCGCGCGAGAGCTGGCCGGTGAAGCGGCGCGACGGCTCGCTGGGCAGGCGGAAATCGCCGTGTCCCGAGGTCTGGCTGATGACGGCGCCTGAGGGCCAGATGCGGGGGCCGGGGAATCTGCCTGCGTCGATCCCGGCCTTGAGGGGAAACACCGGGCCGCCGACATCGCGGACGGCGGTGAAGCCGCGCAGCAGCATGCGGCCGGCCTCGGCCTCGGCCTGTTTGAAGGCGGATTCGGGGGTGAGATCGGGGGCGAGCAGGCTCATCATCGTCATCGAGGAGAAGACGAGATGGACATGTACATCGATGAGGCCCGGCATGAGCGTGCGGCCGTTGCCCTGGATGACCGTGGCCTGTGGGCTGGCGGTGGTGGCAGAAACTGCTTCCGGGCCGATGGCGGCGATGGTGTTGCCGCGGACGAGGACCGAGGTGGGGGCCGACAGGCGGGGCGTGGTGCCATCGAAGACGCGGACGTTGGTGAAAAGCGTTTCGGGAGCCGCTTGTGGCTGGGCGTAGACCGGCGATGACAGCAGTGTGGCAATGATGGACGTGATGAGCCGCATGAAGATGTTCCTCCTGTTCGCGCAGGAAAATACCATCGGACGGGGATGCCGGCAGCCGGTTTATTCGGCAGCGACATCCTGCTGCGCATGGGCGGCGGTGAAGGCTTCGAGGCGCTCGGCGATGATGGCGAGCAGCGGCGTGGGGATGTCCGGCACGGTGGGGAGGCAGGTGAAGCCGGGCTGATCGGAGAGGATCTGATCGCCTTGGCGGATGGTGAAACCTTCATAGCCCTTGGCGACGACGGCGTTGCAGATGTCGGCATAGGTGTGGGGGCCGCCGGCATAGGGCATGAAGCGGCGCGGCTTGCCGGGCACATTTGCGCCCATGTACCAGCTGTTGGCGCGCGGCAGCAGGGTGTGGGCGGCGGTCTGGTCGACGAGCATCGTCCAGGTGGATTGGGACGGCGTCGAAGGGCCTTGGGGGGGCGTAGCGCTCGGACCATTGCCATTCGCGGACGAGATCATCGTCGAAGGCGAAGCTGTATTCGATGCTCTGGGTATCGACGCGCGCACCCGGATAGCGGTTCCAGTACCAGGTGCCGCCGACTTCTGACCCGGCCTCGATGGCGCGCACGCTCTGGCCCTGGGCGCGGAGGCGGTGGACGAGATACATGCCGGAGAAGCCGGCGCCGACGATAAGAACGTCAAGCTCGGGGAGGATGGCAGCGGCGTTCGGGGGCGCCACTTGGCTTTGTGGAGAGGGGCAGCGCGCAAAAAAAGCCCGGGGCGTTGCGGCCCCGGGCTTGATTGCGGCGCTGATCGAGGGATCAGACGGCCGGCTTGGTGTCCGCGATGGCGGCGACCGGCGTGGTTGTGGCCGGTGCAGTGGTGGTTGGGGCGCCGGCCGGGGGCGTGGGCATGTTGACCATGCTGTGCGCGCCCTTGAGGGCCGGATAGTCCCGCAGCATCTTGGCGCCGCCAAGCGGGCGGTTGATGCCGTTGTGGCAGGTGGCGCAGTTGACCTTGAGCGGATCGCCCTCGGGACCGCGGCGGTTGCCATAGATGCCCTGGCCGTTGACGGGCCAGACGTCACCGAGATCGTTGATGTAGTTGTTGTTGATGTCGCGCACCATGCGGGTGCCGTACCAGGCATTGACGCGCTGGGTGCGACTGTCGTCCCACTTCCCGAAATTCTGGGAATTGTGACAGAAGGTGCAGTTGACGCCGAGTGCCTGGCTCTGGTGCATCATCAGCGCATAGGTCATTTCGGTGGCTGGAATGGAGGCTTCGTGCTGGCTCGGATAGGCCGAGCGGGCATTGACGCGAACATTGCCGTCACCTTCCAGATACGCTGCAAAGCTGGCGTAGGGGAGCGATGAATATGCGGTCTGCATGAGGGGCGTGTTCTGCCCGCGCTTGTTGCCTGCGAGCTTGCCGGTATTGACGGGGACGCCCGACCAGATGTTGGCGGGGACCGGGTTGCCGCGGTGGCAGGTCCAGCAGGTGACGCCCGCACCTTCGGAGCTTTCGCCATAATTGTTCTGGAAGTGCGGCGTCCAGTTGGCATTGATGGCGCGGGTCATCTGCAGCATCTTGCGCGAGACGACCTTGGTGTAGATCTCGTCCGACGCCATGTTCTCGGGATTGTGACAATAGTTGCAGCCACCGTTTTCGACCGAGCCATCGGCCGGCGACACCCATTCGGTGATCGAGGCCATCATGTAGTTGAACTCGTCGACCGAGATGTCCCCGAGGACCTGGACGTTCTGATAGACATCGCGCGCACGGTCCCCGGTGCGCATGTCCGGGGTGAGCTCATAGGGCGGCGGCGGCACGTCGGCGGCGATCTTGCGGGTCGCCTTGTGCTGGATCTGGTTGATCGCGAGCCCGTTGGGGCCTTGTTGTTCGACGACCTTGGTGCCGATCTCGCAGCCACCCAGCAACAGGGCCGGGATGGCTGCAAGAAGTGTGAGGTGCTTTCTCATCATTGCGGTGCTCCCGGGAGCGTGGACGGATCGACCGTGCCGGTGGCGGGATACTGTTCGGCAAAGTGATGTTCGACAGCCCAGAGATACCAGTTGTCGACAACAGTGCCGGTCAGCAGGATGCCGATGCCGCCCGTGAGCGTCGTCAGCACCGCGAACCACCAGGCCCAGCGGTGAACCGATTCCATGGTGGCATTGAAGCCCATCGTCCAGCGCCAGAACAGCGCAGCGCGTTCTGACGCAGTGCCGCGATCGGTGATCTGCTCGATCTCGCGCTCGCCGCCGTAGCGGCCGACCGCGAGGATGGTCGCCCCGTGCATCGCGAAGAGCAGGGTCGAGCCGTAGAGGAAGGCGATCGAGAGGGCATGGAAGGGGTTGTAGAAGAGGTTGCCGTAGCGGATCGAGAAGGCTGCGGTCCAATCCAGGTGCGGGAAGATGCCGAAGGGCACGGCTTCCGACCAGGAGCCCATGGCGAGCGGACGGATGAAGCCGAGCACCAGATAGAGCCAGATGGCGGAGGCGAAGGCCCAGGCGACATGGGTGCCCATGCCGAGCTCGCGCGCGCGGCGATAGGTGCGTGCCCACCAGAGCAGGATCGAAACGGTGAGGAAGAAACCGGCGATCACCCACCAGCCACCCTCGGCTAGCGGTGGCAGGATCTGGAAGCCATAGCGGGCAGCGGGCGGCTCCAGCGACAACCAGAAGAACTGGCGGACGAACTGGATCGGGTCATAATTGACCGATGCCAGCATGTTCATGCCCATGATGACGATGCTCAGGGTGCCGAAGATGAGCGAGGCGACGCCCAGCTTGCCGAGATAGAGGGGGCCGAGCTGGGCCCCGCCGATCTTGCCCATGAGATAGGTGAAGCCGAAGGGCCCGATGCGCGGATCGTTGTTCGGGCTGAGCGGGACGCCCGGCTCGAGTTCGCCGCGAAGCTGAACCTGGGTGAAGATGTTTTGGTAAGCCATGGTTCAAGCCTCCCCTTAAGCCGACCAGATCGGCAGATTGAGCCACCAGGTCCACCACTCCGGCCAGCCACGCGACCAGAAGGGTCCGCTGAGGATGATGCAGATGGCGCTCCAGAAACCGGCATTGAGGGCCAGCAACAGGCCGACGCGGTGGATGCCGAGCGTGCCGACCGAATAGCCGATCAGATCGCGGAAGAAGGTATCCTCATATTCCGGTGACTTGACGTCCTCGCCCTTGGCAGGGTTGACCGCCGAGAGCACGAGCGCGCCGTGCAGGCCGAGCGCCAGAGTGGTGGTGAAGAAGAAGCTCACCGCCAGCATGTGCGCCGGATTGTAGTGGAAGTGGAGATATTGATAGCCGGTGTTGGACACCCAATCGAGGTGGGGGAAGATCCCGTAGGGGAAGCCCCAGCCCCAGGCGCCCATCAGCACCGGGCGAATGACGACCAGCGACACATAGGCGAAGATGGCGACGCCGAAGGCGACGGGGACATGATAGCCCATGCCGAGCTTGCGGCAGATTTCCACTTCGCGGAGAGCCCAGCTGCAGAAGGCACCGATCGCGCAGATGGTGACGATCTGCCAGAGCCCGCCTTCGCGGAGCGGTGCCAGCGCCAGCCCGTAGCTGATGTCGGGCGGCGCGATGTTGATCAGCCAGGGGTTCCAAGTCGGGCCGATGGCGGCACCGTACAGGATCAGCGCCGTGCCCAGCGCTGCAAAGAAGATCGTCGTCACCCCGAAGAAGCCCACGTAAAATGGGCCCACCCAGAAATCGAAGAGGTCACCGCCGATCAGCGTGCCTCCGCGGACGCGATATTTCCGTTCGAAACTCAACAGCGCCATGGGGCACCTCCCTCCGGGCGACCACTCGGAATAGAGCAGCAGCGCGGGCCTTCAGTCGATGATGCGGACGGACGGGAATGGGGTTGCCAGCCCCGTCCGTCGCGCAAGGTCAGTCACTTGGTCTGCACGAAACCGTGATGTCAGGCGTTTGCGCTGACGTCGGTCACAGCCGCCGTGGTGTCCGCCGCCGGGGCGGCACCATCGAGCCAGTTGTAACGCTCGGTGCTGAGCAGGATGAAGTGGATCAGGATTGCCAGCGTGAAAAGGAACACGGCCAGCGCAGTCATGATCCGCTGCGGGTTGAAGGTCTGCCAGACTCTCCACATTGTCATTCTCCTTAAATGCGGGGTGAGGCGGCAGCAGCCGACTCAGCCATCTGGGTGCTCTCGATCGAAGCGGTATTCGGCCGTGCTTCACCGAGCCAAGGCCGCCAGGCCCAGACCAGGAAGTGGGCGATGATCGCCACGAACGTAAAGAACGCCATCGACGCAACGAAGCCCTTGTGGAACTCCTTCGCCTCGGCGTCGGTCAGGTACGTGCCCGGACCAATCTTGCTGTCATTCATGCAGTTTTCCTCCAGTCTGTCCGCCAAACGGGGCCACGATGGCCTCGCCCGACCGGCGGCTTTGCGGCGTTGGAAACCACCGCAAAGGGGTTGATGGCCGAAGTGGCCAAAAGGGTTCGCGCGCGGGTCATGCGGCCTGCGCTTCGTAAAGGGTGGCGGCGGCGTGGAGCCGCTCGAGCGAAACGGTCTTCTCGCCGGCATCGCGCGTGGCGCGCTCGGCGGCATCGCGCAGGCGCTTGGCGGCGGAGATGCGCACCAGCACCGGCTCGCGATCGACCATGGCATCGAGCTCGGAGCGGGCATCATCGTCCCAGCCCACGCTTTCGAGCAACTTGGACGGTGTGGCCTCGGCGCGGTCCATCTGCGTGGAGAGCGGCAGGATGAAGAACAGCGCGTCGAACAGCGCGTTGCAGACCTCCTGGATGAGGTAGGTGGCGCCCGAATAGCCCATGAACGGCGAGCCGGTGTGGCGCCGGATGGCGGCACCGGGGAAGCTGGCGGGGATGAACACCGAGCGGGAGTTCAGCTCCGCCATGTACATCCGCTCGTTGTAGGAGCCGAACACCATGAGCGGTGGCTTGGTGGCGATGGCATCGCGCACGGCGGCATTGTCGGGCTTGATGCCGGCGGTGCGCGCGAAGCTGAAGGTGCAGGGCAGGCCCATGTCTTCCTCGAGGAAGGCACGCAGGCCGCGGGAATAGGTTTCGGTGGCGACGACGGCGAAGCTGGCGGTGCCGAAGAAATCCTGGGTGACCGAGCGCCACAAGTCCCAGAGCGGCTTGATGGTGGTGTGCTTTTCCTTCTCGATGAAGGGCTCGGGATCGACGCCGGTCAGTTCGCCGAGCTTGCGGAGGAACAGCGTGGTGGAATTGAGGCCGATCGGCGCCTGCAGATAGGGGCGTTCGAGCGTTTCGCAGAGGTTGCGGCCGAACTCGCGGTACATGCAGACATTGACCTCGGCATCGGCGAGCTTGCGGACATCGGCGAGGTGGCTGCCGAGCGGAAATACCATGTTGACGTCGCAGCCGATGCCTTCGATGAGGCGGCGGATTTCGGCGAGGTCGGACGCCATGTTGAAGGTGCCGTAGATGGGGCCGATGATGTTGACCTTGGGACGCGCACCCTCCTTGCGGGGCTTGATGGGCGGCACTTTCTTGGGCCCATATTGTGTCCAGAGCCAGGTCATGGCGCGGTCGGCGGCTTGCCACTGGTCTTCATCGATGGTGCGCGGCAGGAAGCGCTGGATGTTGGTGCCTTCGGGGGTGACGCCGCCGCCGATCATTTCCGCGATCGAGCCGGTGACGACGACCGAGGGCAAGTTGGGATCGAGGGTCTTCCAGGCGCGCTTCATGGCGCCTTCGGTGCCGGTTTTCGCCAGCTCGTCCTCGCCGAGGCCGGTGACGACGATGGGCAGCTCGTGCGGCGGCAGGCCGTCGGTATAGTGGAGGACCGAGGTGACGGGGAGGTTTTCGCAGCCGACGGGGCCATCGATGATGACCTGCATGCCCTTGATGGCGCAGAACACGTAAACCGCGCCCCAGTAACCGCCGGCCCGATCATGATCGAGGATGAGCGTCATGAGCCGATCGCCTCCTGATCCTTGGCGGCGGCGAACTGCTTGGCGGCGAACTTCTTCTTGAATTCGGGCCGGTCCTTCGGCGTATCTTCCCAGATGCCGGCGGTATAGCCTTCGCCGACGCCCTCGAAGAATGCGTGCATCTTGTCGAAACGGGCCTTGTTGGCGAGCGCGCCGCCGATGACCTGGGCGAGGCTGCCGGCACCGGCGGGGCCCATCAGCGGGCGGGCGGAGATGAGGTTGGTGAAGTAGAGTGCCGGGGTGGCGTGCTGCTTGGCGTGCTGGACGACGGGCGTGGTGCCGATGGCGAGATCGGGCTTGTATTCATCGACCGCGGCAATGTCCTGCTCGAGGCTGGCGCGATACTGGATGCGGGTGCCCTTGGCCTCGAGCCATTCGCGATCGGGGTCCGACCAGCGGGTGCGGGGGGCGGCGGTGCCGACATAGGGGACATCCGCACCGCTTTCGATGAGCAGGCGGGCGACGAGAAGCTCCGAGCCTTCATAGCCCGAGACGGTGATGCGGCCCCTGATCGGCTTGCCGGCGAGCGCTGCGGCGATGGCGGGGAGGAATTTGTTGTGGGCGGCGGCGATCTTGTCTGCCGGGATGCCACAGGCTTCGCCGATGGCGGTGAGCCAGGCGGCGGTGCCATCGCGGCCGACGGGAGCCGAGCCGACGACCTTGCGGCCTGCGGCTTCGAACTCGCGGACCGAGGCGGTGTAGAAGGGATGGATGGCAGCGACGGCGGCGCAATCGAGCGCGGCATAGAGCTCGCGCCATTCGCGGGTGGGGACGACAGGACCGGCAGCGAGGCCCATCGGCTCGAGCATCATCGAGATGCCGACCGGATCGGCGGGGAACATCTCGCCGAGCAGCGTGATCGTCGGCTTGTCGGGGCGCACGGCGGGTGCAGCGACCGGGCCTGCCATCACTTCCTTGCGGGCGTAATTGAGCATGGCGCCGGCCAGCACATCCTTGGCTTCGGCATGGGTGGGAATGCCGAAGCCCGGCACGTCGATGCCGATGATGCGGACACCGTTGATCACGTCCGGGAGCAGCTGCAGCGGCACGCCCGAGGCGGTGGGGACGCAGAGGTTGGTGATGACGATGGTATCGTAGAGGGCGGGATCGGCCATGTCGTGCACGGCTTCGCGGATATCCTCGAACAGCTTGCCGGTGACGAGCGATTCCGAATTGAACGGCACATAGCCGACGCTGCGGCGCGCACCATAGAAGTGCGAGGTGAAGGTGAGGCCATAGACGCAGCAGGCCGAGCCCGAGAGGATGGTGGCGGTGCGGCGCATGCGCAGGCCGACCCGCAGCGACCCGAACGCCGGGCACATCGATTGCGGCTGGTCGTGCGGGCCCTTGGGATAATCAGCGGCGTAGCGATCGAGCACTTCGGACTTGCCGGCCTTGGCGGCGGCTTCGCGCATCGTGTCGGCGCCGGCGTGGCAGCCTTCGCCTTCCACCGGTGGCGTCGTGACGAGATCGAGCGATTCAGACATTGTCGTAAACGACCTCGAGCGATGGCTTCGTCTCGAACACGCCACCGCGCATGTCGGCCTGAGTGGCGGGATTGAGGGTGAAGTTGCCGCCGGTATCCTCGGGCTTGAACAGGGAAAGCAGGCCGTCCTGATCGAGCGGCCGCGGGCGCACGGGGGGTGCGGTTTCGACGTTGGCGGCGAGATCCTCGAACAGCGGGCCCCATTGGCTCTCGTTGGTGCCAATGATCTGGTAATTGGCGGACTTCTTGCGGATATCGTCGTGCGCCGGGATCGATACGAGGACGGGGATGCCGACGGCATCGGCAAAGGCCTGGGCTTCGCCGGTGCCATCATCCTTGTTGATGAGGATGCCGGCGACGCCGACATTGCCGCCCATCTTGCGAAAATACTCGACCGCCTTGCAGACATTGTTTGCGACATAGAGCGACTGCAGGTCGTTGGAAGCGACGACGATGACCTTCTGGCACATGTCCCGCGCGATCGGCAGGCCGAAACCGCCGCAGACGACATCGCCGAGGAAATCGAGAAGGACGTAGTCGAAGCCCCAGTCGTGAAAGCCGAGCTTTTCGAGCGTCTCGAAGCCGTGGATGATGCCGCGACCGCCGCAGCCGCGACCGACCTCGGGGCCGCCCAATTCCATCGCGAAGACGCCATCACGCTGGAAGCAGACGTCCTCGATCTTGAGTTCCTCGCCGGCGAGCTTCTTGATCGAGGAGGTTTCGATGATCGTGGGGGTGGCCTTGCCGCCGAACAGCAGCGAAGTGGTATCGGACTTGGGATCGCAGCCGATGAGCAGCACGCGCTTGCCCTGCTGCGCCATCATGTAGCTGAGGTTGGCGAGGGCGAAGCTCTTGCCCGAACCGCCCTTGCCATAGATGGCGATGATCTGGGTTTCCTTGGTCACCGGGCCGGTGTGGACAGCATCGGGCTCGATATCGGCTTCCGCGCGAAGGGCTGCGGCTTCATCGAGAAGGGCCTGGACACTCATGCGACGTTTCTCCAGTCGAAGACCATTTTCAGGCAGGACGGATTGGTGAAGGCTTGGCCATAGGCGGTGGCGGCATCGTTGGCGGGGACACGGTTGGTGACCAGCCCATCGAGCGAAAGGGTGCCGGCATCGACCATGGCGATCACGTCCGCGAGGTCCTGTGGCTGGAACTCGGTGGCGATGCGCATCCGCATTTCGCGGCGGAAGGCGGGGGCGAAATTGAAGTGCAGTGGCTGGGCGTAGAAGCCGACGAGCACGATCTCGCCGCCGGGCGCCATGCGCATGACCAGCGGATCGATGATGTCCGAATCGCCGGAGCAATCGTAGATGCTCTTGTAGTCGCGGCGCTCGTCGGCATCGGCGGTGGTGACCGCATAGCCTTCGGCGCCATCCATGCGCTCGGGGGCGATCTCCCACACAGTGGGGGACTGGCCCTGGGCGACGGCCATGCGGGCGATGAGCCGGCCGAGGACGCCATGGCCGATGACGAGATCGGGCAGCGCGCCGCCGACCATCGCGTGGCGGGCAGTGGCGGCAAGCGACAGCAGGACGGCCTGCTCGCCGAGGCCCGAGGGGATGGAGAGCACGCGGTTGGTGCCGGTGATGAGGGTTTGCGCCGAACCGCCGAACAGGCCGCGCGCGCCGATGAACTTGGACGAGCCGGGAACGAACACCGCTTCTCCGATGCGGCTGCGCGCCGACTCGCCGGCATCGACGATACGGCCGACGGCCTCATAGCCCGGCACCAGCGGATAACCGAGGCCGGGAAAGACCGGCATGGTGCCGTTATAGAGCAGTTTTTCGGTGCCCATGGAGATACCGCTGAAATCCACCGAAACAATGACGTCATTGCCTTCGGGAGGCATCATTCCGAGGCGACGGAGAGCGACTTCTCCCGGTGCCTCAACAACGACTGCCAGTGTTTCCATGCTTGCTCCCCGGGGAGGCTGCCTGTGTGACGCCTCGCCTTCTGTGCGCCAATTTATCGCATCGAACCGGGTTGTAAAGAGAAGTTGACGCTTTTTGGGCGCAAAATCTTATTTTGTTGGTGAAACAGCCGGTTATCGGCGTTTGATGCTGCAGTGCAACAAGCCGGCCAACGCCCCAGGGTCGGCAAAGGGTGGCTTTGATGCGACGTGCTGCCGCAGGTTCATTTGCGTGCGAGCACCATGCGCGTGACCATCGGCAAGGCGGTTTCCACCTCGCGAATGTGGTGGAAGCCAACCGATTCGAGCAGGGCGACATAGGCCTTGAAGGTGCGGGGGCGGCCCGAGCCCATCGCCCAGAGATACAGGCCGAAATAGGCATCGCCCATGGCTTCGGCGCCCTTTGTGCCGGCCATCGGCTCGGCGATGAGCAGCGTGCCGCCGACGGGAAGGGCCGCGTGCACCTTGGCGAGCAGAGCGGCCACCACGGCGTCGTCGTGATCGTGAAGGATGCGCACCAGCGTGACGAGATCGGCGCCGGTCGGCAGCGGATCATCACGGAAGCTGCCGCCATGCGCCTCGACATGCGCGAGGCCGCGCGAATCGAGCACCGCGCGCGCGGCTTCGGCGACGGGTGGGAGGTCGAATAGGGCCAGCGCCAGGCCGGGGTGGCGCGCCGCCACTTCGGCGAGGAAGGCGCCATGGCCGCCGCCGACATCGAGCAGCTTCCGGTGGCGGCCGAAGTCGTGCGCATCGAGCATCTGCTCGGCAACCATCGGCTGCGAGGCTGCCATGAGCGCCGAATAGGCATCGGTTGCGGGATCGGCAGCACTTGCGGGCTCGTCGCGGCCGGCGGCCTCGGCATAGCTCCAGAAGGCGGCGAGCTTGCCGCCGCCACGGCCGCGGCGCAGCAGCGCCACGGGATCGGCAAGATCGTCGTAGAAGATCTTGTGGTGCTCGATCATGGCCAGCGCGCCGGCGTTGCCGGCCAGTGCGGCGCCGCGCTGGCCCAGGGTCCAGCGGTCCCCCTCCAGCGGCTCGACCAGATCGATGGCGGCGGCGGCGGCGAGCAGGCGGGATGCGGCCGGCAGATCGAGTCCGGCCGAGGCGGCGAGGTCGGCAGTGCCGGCGGGGGCGCTGGCCAGCCGCGCGATGATGCCGAGATCGACGGCGGCGGTGAGGGTCTTGGTGTAGACGAACCCGGTGATGATTCCGAACATCGAGGCGGCATGGCCCTGGGCAACGCGGCGCAGCAGCGGCAGGCGCATCGAGGTGCGCTGGAATTTGGGGCTCATCAACCAGGCATTGCGCCAGAGCAGGAAGCGCTCGCGAAAAGGGGGTTTTGCGATCATCTTGTCATCTTCTCTGGACAGTGGGATGGGGGCGGTCAATCATCCGCAAAAGCCGGATCGGCAGAAACCGGGGAGCTTGGGTCTTGGGGCGGGACGCGCCTGTGGTCATTATCGGCGCCGGCATGGGCGGGCTGTGTGCGGCGGCGCGGCTGGCCGCACGCGGTGTGCCGGTGACGGTGATCGAACGGATGGCGACCCCCGGCGGCAAGCTGCGCACGGTGGATTGTGGCGGCGTGGCGGTGGACGCGGGGCCGACGGTGTTCACAGCCAGGCCGATCTTCGAGGCGCTGTTCGAGGATTGCGGCGAGCGTCTTGATGACCATCTGCAACTGGTGAGCACCGAACGGCTGGCGCGGCACGGCTGGCGCGACGGCAGCCGGCTCGACCTGTGGCACGATGCGGCGCGATCGCGCGACGCGGTGGCTGTGTTTGCCGGGGCGAGCGAGGCGCGTGGCTGGGACGGGTTCCAGGCCGAGGCGAAGCGGATCTGGGACGCGCTGGAGACGCGCTTCATGGAGGCGCCGGCGACATCGCCGATCGGGCTGGCGGCGCGCTTCGGGCTGGCGGGGATGCCCGAGATGCTGGCGATCAATCCGTTCCAGACGCTGTGGAAGGCGCTCGGCAAGCATTTCCGCGATCCGCGACTGCAGCAGCTCTATGGGCGCTATGCCACCTATTGCGGCGCTTCGCCCTATGAGGCGACGGCGACGCTGATGCTGATCGCGCATCTGGAAGCGCGCGGCGTGTGGCTGGTCGAAGGCGGGATGCACAAGCTTGCCGAGGCGGTGGCGGCGCTTGCGGCGCGGCATGGCGCGCGGTTTCGCTACAATGCGCATGTCGAGGCGATCCGGGTGGATGGCGGGCGCGCCACCGGCGTGGTGCTGGCGGGGGGCGAAGTGATCGAGGCGGGCGATGTGCTGGCCAATTGCGATGTGTCGGCGCTGGCCGATGGCCGTTTCGGGGCGGCAGCCTCGCGCGCCTTGCAGGGGGTGAAGCCCAGCGACCGGTCGCTCTCGGGCTTTGTGCTGATGCTGACGGGGCGGGCACAGGGGTTCGAGCTCGACCGGCACAATGTGTTCTTTTCCGATGATTATGCGCGGGAGTTTCGCGAGATCTTCGGGCAGAAGCGACTGCCTTCGGCGCCGAGTGTGTATGTTTGCGCGCAGGACCGGGGGGCAGGCGGCTCGCCGCCGGACCTCGAACGCTTTCAATTGATCATCAATGCCCCGGCCACGGGTGATGGCCGCAGCCCCGGACAAGAGGAGATGGATGCATGTCGGACCGCGACCTTCGAGGGCCTCAGCCGCTGCGGGTTGAGCCTGACGCCGCAGGACCTGGTGCAGGTGGACCCGAAGATGTTCGAGGCGCTTTTCCCTTCGAGCGGTGGGGCCCTTTATGGTCGGGCCTCGCACGGGTGGCAGGCCAGCTTCCGCCGGCCGGGAAGCCGCACGCGGTTGAAGGGGCTTTGGGTGGCGGGCGGATCGGCGCATCCGGGGGCGGGCGTGCCGATGGCGGCCTTGTCCGGCCGCTTGGCGAGCGATGCGATCCTTTTGGCCCGCGCTTCGACCAGGACGTGGAGCCCGGGGGCTACCGCTGGTGGTATCTCGACGCCGAATCCGACGACGGCCAGTTCGGGCTGACAGTCATCGCCTTTATCGGCTCGGTATTCTCCCCCTATTACAAGGCCAGCGGGCGCGGGCGGCCGGAAGACCATGTATCGCTCAACGTGGCGCTCTATGGGCCGAAGGGCAAGCGATGGGCCCAACGCTGGACCATGACCGAGCGCGGGGAAAAGGCGCTGTGGCGCGATACGCGGACACTGCGCATCGGGCCGAGCCAGCTGCATTGGGACGGCGAGGCGCTGGTGATCGATGTGCATGAGGTGAATGCGCTGATCCCGCTGCCGGTGCGTGGCCGCATCCGGCTGGTGCCGCAGGTGCTGGGGCAGCGGCGCTTCCGGCTCGACCCTTCGGGCAAACATGTGTGGGAGCCGCTGGCGCCACGCGCGCGGGTGGAGGTGCACATGACCGACCCCGATGTTCGCTGGAGTGGCACTGGCTATCTCGATGCCAACCATGGATCCGAAGCGCTGGAGGATGGGTTTGCCGATTGGCAATGGTCGAGGGCGCATCTGGCGAATGGCGACACGGCGGTGATCTATGAAGGCAAGCTGCGCTCGGGCGAGGACTTCGGCATGGCGCTGCGGATCGGCACCGACGGCAATGCCGAAGTGGCGGAGATGCCGGCGGCGGTGACGCTGCCGAGGACATTGTGGCAGGTGGCCCGGACGACCCGCGCAGATGCCGGCCATGTGACACGGATCCGTGCGACCTGGGAGGACACGCCCTTTTATTCGCGGACGGCGCTGGCGACGCAATTCTGGGGGGAGCCGGTGCATGCGGTGCATGAATCGCTTTCGCTCGACCGGTTTCGCTCGGGAATCGTGCAGTGGATGCTGCCGTGGCGCATGCCGCGCCGGCTGTGATTTGTGCTGTGATGCGGGCGGTGCTGCTGGTGGGGGCGCTGGCTTTGGCCGGGTGCGCTGGCGGTAGCGGTGGCATGGCGTGGGGAAGCGGTGGCGCGCCGGCGGGCGAACGCGCCGTGCTCGGCATCGATGAGACCGATATCATCGACCTTATCATCGAATGCGCGCCTGCCAGGCGGGGTGTGCGGTTCGTGATGCCGGTGGGGGAAACGGCGAAGCCGGGGCAGATCGAACTCGGCATCGGCGACGCGCGCTTCGTGGGGCGCGAGACGATGGAGGGCGAATATGAGTCGCTGCAATCGGTGACGACGGTGCCGCCGGGGCATTTGCTGCTTGCGCGCATCGCGGCCGGGGCGCCGCGACTGTCGATCCGATACAACGGCAAGCGCAGTCGCGTTAAGCTTGGGCCGGTGCCGCAACAGGCCGTGCAGCGGTGCCTGGCCGGCATCTGACACACGACCGGCAGGACCGGCTGCGACAAGCAGCGGCGATCCTGCCGGGTAAGTGCAGTGAACTCAGCCCGTTACGCCGGGATCAGTTCGTTTCATCGGCGCGTTCGATCGACACGTCCGGCACTTCGACAGTGCGGGTTTCCGTACCGACGTCGATGCTGCCGGTGTCGAGATCGACATCGGGAGTTTCGCCGCCGCTGACGGTGACGTCAGGCGCGCGCAGCTCGCCGCTTGAATTGAGCGAAAGAAGCCCGGTTGCAAAGGCCAGCACGACACCGACCACGAGGACGAGGATGATGATGAGGACGGGCGATACGCCCTTGCGTCGCTCCTCGACATGATGGGTCGTGTCGACGCGTTCCGTACGGAGGCGGGGATCGATTGGATCGGCTGGCATGGGGAAAATCCTCTGTTGGTTGTGCGCGAACAACGCGGCAGCCGCATTTATGTTCCCGGAGGTGCCGCCCGGGGGCGCGTCAGGGCAGGTTGTCGTCCTTGTGGGGATCGGGCTTTTCAGGATCGGGCTTGTGGGGATCGGAACCCCTGCCAGGATTGTCCCCGGGCTTTTCACGCAACGACCAGAAGGTCCATACCGTGAAGCCGCCGACGATGGCGAACATCATCACCAACTCGATCAGGCCATAGTAGCGCGCGTCCATACCGGTATGATGCCATTGTTCGGTTGCTGTGGTGTAGCGGAAAATACGATTTATTCCATGCAGGATGCTTATACTGTTTTCATGAAGTTGTTGTCATGGCACCTTTCTTTTCGGCAGATCGTTCGGCACATTCGGACGTTGCGATGGCGCTGCTGTAGGTATCGTCGGGACAACCGGACGCTCCGGCCGATCAAACTGCATGGCCATTCACATGACGTTTGCCATTCGACATGAATGGCCGAGAATGAGGCTGGCTTGCCGCCCGTGTCTGCACCGGGAGAGCCTTGAAATGACGAACTGCCCTGTTTCGGCACCTGTTTCCGCAGCGGGCTTTGCCTCGACGAGCAATGACTGGTTGCACCGATTGCCCTAAGCTGAGTCATGGGCGGGCGGCAAAATGGGGATCGCATGACGACATTGCCGAATATTTCCGTTCTTGCCGAGCCGATTTCTGAAAGGGCAGATGATGCAGCTTTCCCGGCGTGAAATCCTGGCAACGCTCGCGATGGCGGCAGCGGCGCCCTCGCATGCGGCCTCGCCGGCAGGCGGTCTTGTCAAGCCGCGCCGCCTGCGACCCGGCGACACCATCGGTCTGATCGAGCCGGCATCGGCCAGCGACGAGTTGTTTCAGCTGACCATGGTCGAGGAAATGGTCGCCGCGATTGGATTGAAGGCCAGGCGCGCGCCCAACCTGGCAAGCCGCCACGGCTATCTGGGCGGCACCGACGAAAGCCGCGCCGCCGATGTCAACGCCATGTTCCGCGACCCCCAGGTGAAGGCGGTTTTCGCAGTGCGCGGCGGCTGGGGCAGTGCCCGGATTCTCCCGCTTCTCGATTGGCCGATGATCCGGGCCAATCCCAAGCTGGTGCTGGGCTTCAGCGATATCACTGCGCTGCACATGGCGATTGCCGCCAAAGCCGGCTTTGTGACATTGCACGGCCCCAATGCCGGCAGTGCGTGGGGCACGGCATCGGTTGAACATTTCCGCGCAATTGCCTTTGATGGCGCGACGCCGTTGCTGGTCAATCCGCCGGGCACCGAAAACCGACTGGTGCAGCGACTGTGGCGCACCCAGACGATCCGCAGCGGTCGAGCGCGCGGACGGCTGCTGGGAGGCAACCTCACCGTGCTGACGGCGCTGGCGGGCACCGAGTACATGCCGGATTTTTCGGGCGCGATCCTGTTTCTGGAGGATGTGGACGAAGCCGAGTATCGGATCGACCGGATGCTGACCCAGCTGGGCCAGGCCGGCGTGCTGGGCAAGGTGGCGGGCGTGGTCTTCGGCCAATGCACCAACTGCACAGGATCGAGCAGCGGGCGGTATGGCGGGTTTACCGTGACCGACCTTCTGATCCATCACCTGGGGCGGCTGGGCGTGCCGGCCTATCAGGGCGCCTGGTTCGGCCACATTGCCGACCAGTTTACCCTGCCCGTAGGCGCGATGGCTGAAATCGACGCCGCCACAGGCACCATTCTGCTGCTGGAGCCGGCGGTGGTGTGACATAAGGAAAGCACAGCCGAATGTCGTGACCGATGTCGGCAGCGATCAGATCGACCCCGGGCGGCCGGACAGCAAAGGGGCATGCACAATGTGCGCCGTGATCCGCTCAATCGCACTTGGGTACCATGGCCATCGTCATTCCGCCCGGGCCCGAGATGGCGCGCGATACCATCCGGCACTTCTTCTTCGATCCTGCCGGTTTTGCAGCAGACGCGGACGCATTCGACCCCGGCCCGCATACCCCGGCTGCAGTCAGGCTGGCCCGCGACTTGATGCCCTCCTCGCGCGCCCAGGCATCGGCTTTTGTTCGGCCATGCAGGATGCGCCGTGCTGCATAGGCACTTTCCAGCTTCTTGCGCTCTGCTGCCGGGACATCGTCAGCGGTGCACTCCCGGGCTGCAGCAGGCGCGCTCCACGCCAGCGCGGAGAACAGAGCGATGGAAGCAAGCCGAAATGCCAACTGATTTGCAGCGATCATGGGCAACACTCCTTTGAAGCCGAATTGGCTTCTGCTGATCAACGCCCCGATCCTGCACCCGGCAAACGCAATGCGACTGATGGGGGCCCGGCAGCGGCGAGATGTGGTCAGCCTTCGTCGCGGCGGAAACATGCCGGCGCGGCTCGATCAAGTCGCGCATGCGCGAATGGCTTGAAGGCCGTACGGACTGCCCCGGACCGGCCGAGGCCGCGGCACGGCGGCGCGGAGGGAGCAATCGGCGCTGTGGCGGGTTGACCTGCCATCCATCACAGCAGCGAGGCAAGTTTGCCGATCACCACCAACCCCGAATGGCAGCAGATGGCGCTGTATGCCGGTGCTGCTGCCCTTGTGCTGCTGTTGCTGTTCAACCTGCCTTATGTCGGCCGCGCGATACGGGCGCTCTTCTCCTTCGGGCTGCTGGCATTTGCGTTGTTCATCGTGTTCCAGCAGGCGCCGTTCGACCCCGACCTGGCGCGCGTGTCGCGCTCGCTCGGCGTGGATGGGCAGCAGGTTGTCGGCGAGGAGGTGCGCATCCGGCTGGCGCGCGACGGGCATTTCTGGACGCAGGTCGAGATCAACGGTGTGGCTCGGCGGATGCTGGTCGACAGCGGCGCGACGGTGACGGCGCTTTCGCAATCGACGGCCGATGCGGCTGCGGTGACGCGCGACATCGGCGGGCTGCCGGTGATGATGCGCACCGCCAATGGCACGGTGCGCGCCGAGACCGGCACGATCGAGCGACTCGGCATCGGCGGGATTGAGGCCACGGCGCTGAAAGTGGTGATTTCACCGGCGCTCGGCAACATCGATGTGCTGGGTATGAACTTCCTGTCGCAGCTGGCGGGGTGGCGGGTGGAAGACAATGTGCTGATCATGCGCCCGCGCGGGACCGCCGAGGCCAGCTGAACGCGGTTCAGTCGGACTCGGCCGGAACGTCGATGAGTGCATCGCCGCCCAGGGCGCGGTAGAGGGCGACGCCGTTGGCGGCAGCGATGAAGCGGGTGTTCACCTGTGTCCGCTGTGCCGTGTAAAGGGCGCGCTGCGCATCGAGGCTGGCGAGGAAGGTTTCGATGCCGCCGCGATAACGGGCATCGGCGAGGGTGAAGGTATCGTTGGCGGCGGCGGCCTGGCGGTCGACGGCATCGAGCTGGGCGGTGATGGTGCCCTGCCGTGCCAGTGCATCGGCGACATCGCGAAAGCCGGTCTGGATGGCGCGCTCATAGGCGGCAAGCGCTGCATCGCGCTGCGCGGTGGTCACATCGACGCCCGCGCGACCCGCACCGGCGCGAAAGATGGGGTAGTTGGCCGAGGGCCCGGCGCGCCATGTGAAGGAATTGCCGCTGAACAGCGACGACAGCGCATCGCTGGCAAAGCCGACGAAGCCGGTGAGCGTGATGGTGGGGAAAAGGGCGGCACGAGCAGCACCGATCTCGGCGTTGCTGGCGCGCAGCTCATATTCGGCCTGGACGATATCGGGCCGGCGCAGGAGGATCGTGGAATCGAGCCCGGCGGGTGGTGCGGCGATGGTGGGGCCGGCGGCTTCGATCGAGGCGGGCAGGAGCGCCGGATCGATGCCGGTGCCGACCAGCAGCCTGAGCGCGTTGATGTCCTGCGCCACGGCGGTGGTCTGGAAGGCGGCATCGGCTTCAGCCTGGGCGAGGATCTGGGTGGCTTGAGCGAGATCCGTGCGCGGCGCGATGCCGCCTCGCAGCCGGGCCTCGGTAAGATCGACGCTGCGCTGGGCATTCTCGACAGTGCGGCGGGCCACATCGAGGAGGCTGCGATCGGCGGCATGGGCAAGCCAGGCTTCGGCAATGTCTGCGACGAGCGTCAGCCGGGTGCCGCGTGCTGCGGCTTCGGTGGCGAACCAGCGGTTGCGCTGGGCGTCGGTGAGCGAGCGGAGCCGGCCGAAGAAATCGATCTCGAAGCCGCTGATGCCGATATCGGTGGAAAAATTGTCGCCCGACCGCGCGAAGCCACCGCCGGTGCCGGTACCGCTGCTTGCGGTCTGCGAGCGGACATAGCCGGCGCCGGCATCGACACGAGGGAAAATGCTGGCGCGCTGGACGCGGTATTGGGCGCGGGCGGCGTCGATGTTGGCGGCGGCGATGGCCAGATCGCGGTTGTTGGCGAGTGCCTGGGTGATGAGCTGCTGGAGGCGTGGATCGCGGAAGACCTGGGCGTAGGTGACGGTGGGCAGCGTGGCTTCGCTCTGGCGGAGATAGGCATCGCCGACCGGCCATGAGGCGGGCACCGGCGGCGGGGTGCGGACATAGGGCGGCGCCATCGAGCAGCCCGTGGCCATGAGGGCGGCGACAAGAGGCAGTATCGGCTTCATTCGGCGGGCGCCGGCGCCGTCGGCTCTGCCTTGCCGCGGAAGGCATCGCGGGCGGTGCGGCGGACGATGACGAAGAACATCGGGATGTAGAAGACTGCGAGGATGGTGGCGGTGATCATGCCGCCGATGACCGCGGTGCCGATCGCGATGCGGCTGTTGGCACCAGCGCCGGTGGAGATGGCGAGCGGTAGCACGCCGAAGATGAAGGCGAGGCTTGTCATGAGGATGGGCCGCAGCCGCAGCCGTGCGGCTTCAAGCGCGGCATCGATGACGCGCTTGCCCTCGCGTTCGGCACGCTCGGCGAACTCGATGACGAGGATGGCGTTCTTGGCGGCGAGGCCCATGGTGGTGAGCAGGCCGATCTGCAGATAGACGTCGTTTTCGAGCCCGCGCAGGGTGACGGCGAACACCGAGCCGACGAGCCCGAGCGGGATGATGAGCACGACCGCGAGCGGCACCGTCCAGCTTTCGTAAAGGGCGGCGAGGCACAGGAAGACGACAAGCAGCGAGATGCCGTAGAGCAGCGGCGCCTGGCCCGAGGACAGCCGCTCCTGGAACGACAGGCCCGACCAGGCGACGCTGGTGCCGGGGATCTCCAGCGCCAGCGCCTCGATCCTGTCCATGGCGGCGCCCGAGCTGACGCCGGGGGCGCCCTGGCCCTGGATTTCGAACGCGGGCAGGCCCTGGAAGCGCGAGAGCGAGGTAGGAGCCTGCGACCAGCTGGTGCTGGCAAAAGCATCGAAGGGGGCCATCTGCCCATTCGAGCCGCGCACGAACCATTGGCCGATATTGTCGGGATCGGCGCGATAGGGAGCATCGCCCTGCACGAAGACGCGCTTCACACGGCCGCGATCGATGAAATCGTTGACATAGCGGCCGCCCCAGGCGGCGGACAGGGTGGTGTTGACGTCGTTCTGGTTGAGGCCGAGGGCAGCGAGCTTCTGCTGGTCGACCGCCACTTCGAGGGTGGCGACATCGGGCAGCTCGGAGAGGCGTATGCCGACCAGATCGGGATCGGCTTCGGCGGCGGCGATCAGCCGGTCGCGGGCGGCGGCAAAGTCTTGCGCGCTCATGCCGCTGGCATTCTGGAACTGCAGCGAGAAGCCGGACGACTGGCCGAGGCCGCGCACCGCCGGCGGCACCAGCGCGAACACCTGCGCATCGCGGAAATTCGCAAAGGCGGCGGACGCGCGCGCGACAATGGCATCGGCGCCGTTCTCCTGGCCGTCGCGCTGATCCCAGGGCACGAAGTTGAGAAAGCCGCGGCCGGTGTTCTGGCCGCTTTCGCCGCCGCCACCGCCGCCGGCGACGGTGAACACCACGCTGGTGTTGGCCTTCTCCTGAGTGAGGAGATAGTTTTCGATGGCGAGCTGCACCTCGATCGTGCGGGCCAGGGTGGCGCCGGCTGGGAGGCGGAACTGGAGGCTGGCGGCACCCTGATCTTCGGTGGGCAGGAAGCCCGACGGCAGGCGGACGAACAGCAGCACGAGGATGGCGACGATGCCCGCATAGATGGCGAGGAAGAGCCATTTGCGGGTGACCATGGTGGAGACGGCGCCGACATAGCGTTCGGTGCCGCTCTCGAAGCGGCGGTTGAAGCCATTGCCAAGGCCGGCGATTGCCGATGTTGCGCGCGGGAAGCGGCGTGCAGCCCAGCCTTCCGGCGGGCTGCCTTCGCGGCGTGACGGCTTGAGCAGCGTGGCGGCAAGTGCCGGGCTGAGGATGAGCGCCACCAGCGTGGACAGCACCATGGCGGCGATCATGGTGACCGAGAACTGCCGGTAGATGACGCCGGTCGAGCCGCCGAAGAAGGCCATGGGCAGGAAGACGGCGGCCAGCACGATCATGATGGCGATGAGGGCTGCCGAGATCTGCTCCATCGACTGGATGGCGGCATCACGCGGGGAAAGATCGGGATCTTCCTTCATCAGCCGGTCGATGTTCTCGACGACGACGATGGCATCATCGACAAGCAACCCGATGGCGAGGACGAGGCCGAACAGGGTGAGCGTGTTGATCGAGAAGCCGGCGAGATAGAAGATCGCGAAGGTGCCGAGGAGCGTGACCGGGACGGCGATGGTGGGGATGAGGGTCGCTCGCCAGTTCTGCAGGAACACGAACATGACGAGGACGACGAGGACGATCGCCTCGAACAGCGTGCCGATCACCTCGTCCACCGACAGCTTGATGAAGGCCGTGGTATCGTTGGCGTAGGCGAATTTGAGGCCGGCCGGGAAGGACGGTGCTGCTTCCTCGACCACGGCCTTCACGAGTTCGGCGGTCTTGAGGGCATCGGCACCGGGGGCGAGCGAGATCGACAGCCCGGCGCCGGAATGGCCGTTGACGCGGCCGCTCGAACTGTAGTTTTCGGCACCGAGCTCGACCCGGGCCACATCCTGAAGGCGGACGGTGGCGCCGCTGGGCAGCGTCTTGAGGACGATGGCGCGGAACTGCTCGGGGGTTTCCAGCCGGGCCTGGGCGGTGACGGTGGCGTTGAGCATCTGCGTATCAGGCTGTGGCTGGCCGCCGATCTCGCCGGCGGCGACTTCGGTGTTCTGGTTCTGGATGGCGGCGATCACATCGCCTGGCATCAGTGCGAAGCTGGCCAGCCGATCGGGGTTGAGCCAGATCCGCATGGCATAGGGCGAGCCGAACACGTTGACATCGCCGACACCTTCGACGCGGGCGAGGGTGTCCTGCAGGGTGGTGGTCAGAAAGTCGGAGACGTCGTTTCGATCGAAGCGGTCGGTCTCATCGTAGATGCCGACGATCATCAGGAAATCGGGGTTGGACTTGGTGACGCGGATGCCCTGCTGCTGGACCTGCTGCGGCAACCGCGGCAGCGCCTGCTGGACCTGGTTCTGCACCTGCACCTGCGCGATATCGGGATCGGTACCTTTCGCAAAGGTGCCCGAGATCGTCACCTGCCCGCGCGAGGAGGAGGACGAGCTGAAATAGAGGAGTCCGTCGATGCCGGTGAGCTGCTGCTCGATGACCTGGGTGACGCTGTTCTGGATCGTCTCGGCCGAGGCGCCGGGGTAGGTGGCGCGGATGTTGACCTGCGGCGGCGCGACATCGGGATATTGGGCGATCGGCAGCAGCAGGATGGCACCGGCGCCGGACAGCATGACGATGATGGCCAGCACCCAGGCGAAGATCGGCCGGTCGATGAAGAAACGCGACATCAGCGCCCACCGGGTGCCGGGGTGACAGCGGGGGCGCCAGCGGGGGGAGCTGTGCCGGGGGTTGCAATCGTCTGCGGCGTGCTGGCAGGGACGGCGCGAACGGTGGCGCCCGGCTCGATCTTGCCGGTACCCTGCACAACCACCCTGTCTCCCGGTGCGAGGCCGCTGGTGACGACCCAGTCGGCGCCCTGGGTGCGGTTTGCCACCACGGTGCGCCGCGCGGACTTGTTGTCGGCGCCGACGACGAAGACGGTGGCCTCCCCCTTGGCATCGCGCGTGACGGCGGCCTGGGGCACGAGGATGGCACGGGTGTCGATGGCCTGCGCAAAGCGGGCGCGGACGAACATGCCGGGAAGCAGCTGGCCCTGCGGATTGGGGAAGCGGGCGCGCAGCGTGACGGTGCCGGTGTTCTGGTTGACCATGACTTCGGAGAATTGCACCGAGCCGGTGAGGCCATAGTCGCTGCCATCCTCGAGAAGCAGCCGGACCTGTGCCGCGGCGGGCACCATGCCGCCGGCGGAGAGTGCCCGCCGCAGGGTAAGCAGATCGGCGCTCGACTGTTGCATGTCCACGAAGATGGGATCGAGACGCTGGATGACGGCGAGCGGCTCGGCCTGGTTGAGCGTGGCGAGCGCGCCGACGGTGGCGAGCGAGCGGCCGATGCGGCCGGTGATCGGTGCCGGAACCCTGGTGAAGCCGAGATTGATGTTGGCGGTTTCGAGCTGGGCGCGGTTCTGGGCGACGGCGGCCTCCGCCTGCCGCGCGGTGGCCTGGGCGTCGGTAAGGTCCTGGGCGCTGACAGCTTCGAGGCTGGCCAGCGGAGCAAGGCGCTCGGCACGGATGCGGGCGGCTTCGGCAGTGGCTTCGGCGCTGGCGAGATTGGCGCGGGCCTGATTGACGGTGGCGGCGTAGAGGCGCGGATCGATGCGATAGAGGGTCTGGCCGCGACGGACGACGGCGCCTTCGGTGAACATGCGCTCCTGGATGATGCCGGCGACCTGCGGGCGCACCTCGGACATTTCAAAGGCCGTCACGCGGGCGGCAAGTTCAACGATCTGTGGAACGTTGTTATAGGCAACGGTGACGAAACCGACTTCAGGCGGGGAGTCTGCCGGCTTTCGATCGCCGTTGGCATCCTGGCACCCGGACATCAGGATGCCGGCCGCCACAAGCATGGCGGCTGTGCAGCGGCGGCGCGCACAGTGTGGTCTCAAGACATATCCCACTCTTCATCGGCACAATGCGCCAAGGTTTCTCAAGCTTGGAAGCAGCATAAGGTTCCGGGGCGCAAGCGACAGCAGATTCACCCTGCTCTCGTGTTTTGTGAAAATGCCATCTCTTGACCATCCAGCTGGATGGTATATGGAGGGATTATGAGCAGCCGGCCCGACAGCGAGAAGATCACCATCAACCTCGGCTTTGTCGATCTCGGCCATGTCGACATGCTGGTGCGCGAGGGTTTCTACGGAAACCGCAGCGACTTCATCCGCACCGCGATCCGCAACCAGCTGGCACGGCATGACCCGGTGCTGGCGCAGGCTGTAAGCCGCCAGCAGTTCCATACCGGGCTGCTGCGGCTCGACCGGGCGATGCTCGAAGCCTCGGTCGCGGAGGGGCGGATGCTCGATCTCAAGGTGCTGGGCCTGCTGTCGGTGGCACCCGATGTGCCGGTCTCGCTCGTCAATGCCGCCGTCGCCCGTGTCGAAGTGCTGGGCGCCATCGATGCCATCCCGCCGGTGCGTGCTGCACTGCGGGCCCTAATGTCAGGATAAATCATGAAATTTCAGTCCGATATGGCCGAGGTGCTGGCGCTGGTGCGCGCCGGGCAGCCGATGGCGGCGACGCGGATGCTGCAAGGGTTTTCACCGGCGCCGGCAATGGCCGATGCCGAGGTGATCGATCTGGTTGCGGAGCGGGTGGTGGAGCAGGTGATGGAGCAGGTGGTGGAGGGGCCAGCGGGCGGCTTGCAGCTGTTCCGCTCCCCGCTTGGCGAGATTGCCTATCGCCTGCACCGGCCGGCCGGCCTTGCTGAAGGCGCGCCGATGCTGGTCATGCTGCACGGCTGCACCCAGACCTCGGCAGACTTCGCGCTCGGCACGCGGATGAATGAGCGGGCGGCAGCGGCCGGGATGGCAGTACTGTGGCCCGAGCAATCGACCCGGTCCAACGCCCGGCGCTGCTGGCGCTGGTTCGATGCCGCGCACCAGCGCACCGAGGGCGGCGAGGCGGCACTGCTGCTGGCGCTTGTCCGCGACGTGGCGGCTGTGCATGCGCTGGGTGCAAAGGGCGTGTTCGTGGCGGGGCTTTCTGCGGGCGGGGCGATGGCGGCCGTGCTGGCGGACTGCGCACCAGATTTTTTGAAGGGCGTTGCGGTGCATTCGGGACTGGCGGCGGGGGCCGCCTCCAGCCTGCCCGGCGGCATGGCGGCAATGCAGCGCGCCCCTGCGGCGAGCCGGCGCGAAGGCGGCTTCGTGCCGATGATGGTGCTGCACGGTGACGCCGATACTGTGGTTGCGCCGGGCAATGCCGATGCGCTGTTCGGCGGGGCCGTCGCGCGGGCGGGCGCGGCGCTGTCGGTCGCTTCGGTGCCGTCACCATGGGGCCAGCAGACGGTGGGCCGCGATGCCGGCGGCGATGTGCGCGCCGTGCGGCTGATGATCGCCGGGGCCGGGCACAGCTGGGCGGGGGGCAACCCGGCCGGATCGCACACAAGTGCGGCAGGGCCCGATGCGTCGGCGATGATCGTGCAGTTCTTTGCCGAGCAGATGCGGAACCCGCCACGCATCTGACGCTTCCGGCTGATCAGACCGCGCGGCTGAGCTGGACCTGTGATACCTGGCGGTGGGTATCGAACGCCGCGGCTATGGTGCGGGCATAGGGCATGGCGTCGGCGGCGAGCTCGAGCCGGGATCCGCGCCAGTGCAACAGGCCGGCCGCTTCAAATGGGGCGAGCCGATCCCGGACCTGGGGTTGGCAGGCGAGGCGGCCGGCGTAGGCTGCGCCCGTCCCGAGGATCGAGCAAATGATGCCGGCGCGCACCCGGTCCTCCTCCGAGCGGCGGCAGCCGAGGGCGGCGGCAAGGCGCTGGCTGCCGATCGCGGCGTGGTAGCGGCCGCTGTGCTTCTCGTTCTGGACGAGCAGATCGGGAAACACGCTGATGGCGCTGACACCCATGCCGAGGGTGACCTTGGCATCATCATCGGTGAAGCCCTGGAAATTGCGGTGCAGGCGGTCTTCACGCGCAGCAAGGGCAAGCGGATCATCGGGGCGGGCGAAATGATCGAAGCCGATCGGCTGGTAGCCGGCGGCGGTGAGCATCCGCGTGGCGAACTCGGCCATGGCGAAGCGGGCGGGAGCATCGGGAAGGGCCGTATCGTCGATGCGCCTTTGCCGCGCGATGAGGTGCGGGACATGCGCATAGCCGAACACCGCCAGCCGGTCCGGCGCCAGCGCGATGCTGGAGGCGAGCGTGCCGGCGAGGTGCTCGGGCTGCTGACCGGGGAGGCCATACATCAGATCGAAATTGAGCGAAGTGATGCCGGCACCGCGGAGCAGTGCGACCGACTTCTCGATGACGGTAAGCGGCTGGATGCGGCCGATGGCGGCCTGGATGGCGGGATCGAGCGTCTGCACGCCGAGGCTGGCGCGGGTGACGCCCTCGGCCTTCAGCATCGCCGCCCAACCGGCATCGAGACCTCGCGGATCGATCTCGACCGAGACGATGGCGCTATCGGCGGCGAAATGCTGGCGGACGTGGCCGAGCAGGGCGGCGAAATCGGCGGCTGCGACGGCGTTGGGGCTGCCGCCGCCAAAGGCGATGCGGGTGATGCGGCCGCGCTGGCCGAGCCGGGCCGCGACGAGCGCCACTTCCGCCTTGAGACGATCCAGATAGGCGCGCAGCCGGTCCCCGCGGCCGGTGGTGCCGGTGTTGCATCCGCAATACCAGCAGAGCTGGTGGCAGAAGGGGATGTGGAGATAGAGCGACACCGGTGTGCCGGGGGCAACGGCATCGATGGCGGCGGCCATGTCTTGCGCGCCGATGCCCTGGTGGAACTCGGCGGCAGTGGGATAGCTGGTGTAGCGCGGCACCGGGGTGGCGAGCAGCTCGGGAAAATAGATCGACATGGGGGGTGTTGTAACGCGCCGCCATGTGGCGTCCTTGATCCACGTCAAAGGCATTTCTTGTTCTGTATCAATGCGCTGGTGAGATCATGCGCCTAGGCCGCGCTGACAACAACTTGCTGGGACATGCAATGCAGAAAATCACGGGTTTGATCGGTCTTGTCCTCCTCGCTGGAGGCATGCCGGTGCAGGCGGCGCAGGGCGATGTGCTGGTGCGGGTGCGCACGATCATGGTGGCGCCGACCGAGAAGTCAGGGCCGATCCTGCCGGCATTTCCCGGAGAAACAGTGGGTGTGGGCAATTCGTTCATGCCCGAGCTCGACTTCACCTATATGGCGAGCGACCATATCGGCCTCGAGCTGATTTTGGCGACAACCAAGCACAGCCTGACGGGGCGGACCGGCACGACGGGGAGCATCGGCAAGCTGGGCTCGACCTGGGTGCTGCCGCCGACGCTCACGGTGCAGTATCACTTTCTGCCGGAAGCCAAGGTGCGGCCCTATGTGGGCGCAGGCGTGAACTATTCGGTGTTCTGGAACGAGAAGGCTTCGGACGGACTGCAGGCCGCTGTCGGCAAGACCGATGTGCGACTTTCGAACAGCTTCGGATGGGCGCTGCAGGCGGGGACCGACATCGACCTGACGAAGAAGATCTTCCTCAACCTCGATGTGAAGTACATCGACATGCGCACGACCGCCCGGCTTTCGACGGCGGCGATCGGCGTGCAGCAGGTGAAGGTGGACATCAACCCGATCGTCGCCGGCATCGGGCTGGGGTTCCGGTTCTAATCTTCGATGGGGGGTGGCGATGAGCCGGACGCTGGCGCCGGCTTGTCGTCATCGATGAGGATGCGCAGGGCGGCGCCGTCGAGATCCTCGAACTGGCGGGTGCGGATCGCCCAGAAGAAGGCAGCGAGGCCGGCGAGGCCGAGGCCGAGGGCCACCGGGATGAGCAGGACGAGGCCGCTCACAGGGTCTTGCTCCGGGCAGCCGTCCGCAGGCGCAACGCGTTGGCGACGACGATCAGCGAGGAGCCCGACATGGCGAGGGCGGCGACCAGCGGGGTGACCTGGCCGCCAATGGCGAGCGGCACGGCGAGCACATTATAGCCGATGGCCAAGACGAAGTTCTGCCGGACCACCGCCATGGTGCGGCGGGCGACGGTGATTGCCTGCGCCACCGGCATCAGGCGATCGCCGAGAAAGATGAGATCGGCGGCGGTCTTGCCGACATCGCTTGCCGAGGAGGGGGCCATGGAGACATGCGCTGCTTTCAGCGCGGGGCCATCATTGAGGCCATCCCCCACCATCAGCACATGACGGCCCTGCGCCTGCAGGCTGTTGATGCGCGCCAGCTTGTCCCCGGGCTGGAGTTCGGCGTGTGCTGCGATGCCGAGCGCGCCGGCGATGCTGGCGACGGCTTGCGGGCGATCCCCGGAGAGGATGGTGGCCGGCAAGCCGAGGGCGGCGAGGCGGGCGATGACGGCCGGGGCATCGGGGCGGAGGCCATCGTGGAAGGCGAGCAGACGGACGGGCGCATCGCCGAGGCGGAACGCGGTGAGCAAAGTGTCTCCGGAGGCGGCGGCACCGACCCAATCGGGGCGGCCGAGGCGCGCGGGCTGGCCATCGATGATGCCGCTGATGCCGAGGCCGGGCTGCTCGTCGAGATCGGAGACGGGCGCGGCGACTATGCCCTCGGCGGTGAGGGCCGCGGCCAGTGCACGCGCAAGCGGGTGGCGGCTGGCTTGCGCCAGTGCCCGGGCTGCGGCGCGTTCAAGGGCGCCCAGCGGGAGGGTGCCGACGGGTATGGGGCGGCCGAGAGTGAGGGTGCCGGTCTTGTCGAGGAGCACGGCGTCGACGGTGGCGAGCCGCTCGAGCGCCGAGCCATCCTTGATGAGGACGCCGACGCGCATTAGTGCGCCGCTGGCGACGACTTGCGAGATGGGAACGGCGAGCCCCAATGCGCAGGGGCAGGTGATGATGAGCACGGCGACGGCGATGAGCAGCGATTCGTGCCAGCCGGCGCCGGCGAGCATCCAGCCGAGGAAGCTGAGCGCAGCGAGGCTGTGGACGGCAGGGGCATAGAGCCGGGCGGCACGATCGGCGACGCGGACATAGAGCGACTTGGCCTGGGTGGCGCTGGTCATCATACGGGCGATGTCGGCGATGACGGTATCGGCTTCGGCGGCGGTGATGCGCACGGTGAGGGGCGCATCGAGATTGATGGTGCCGGCGAGGACGGTATCTGACGGGGCCACGGCGACGGGTGCGTTTTCACCGGTGATGAGCGCGCGGTCGACGCTGCTGGTGCCCGATTCGACGATGCCATCGGCGGCGAAGCGCTCGCCGCTGGCGACGAGCAGGCGCATGCCGGGGGCCAGCTCGGCGGCGGCGCGCCAGCTGGTGCTGCCATCCTTGGCGAGGACATGGCCACCCGGCGCGCTCTGGCGGAGCAGGGCCGCCACGCTGTCGGTGGCGCGGGCGCGCATGGCGCTGTCGAGGAAGCGCCCGGCGAGCAGGAAGAACAGCAGCATGGTGGCGCCATCGAAATAGGCGTGTGGGCCGTGGATGATCGTCTCGTAGAGGCTGACGCCGCAGGTGAGGACGACGCCGATCGAGATGGGGACATCCATGTTGGTGCGGCCCACCCGCAGGGCGCCCCACGCGCTGGTGAAGAAGGGCCGGCCGGCATAGGCGATGGCGGGCAATGCTATGGCGGCGGACAGCCAGTGGAACAGGCTGCGAACCGAGCCCTCGGCGCCCGACCAGACCGAGACGGATAGCAGCATGATGTTGATGGCGGCGAAGCCGGCGACGCCGAGCGCCTTGAGCAGGGTGCGGCTTTCCGGATCGACGGGGTTGCTGGCCTCGCCGCGGAAGGGCTCGGCGGTGAAGCCGAGCTGCGCGATGGCGGCTTGCAGCGCATCGGCGTCGAGGCCGGCATCATGCGCGATGCTGACGCGGCGGGTGGTGAAGTTGACTCGCGCGGCATGGACGCCGGCGACGCCCGCGAGGCCGTTTTCCAGCTTGGCGATGCAGCCGGCGCAGCGCAGGCCCTCGACGGCGAAAAGGCTTGTGCTGGCTTCAGTGCCGGCCAGTGCCGGGGTCCGCGCGTTCATGCCGGCACATCCTGCTGGAAGCCGGCTCGCGTACCCTCGGCATCGACGATGATGCGGACGAGATAGCGACCCGGCGGCAGCGGCGTGGTGGCGCGGTAGCGGCCTTCCCCGGTCTGGACGAAGGCCAGCGCCTGCTCGGGCAGGCGGCCGAGGGGATGGGTGGCAGTGCCGGTGACGCGGGTAGCAGGCAGCGAGGCCGTGACCTCGACATGGCGGGCGGGATCGAGCGTCATCGCGACGGTCCAGCCCAGCGCCTCTTGCGCGCGGGCGGCGGCGAGCCACTGGTTGTACTTCTGGCTGGCGACATAGCTGTTGTCGACCACGGTGCCGCCGAAGGTGCTGCTGGCGAACCAGGCCATGGTGAAGTTGACGGCGATGATGATGCCGAAGAAGCCGAGCATGGCGGCCAACATGTGGCGGCCGGTGAAGCGGCGCGCGGTCATCGACTGGCCTCCGGGCGCTCGAAGGTGACACTGGCTTCTGCGGGGCGGGCGGTGTTGGTGCCGGGTACGCCATCGGTGGGGACGGCGACGATCTGGTAGCGGCTTTGTGCGGGGCCGGATGCCGGCGCTGCGACGAACATGCGGACCTTGGTGGCGGCATCGGGCTGGAGGGCGAGGCGAACACTGGTGCTGGCGGCGTCGCGGCTGCCGGATTCGGTCCAGAGCACTGCACCGGGCAGGCCGGAAAGGGTGACATCGACGGTGCGCGGCCGGGCTTCCATGTTGCGGAGCTTGACGGTGTAGCTGTTGCGGACCTGGCCATCGGACAGCTGCACGAAGCGGGGGTTGCGATCGGGATCGATGCTGATGTCGAGCCGCGCGCGCTCGCCGAGGCTGAACAGCATGGCGATCCCGATGCCGGCCCAGAGTGCGAAATAGATGAGGGTACGCGGGCGCAGCAGGGTCTTGATGACCGGCGTGGCGGTGCCGCCGGCCTTTTCGACAACGGCATCATCGAGCGTGGCATAGTCGATCAGTCCGCGCGGGCGGCCGATCTGCAGCATGACCTTGTCGCAGGCATCGATGCACAGCGCGCAGGTGATGCAGCCGAGCTGGGGGCCCTGGCGGATATCGATGCCGGTGGGGCAGACGGCGACGCACTGGTTGCAATCGATGCAGTCCCCAGTGCGGGCTGCCTTTGGCTGGAGCTGGCTAGCAATGGATTCGACCGGGTAATCGGCTTCGATGGTGCGCTTGAGGCCCTGGGTGCGCGGCTCGCCGCGCCAATCCTTGTAGGTGACGATGAGCGATTTCTCGTCGAGCATTGCCGTCTGGATGCGCGGCCATGGGCACATGTAGATGCACACCTGCTCGCGCATGAAGCCGCCGAGGACGAAGGTGGTGGCGGTGAGCACGCCGACGGTGGCGTAGGCGACGAACGCCGCTTCGCCCTGGACAAAGGCTGCAAACAGGGTGGGGGCGTCGGCGAAATAGAAGATCCAGGCGCCGCCGGTGGCGACGGCTATGGCGAGCCAGATGGCGTATTTGGTGGAGCGTCTGGCCAGCTTGGCGGGCGACAGGGGGGCGCGGGCCAGCTTGATCTGGGCGTTGCGGTCACCATCGATGAAGCGTTCGACATGGACGAACAGATCGGTCCACACGGTTTGCGGGCAGGCATAGCCGCACCAGGCGCGGCCGACCGCCGAAGTGACGAGGAAAAGGCCGATGCCCGCCATGATGAGCATGCCGGCAACATAGTAGAATTCCTGCGGCCAGATCTCGACCGAGAACATGTAGAAGCGGCGGTTGGCGAGATCGACGAGCACCGCCTGATCGGGCGCATAGGGGCCGCGGTCCCAGCGCAGCCAGGGCGTGACGTAGTAGATCGTCAGCGTGACCGCCATGATGATCCATTTCAAGCGCCGGTAGAAGCCGGTGATGGCCTTGGGATAGACGCCCTTGCGCTTCTCGTAGAGCGCGCTGTTCAGGCTGAAGAGACTATTCGTCGACACGTGTGCTCGCCTCGGCCACTTCTGCGGGCACGGGCGGGGGGCCGGCCTCGCCGCCGCCGAGCGAATGGACATAGGCAGCGAGCATCTTGATGGTGACGGGATTGAGCCGGGCGTTCCAGCGGGGCATCACGCCGCCACGGGCATAGGTGATGGTGTGCTTGAGGGTCTTGCGGTCCCCGCCGTAGAGCCAGATGCTGTCGGCGATGTTGGGAGCGCCGAGATCGCGATTGCCCTTGCCATTCTCGCCATGGCAGGCGGCGCAATTGTCAGCGAACACGGTGGCCCCGGCGAGGCTCGGCTTTTCGAGGCCGGACAGGCTTCGGACATGGGTGATGACCGCCTCGATTTCGGCATTGCCGAGGATCTCCCCGAATGCCGGCATCTGTGAATTGCGCGTCTCGTCGTAATCGGGGTTGCGGATGCCGTTGATCAGCGTGTGCTCGATGGCGCCAAGATCACCGCCCCAAAGCCAGTCATCGTCGTTGAGGTTGGGATAGCCGACCGAGCCGGCGGCACCGGCGCCGTGGCATTGCACGCAATGCACCTTGAAGGCGGCGCGGCCGCCCTCGATGGCCTGTGCCAGCAGCGCCGGATTGGCGGGCAGTTGCGCGAGGGGCGTGATGGCAATGGCCTTGAAGACGGGCGCACGGCGTGACGTGTCGGCTGCCATCTCCTTGGCGAGATCACCGCGGCTCGACCAGCCGAGGGTGCCCGGCGTGGCGGAGTTGGCGAGCGGGATGGCGGGGTAGAAGATAACATAGCCGACGGCAAAGACGATGCAGAGGATGAAGGTGATGAGCCACCAGCGCGGCAGCGGCGTGTCCAGCTCCTCGATACCGTCCCATTCATGGCCGACGGTGGGTGTGCCGGTGGCTTCGTCGATGTGTTTATGCGCCATGATCATCGTCCTCGAAGATGCTGTTGGCGGCGCGGTCCATGTCGGCGCTGGCTCCCTTGCGGAAGGTCCAGCCGACAAGGCAGAGGAAGATGCCACCGAGCATCACCAGCCCCCAGCTGTCGGCGAAGTGGCGCAGCGCGTCATAGGTCTCGACCGCCGTCATACCCAGGGTCATCGCGGTTGCTCCTGGGCCGCGGCGGCCTCGAAATCGATGAGGGTGCCGAGCATCTGAAGATAGGCCACCAGCGCGTCCATCTCGGTGACGCGGTCGGGCTGACCGTCGAAATCGCGGACCTGCGCCTTGGGGTAGCGCGCGACGAGGCTCGCGGCGTCGGCATCGGGGGTGGCCTGGGCGAGCAGATCGTCGTTGGCGGCGGCGATGGCGGCCTCGTCATAGGGCACGCCGACGCGTGACAGCGCCTTCAGATGGGCGCGCATGTCGCCTGCATCGAGCTTGCGCTCGGAGAGGAAGCTGTAGCCGGGCATGATCGATTCGGGGGTGACGCTGCGCGGGTTCTTGAGATGCTGGACGTGCCATTCATCGGAATAGCGGTTGCCGACGCGCGCCAGATCGGGGCCGGTGCGCTTCGATCCCCATTGGAAGGGGTGATCGTACATGCTCTCGGCGGCGAGGCTGTAGTGGCCGTAGCGCTCGGCCTCGTCGCGGAAGGGGCGGATCATCTGGCTGTGGCAGGTGTAGCAGCCCTCGCGGATATAGATGTTGCGGCCGGCCTGCTCGAGCGGGGTGTAGGGGCGCATGCCCTCGACCTTCTCGACCGTGGTGTCGATCCAGAACAGCGGGGCGATCTCGACGATGCCGCCGATGGCGACAACGACGAAGGACAGGACCGCGAGCAGCGTGACGTTGCGCTCGATGGTGCGGTGGGTGAAGCGTTTTGGCGGGGCTTCGGGCCCGCTTGAAGGGCGAGGGGTGCGTGCGTCCATGGTCCGGTCCTATTCGGCGGGTTGCGCCAGCAGCGGACGGTCGGCTGCAGCGTCATAGGGGGTTTCGGTCATCGGCTTTTCGATGCGGATGCGGCCCTTGATGGTCATGGCGATGTTGAAGGCGAAGATGAGGCCGCCCGAGAGGTAGAAGAGGCCGCCGGTGGCGCGCATCAGGTACATCGGGTGGAGCGCTTCGACCGTCTCGATGAAGCTGTTCACGAGATAGCCGTCGGCGCCATATTCGCGCCACATCAGGCCCTGGGTGATGCCTGCCACCCACATCGAGGCGGTGTAGAGAACAATGCCGATGGTAGCCAACCAGAAGTGCCAGTTGATGAGGCGCAGGCTGTAGAGGCGTTCGCGGTTCCACAGGCGCGGGGCCAGATAGTACATGCAGGCGAAGGTGATCATGCCGTTCCAGCCGAGCGCGCCCGAGTGGACATGGCCGATCGTCCAGTCGGTGTAATGGCTGAGCGAGTTGACCGACTTGATCGACATCATCGGGCCTTCGAAGGTGCTCATCCCGTAGAAGGCGAGCGCCATCACCATCATGCGGATGATGGGATCGGTGCGGATCTTGTCCCAGGCGCCGTTGAGCGTCATCAGCCCGTTGATCATGCCGCCCCAGCTCGGCATCCAGAGCATGATCGAGAAGACCATGCCGAGCGTGCCGGCCCAATCGGGAAGGGCCGTATAGTGGAGGTGGTGCGGACCGGCCCAGATGTAGAGGAAGATGAGCGACCAGAAGTGCATGATCGACAGCCGGTAGGAATAGACCGGCCGCTCGGCCTGCTTGGGCACGAAGTAATACATCATGGCGAGGAAGCCGGCGGTGAGGAAGAAGCCCACGGCGTTGTGGCCATACCACCATTGGGTGAGTGCATCCTGGACGCCGGCGAACGCCGAATAGGATTTGGAGCCGAACATGCTGACCGGCACGGCGAGGTTGTTGACGAGGTGGAGCATCGCCACGGTGATGATGAACGACAGGTAGAACCAGTTCGCCACATAGATGTGCGGCTCGCGGCGCTTGACCAGGGTGCCGACGAAGACCGCGAGATAGGCGACCCAGACGATGGTGAGCCAGATATCGACGTGCCATTCGGGCTCGGCATATTCGCGCGCTGCGGTGACGCCCATCACATAGCCGGTGGCGGCGAGCACGATGAACAGCTGGTAACCCCAGAAGACGAAGCGCGCGAGGCCGCCGAACGCAAGCCGGGCGCGGCAGGTGCGCTGCACGACGTAGAAGCTGGTGGCGATGAGGGCATTGCCGCCGAAGGCGAAGATGACCGCCGAGGTGTGCAGCGGGCGCAAGCGGCCGAAGCTGGTGTACTCGATATCGAGGTTGAGCAGCGGGAAGGCGAGCTGCGAGGCAATGAGCAGCCCGGCCAGGAGCCCCACGACACCCCAGAAGGTCGTGGCGATCACGCCCCAGCGGATCACGTCGTCATCATAGCCGGTCAGGTCTTGCGAGATGCTGCCGACCGCGAGCTTGTGCTCGCGGTTGAGCGTGGCGACGACCATGAGGGCGGCGGCGACGGCGAAGATGATCATGTGGACGGCAAAGGGCGTGTCGACGGCTTGCGTGGCAGCAGCAAGTGCCAGCAAGGCGGCGAGCGACCAGCCCGCCGTTCTCAAAATTCTGAAATCCATGGAAAATCCGATCAGCGCTTCTCGCCTCCGCTTGCGGGCCCCTGCGGCGAGCGTCATTGATCTGGATCAAACTATGGGGTGTTTGCCTGCGCGTGCGGCAATTGGCCGCATGGAACTATCGATGGCTTCGGCGTGCCGCGTATCACTGACCCTTGAAGGCTCCAGCACGCTTTTCGACAAAGGCGGCCATGCCTTCCTTCTGGTCCTCGGAGCCGAACAGCGCGTGGAACAGCCGACGTTCCAGCCGGATGCCGGCGGTGAGTGTGGACTCGAAGGCGGCATCGACCGCCTCCTTGGTGGCGATGGCAGCGAGGGGTGCCATGGCGGCGATGGCGGCGGCGGTTTTCAAGGCCTCGTCGACCAGTTCGGCCATCGGCACCAGGCGCGCCACCAGCCCGGCGCGTTCGGCTTCAGCGGCGTCCATCATCCGGCCGGTGAGGCACATTTCCATCGCCTTGGCCTTGCCGATGGCGCGGACCAGCCGCTGTGAGCCGCCCATGCCGGGCATGACCGCGAGCTTTATCTCGGGCTGGCCGAATTTTGCGGTTTCGGATGCGATGATGAAATCCGCCATCATCGCGAGCTCGCAGCCGCCGCCGAGCGCGAAGCCCGAGACGGCGGCGATCCAGGGCTTGCGACAGGCGGTGATCCGGTCGTAGCCGGCGAAGAAATTGCCGCCATACATGGCGGCGAAGCTCTGCTGGCTCATCTCCTTGATGTCGGCACCCGCAGCAAAGGCCTTGTCGGATCCGGTGAGCACAAGACAGCGCTGGGCGGGATCGGTCTCATAGGCGGCGAACACCGTGATGAGATCGGCGAGGACGGCCGAATTGAGCGCGTTGAGGGCCTGGGGGCGATTGAGGCGAACCAGCGTGACCGCATCATGGGTTTCGACCAGCAGCGTTTCAAAGTTCATCGGATGCTCCTCAAGCAGCTTCGCCCATGGCAGCGCTCATGGCGCAGGGGGCGGGGCAGGCTTCGACGCCCGCTTCGATCTGGAACGTGGCGTGGACGATGCCGAAATCATGCGCCATCGCATGTGCCATATGGCCGATGGCGGCATCGCCGGGGTGGCCGCCGGGCATGACGAGATGGGCGGTGAGTGCCACCTGGCTCGTGGTCATCGGCCAGATGTGGAGATCGTGCACCGCCGCGACTCCGGGGGTCGCCAGCAGGGCGGTACGCACCTTGAGCGGGTCGATATGCGGCGGCACGGCATCGAGCACGGCGGCGAGCGACTCCTTGAGGAGGCCCCAGGTGCCGCGTACGATGAGCGCCACCACGAGCAGGCTGAGTGCCGCATCGATCCAGTGCGCGCCGGTGAGCAGGATGAGCAGCCCGGCGACCACCACGGCGGCGGAAATTCCGGCATCGGCCATCATGTGCAGATAGGCGCCGCGGATGTTGAGATCGTCCTTCCGGCCTTTCAGGAACAGCATTGCGGTGGCGAGATTGATGACGACGCCGATGCCTGCCACCAGCATCACCACGCCGCCGGGCACCGGCTCGGGCACCTGCAGCCGGCGCACCGCCTCCACGGCGATGGCACCGCAGGCGGCGAGCAGGATCATGGCGTTGGCGAGTGCTGCAAGGATGGTCGAGCGGCCGAGGCCGAAGGTGAAGCGCGCCGTGGCGGGGCGCGCGGCGAGCGCCACCGCTGCCCAGGCAAGGGCAAGGCCGAGCACATCCGACAGATTGTGCCCGGCATCGGCGAGCAGCGCCATCGAGCCGGTCATGAGCCCGGCCGCAACCTCGGCGATCACATAACCGAGGTTGAGCGCGATCCCGAGACGGAACGCCGGCCCCTGATCCTTGAGCTGGACGCCATGGTTGTGATGATCATGATCATGGTGATGGTGGTGGCCGGCCATGCTGGTCTCAGCCCGCGGTTTCGTCGCGGAAGGTCAGCCCGGCATGGCTGGACAGCCGGTCGACCAGCCGCTGGCCCAGCGCGGCCCCCGGCACCCAGATGCCGCCGGCCACATCGGGGGCTTCGATGAGGCAGAGGGCGGTTTCGGCGATGAGCTTTGAGGTGCTGGCATAGCCGGGATCGCGGTCCCCATGCACGCTGCCGCGCACCTGCCGGCCATCGGCGGCGACGGCGACGAACAGCAGGTCGTAGTATCCCGTCTCGCGTTCCTCGCGGCTGGGACCTTCGCCGGGGGCGGGAGCGTCTTCGGCCGAGAGGCTGGGGAATTCGGTCTGCACGCCGGGCTGGACGATCGCCATTTCGTCATACTGGAAGTCGGCGCCATAGGGCAGGCCCTGCAGCAGGTTTGAGCGGTGGACATTCTTGGTGTTGATCGCTGCCATCATGAAGGGGCCGACATCCTCACCGATGAGGTCGTCGTGCCGGGGCTTGTCGCCGCGCGGCTGCTCGGCGCCCTTGAAGCCGGGGGTGAGCGCGAAGGGATCGAACATCGTCGCCAGCAGGCCGGGGTTGGCCTGGATGGCGGCCATGGTGGCGCGACCGCTGGCAGCGGTGCCGCCCGAAAGCCCGCCCTTCATGTCGCGGACACGGCCGGCCACACGCGGCGCGGATGCCCCCAGAAGCCGGCGGGCGAGCGACTGCACATGGAAGACGCCGAGCTCGAACGGGATCGAATCGAAGCCGCAGGAGAAGAGGATGCGCGCACCGCTGGCCTTGGCGGCGGCATCGTGCTTCTCGATCATCGCTGCCATCCACAGCGGCTCGCCGGCGAGATCGAGATAATCCGTGCCCGCTGCGGCACACGCCGCCACGAGCGGCTCGCCGTAGAGCTGGTATGGCCCGACGGTGGTGATGACGGCCTTGGTCTGGCGCACCATGGCATCGAGCGAGGCGGGATCGGCGGCATCGGCGATGATGAGCGGCAGCGATTCGGGTGCGCCGATCTCATCGCGCACGGTGGCAAGCTTGTCGGCGCTGCGGCCGGACATTCCCCAGCGGATCGAACTGTCGGCACCATGGCGGGCAAGCAGGTGCTCGGCGATCAGCCGGCCGGTGAAGCCGGTGGCACCGTGCACGATGAGATCGAAGGGGGCATCGGGGTTCATGGGTCGGCTCCGGAAGGTCGCAGTCACCTTATCGCGTGTGTGCAGCCGAAAACAGGGGGTGCCAGTCAAGCGGGGCGGTCTTGTCGCGCTGGCAATGGCGGGCGGGCTGCGCTAGGCGCACGGCATGTCGAAACCACTCACCCTTGCCCTGCCGAAGGGGCGCATTCTCAAGGAGGCGCTGCCGCTGCTGGCGCGTGCGGGAATCGTGCCCGAGGCGGATTTTCACGATGATGCCAGCCGCAAGCTGATGTTCGAGACAAGCCGGCCGGATGTGCGCATCATTCGCGTGCGCAGCTTCGATGCCGCGACCTTCGTTGCCTTTGGCGCTGCCGAGATCGGCATCGCCGGCAATGATGTTCTGCTCGAATTCGCCTTTCCGGAAATCTATGCGCCGGTCGATCTCGGGATCGGCCATTGCCGGCTTTCGGTGGCGCAACCGGCGGCACTCGCCGAGGACATGGCGAGCCTGTCTGCCGTGCGCGTGGCGACGAAATATCCCGGCCTCACCCGGCGGCATTTCGCGGCGCGCGGAATCCAGGCCGAGTGCATCAAGCTGAACGGTGCGATGGAGCTGGCACCGCTGACCGGCCTTGCACCGCGGATTGTCGATCTGGTGAGCACCGGCAAGACGCTCGCCGAGAACGGGCTGGTCGAGGTCGAAGTGATTGCCGCGATCAGCTCGCGGCTGATCGTCAACCGGGCGGCATGGAAGACGCATGCGGCCGTGGTGCCGCTGGTGGAGCTGCTGCGCGGGCTGGTGGAGGGTGACCATGCCGCTGCGGCTTGACGCGGGCGCCCCCGGCTTTGCCGAGGCCTTTGCAGGCCTGGTCGCCGATGTGCGCGCCAGTGCCGGCGATGTGGCCGCCGATGTGCGCGCCATCATCGCTCGCGTGGCGGGCGAGGGCGATGCCGCGGTGGCGGAGCTGACCGAGCGCTTCGACGGTGTCGACCTCGACGCACAGGGCTGGGAGATCGGCCCGGCCGAGCTCGATGCCGCACTTCACGGCCTGTCGCCCGAACTGCGCGCTGCCCTCGATCTTGCCGCCGCGCGCATCCGCGCTTTCCATCTGCGGCAGATGCCGGCGGGCAATGACGCGACTGATGCGGTGGGTGTGCGCACCGGCGTGCGCTGGACGCCGGTCGATGCCGCCGGGCTTTATGTGCCCGGCGGGCGCGCGGCCTATCCATCGTCGGTGCTTATGAACGCCATTCCCGCGGTCGTGGCGGGCGTGCGCGACCTCATCATGGTCACGCCGACGCCGGGCGGCGAAGCCAATCCGCTGGTGCTGGCTGCCGCCCGGCTCGCCGGCGTCTCCCGCGTGTTCCGCATCGGCGGGGCGCAGGCGGTGGCGGCGCTGGCGCTGGGCACGGGGCGCATTCCCAAGGTCGATGTCATCACCGGGCCGGGCAATGCCTGGGTGGCCGAGGCCAAGCGCCAGCTCTATGGCACGGTGGGGATCGACATGATCGCCGGACCATCCGAAGTGGTGATCCTGTCCGACGGGATGAACGACCCGGCCTGGCTGGCGGCGGACCTGCTGGCGCAGGCCGAGCATGATCCGGTGGCGCAATCGATCCTCATCACCACCAGCGAGGTCGAAGCCGATGCGGTGATGGCGGCGGTGGAAGCCGCACTGCCGGCACTTTCCACCGAGGCGGTGGCGCGGGCGAGCTGGGAGCGTTATGGGGCCATCATCACGGTCGAGGCGCTGCAGGACGCGGTGCCGCTGCTCAATCTGCTCGCCGCCGAGCATGCCCAGCTGATGATCGAGGACCCCGAGCCGATCTTCGCGCAGCTGCGCCACGCGGGCTCGGTGTTCCTCGGCCGCCACACGCCCGAGGCGGTGGGGGACTATCTTGCCGGCCCCAACCATGTGCTGCCCACCGGGCGCCGCGCGCGCTTTGCTTCGGGGCTCTCGGTGGTCGATTTCATGAAGCGCACGACGTTTCTGGACTGCTCGGCCGAAGGGCTGGCCGCAATCGGCCCCGCCGGCGCGTTGCTCGCGGACACCGAGGGGCTGCCGGCGCACGCGGCGTCGATCCGGCTGCGGATGGGCAATGGCTAGAGCCTTTTCCCTCGTCGATGTCTTCGCCAATGGCGCGCTCGGCGGCAACCCGCTGGCGGTGGTGCATGATGCGGAAGCGCTGGGCGATGCCGAGATGCTGCAGTTGACGCGCTGGCTGAATTTTTCCGAGACGAGCTTCCTGCTGCCGCCGACCGATGCGGGGGCGGACTATCGCGTGCGTATATTCACCCCCGATCGCGAACTGCCCTTTGCCGGGCATCCGACGCTGGGCAGTGCGCATGCCTGGTTGGCGGCGGGCGGTGTGCCGCGCTTGGGCGGCGAATTGGTGCAGGAATGTGGCGTGGGGCTGGTGCCGCTGCGGGTGGCGGACGGGCTGATCGGTTTTGCGGCACCGCCGCTGCTGCGCGAAGGGCCGGTCGATGATGCCGACCGCGACGATGTCCTGGCGCTGCTCGGCATTGAGGGGGCCGACGTGCTCGACATGGCCTGGGCGGACAATGGGCCGGGCTGGATCGCGGTGCGGCTGGCGAGTGCCGAGGCGGTGCTGGCGCTGGCACCGGCGCGCAGCTGGCCGCGGCGGATCGAGGTGGGTGTTGTCGGCGCGCATCCGGCTGGCGGCGAGGTGGCGTTCGAGATCCGGACCTTCTTCACCGACCAGGCGCTGGTGGTGCGCGAGGACCCGGTGACGGGGAGTTTCAATGCTGCGGCGGCGCAATGGCAGGTTGCGCAGGGGTTGGCTGGGGGGTGCTGGCGGGCGGCGCAGGGGCAGGCGATGGGGCATGACGGGGTGGTGCATCTCGATGCGCGGGAGGCAGGACGGTTGTGGGTTTCCGGCGCGTGCCGCACCATCGTGCAGGGGTCGCTTTCAGGCGACGCTTGCGTCCTGAACCATCCCGCAGCATGAGGCGAAAATGACCTTCAAGCTCGGCACCCGTGGTTCTCCGCTCGCACTGGCACAGGCGAACATGACAGCAGCGGCCTTGCGCCAGGCGCATGGCTGGGCCGAGGACGCGACCGAAATCGTCGTCATCAACACCAAGGGCGATCAGGTGCAGGACCGGGCGCTCGCCGAGATCGGCGGCAAGGCGCTTTGGACCAAGGAGCTCGATGCGGCGCTTCTCGATGGGCGGATCGATTGCGGCGTGCATTCGATGAAGGATGTCGAGACGCAACTGCGCGACGGCATTGCGCTGGCGGCGATGCTGCCGCGCGCCGATGTGCGCGAGCGGCTGCTGGGGGCGGAATCGATCGCGGCACTTCCCCAGGGCGCCGTGATCGGCACCAGCAGCCCCCGCCGCGCTGCACAGCTGAAGGCGCTGCGGCCGGACCTGCGCACCGAGGTGCTGCGCGGCAATGTGGCGACGCGGATGGCCAAGGTGGAAGCCGGGGCCATTGACGCCACGCTGCTCGCCGCTGCCGGGCTCGACCGGCTGGGGGTGAAGGCCGGGCATCTGGTGCCGCTCGACGTGATGCTGCCGGCCAGTGCACAGGGGGCAGTGGGCATCACGGCGCGGCTTGGCGATGAGGCGGTGCTGGCGATGCTGGCGGCAATCGACGATGCCGACACCCATGCGGCGGTGCTGCTCGAGCGCGGCTTCCTCGCGGCGCTGGGCGGCTCCTGCCACAGTCCGGTGGCGGCGCTGGCGCGGCTGGAGGGCGAGCTTGTGCACTTTCGCGCCGAGATTCTGGCTGAGGACGGCAGCGAGCGGCTGGCCGGCGAGCTGATGGTACCGCGCGCCCATGCCGCCGACGAGGTGGCAGCGCTTGCGGTGCGGCTGCTCGGCGAGGCTTCGCCCGCGGTGCGCGCGCTGTTCGACCCGGCCTGAGCCGCCATGCCGGCACGCGTGCTGGTGACACGCCCCGAGCCCTCGGCGTCGCGCACCGCGGCAGCGCTGGAAGCCGCCGGCTTTGAAGCGGTGGTGGCGCCGCTGATGGACCATGAAGCGCTCGACTGGGCCTTGCCGGAGACTCGGCCGCAGGCGGTGATGATCACCAGCGCCGCCGGCGCGCGGCTTGCCGGGCCTGCCGCCGCAGCGCTGCACGATCTGCCGGCGCTGTGCGTGGGCGAGGCGACTGCCGCCGCGGCGCGCCGTGCCGGCTTTGCCGAAGCGCACGCACTCGGCGGGGACGTGGCGGCGCTGCTCGATGCGGCAGCCACCCGGGGGTTTTCCCGGTTGCTGCACCTCGCCGGCGAGGACCGGACTGCAGTGGGAATGCCTGCGGGCATCGCCATCACGGTGCGGACCGTCTATCGCGCCCGGCTGCTGCCGCTCGCCGATCCCGGGCCGCTCGAGGCAGTGCTCCTCTACAGCCCGCGCAGTGCAGCGCATTTCGCGGTCGAATGGGCGCGGCTGGGACGGGTTCCGGACCTCCTGCTCGCGGCCCTCAGCCCTGCCGTGCTGACGGCCGCGGGGCCATGGGCACGGACCGTTACGGCAGCCTCGCCCGATGAACCATCGCTGCTGGCGGCGCTGGCCGATGCCGGGCTATAAGCGCCACACATGGATACTCCCTTTGATCGTGGCGAAGTCGATCGCGCCAGCCTCGAAGCCACCGAGCGCCTGCGCCAGCGGCTGGCGACCGAGCGTGGCTCGCGAAGCGCCGGCGGCGAGCGCAGCCGCGCGCCGCTGCCCTGGCTGGTGGCCGGCGGGCTGCTGCTGTTCAGCGCCGGGATGATCGCCAACCCCTGGTTCGAGGACAAGGTGCGCACGCGGCTGCCTTTTGCCGATGATCGGCCAAGCGTGATCGCCGCCGCCGAGCTCGCCACGCTGGCGCGGCGGATGGAGGTGCTCGAAGCGCGCAAGGAGGAAACGCCGGCGCCCGATGAGCGGCTGGCGCGGACCGAGGCCAGGGTGGAAACCAGCACCGACCTGCTGGCGCGCGAGGCCGACCGGATCGACAGGTTGACTGCCGAAGTTGCCGGGCTTGCCGCCAAGCTGGAAGCCGATGAAGCGCGCGGCGAGTCGGCGCTGGTGAACGCCGAAGCCGCCTCGGGCCGCGTGCAGGCGATGCTGACGGTGATGCTGGCACGCCGCGCGCTTGTCGAGGGGCGCCCGCTCGGCGCGGTGGAAGCGCCGCTGCGGAGCGCCTTCGAGACGCGCTACCCTGGCGAAGTGCGCGCGGTGGCGGCGCTCGGCAATGCCCCGGTGACGCTGGCGCAATTGCAACGTGAACTCTCCGCGCTGTCGGCGACAACCGGTCCGGCAGCATCGGGGCAGAGCTGGTGGAACGTGTTCAGCCAGCGCGTTTCGAAGCTGGTGCGGCCCGCTGGCGCCGACGCCGGCCCGCCGCCACGGACAGCGGCCGAGCGCCTACTGGCAAATGGCAATGTCGAGGGGGCGGCACTGCAATTGCGCCGGCTGCCGAACCCGAGGCCGCCCGCCATCGATCGCTGGCTCGCGGCTGCCACCCGCCTTGTGGCCGGGCAGGAGGCGCTGGCGGCGCTGGAGGTTGCGGCGCTGATCCCGCCGCCTGCCGAGCCCAAGGAGGGTGCTGTGACGCGGCTGGGCGAAGAGCGGCCGGGCGAAAAGCGGCCAGCGGAGCGAACCGCCGCCTGACGGCAGCTCAGCCGCGCCCGCCGAACAGCGCGCTGCCGACGCGGACCATCGTGGCGCCCAATTGCACTGCCAGCGGATAATCCCCGGACATGCCCATCGAGACTTCCGGCAGCGCCAGGTCGCGCGCCATCTTGTGGAGCAGCGCGAAATAGGGAGCAGGGTCGGTTTCGGCCGGCGGCACCGCCATCAGGCCATGGATCTGCAATCCCGCGGCACGCGCCGAGGCGATGAGCGCCGGCGTTTCGGCAATGGCACAGCCGCCCTTCTGGGGTTCGTTGCCGATGTTCACCTGCACGAGCAACCGCGGTCGGCGATCGGTGGCGGCCAGGGCGCGGGCGAGCGCGGTCACGAGCGAGGGGCGGTCGACGGCATGGATGACATCGAACAGCGCCACGGCCTCGGCGACCTTGTTGGACTGGAGCTGGCCGACAAGATGCAGCTCCACACCCGGCCATTCGGCGCAAAGCGCCGGCCATTTCCCGGCGGCTTCCTGCACGCGGTTTTCCCCGAAGCGGCGCTGACCGGCGGCCAGCAGCGGCGTGATCGAATCGGCGCCGAAGGTCTTGCTGACGGCGACCAGCGCCACCGATGCGGAATCGCGCCCGCTGGTGCGGCAGGCGCTGCCGATATGCTGTTGCACGTCTGCAAGCCGGGTGGCGGGTGTGTCAGCACCCTGCGGAAGGCCGGCGATGGTCAAACCCCGATCAGAAGGCGATGTTGGTGCCGACATAGACCGACTGGTCGGCCCGGTTGCTCTCGAGCGGGGTGGGGGCCTCGGGCGCCAGCTTGTAGCGGACGCCGCCGGTGACCGACAGGCGGGGAGCGACCATGTATGCGCCGCCGAGCGCCACCGAATAGCGCCGGTCGACAGGCGAAAAGCCGAGATCGATCCGCTCCTCGGCGGTGCCCTGCAGGCTGGTCCGCCAATTGGCGCCGCCGAAGCTCAGGCCGAGGTCGACCGAATCCCGAATGCTTGCGAGGGGTGCAGCGCGTTCCGCCGGCTCGGCATGACTATAGCCTGTGTTGATCGCAAAGCCCTTCCAGGCGATCGACACATCGACGTTATAGGCACGGTTGTTGACGAGGATCGGTTCGGCGGCGGCCAGCGTGCGCGAGCGATCGAGGGCCGGCGTGTTGACGCGTGTGGCGACGCCGACCGAAAGCGCCTTGCGATTGTCGCTCTGGCCCGACGGCGTGAAGCGAAAGGCGCGCTCGACGGTCTGCGCCCGTGCCGATGCGGCGCCGGGAACGGTGAAGCTGAAATTGGTGCTGTCGTCGGTCATCGGCGACTTGAACGGCGTGATCGGAGTCTCGAGGACCAGCTTGGGCTTGGGCGGCACCTTGGCAGCCTGCGCCGGTGCCGCTGCGCACAGGGCGATCGCCACAGGCAGTGCCCATGCCAAAGCGCTTGCCAATGCGCGCGAATCAGACGTCCCGATCATCATTTTGCCCTACCAGTCTCTCATCTTGCCGCCCATAGCTTAACGACTGCTGAGCAGCGAAATGGTCCCGCATTTTTCTGCATCTGTTGTTTCAGACCCACAGTTTTCGGGTGTGGCGCACGCAGGGGCGGAAGGGATTGGCGCAATGCGCCGGGCACGCTTATATGCGTGCACCTGTTGCACTGAAAGATTGACGATGCGTCGCCCCTCCGCCCTGCTCGCTTCCACCCTTGTGATTGTTCTTGCCGCCTCGCTCGCGGGCTGCGGCAAGTCCCGCGAGGAAGGGCTTGCGAGCCGCGAGGCGCCGGCACGCGTGACCACCATCGGTGTCAACGCCTATCTCTGGCGCGCCTCGCTCGACACGCTGGGCTTCATGCCGATCATGCAGGTCGATTCGAACGGCGGCGTGATCGTGACCGACTGGTACAGCACCCCTGCTGCCCCCAATGAGCGGGTGAAGGTGACCGTGGCGATCCTCGACACCGAGCTGCGCGCCGATGCGCTGAAGGTCTCCGCCGTGCGGCAGACGCTCGCCGGCTCGGGTTGGGTCGATGCCGCAGTGCGCGCCGGCACCGTGCAGAAGCTGGAGGAAGTGATCCTCGGCCGCGCGCGTGATCTGCGCCGCGCCCAGATGATCGGCTGACCGGAAACCATGGCGGAAAAGTTCGATTCAAGCGCCGCCGAGCGGCGTTGGCAGGACGCATGGGACAAGGCAGGCAGTTTTCGCGCGCGCGATGACAGCCCCAAGCCCAAAGCCTATGTGCTTGAAATGTTTCCCTATCCTTCGGGGCGCATCCATATCGGGCATGTTCGCAACTATACGATGGGCGACGTGATTGCGCGCACGCGGCGCGCCCAGGGCTTCGAGGTGCTGCACCCGATGGGTTGGGATGCCTTCGGCATGCCGGCGGAAAATGCCGCAATGGAGCGCAAGGTGCATCCCGGCGCCTGGACGCGCGCCAACATCGCCAACATGAAGGCACAGCTGCAGCGTCTCGGCTTCGCGCTCGACTGGTCGCGTGAGCTGGCCACCTGCGACCCCGAATATTATGGCCATGAGCAGGCGCTGTTCCTCGACATGCTCGCCGCCGGGCTGGTTTATCGCAAGGAATCGGCCGTCAACTGGGATCCGGTCGACAACACCGTGCTCGCCAACGAGCAGGTGATCGATGGCCGCGGCTGGCGCTCGGGGGCGCTTGTCGAGCGGCGGCGGCTGAGCCAATGGTTCCTGCGCATCACCGACTTTGCCGATGAACTGCTTGAAGGCCTGGCAACGCTCGACGCCTGGCCCGAAAAGGTGCGGCTGATGCAGGAGAACTGGATCGGTCGGTCGCGCGGCATGAAGTTCCGCTTCGCGCTTGCCGGGCGCGATGATGGTTTCGAGGTTTTCACCACGCGCCCCGACACGCTGTTCGGCGCGAGCTTCGCCGCGATTGCCGCCGAGCATCCGCTCGCACTGGCGCTCGCCGAGACCGATCCCGCCCTCGCCGCCTTCATTGCCGAATGCCGCGCCGGGGGCACTGCCACCGCCGACATCGAGACGCAGGAAAAGCGCGGGCACGACACCGGCCTCGAAGTCATCCACCCGCTCGACCCCGCCATACGGCTGCCGGTGTTCGTCGCCAATTTCGTGCTGATGGACTATGGCACAGGCGCCGTTTTCGGCTGCCCGGCGCACGACCAGCGCGACCTTGATTTCGCGCGCAAATATGCGCTGCCGGTGCCACGCGTTGTTGCCCCGGAAGGCGAGGCCGACACGCCGATTCAGGACGAGGCCTATACCGGGCCGGGCGTGCTGGTGCACTCGCACTTCCTCGATGGCTTGAGCGTCGATGCCGCCAAGGCGGCGGTGATCGCGCGCGGCGAGGCCGAGGGCTGGGGACAGGGCACGACCCAGTATCGTCTGCGCGACTGGGGTGTGTCCCGCCAGCGCTATTGGGGGACGCCGATCCCGATCATCCATTGCGAGGCCTGTGGCGCAGTGCCGGTGCCGCGTGACCAGCTTCCGGTGGTGCTGCCCGAGGATGTGAGCTTCGATGCGCCGGGCAACCCGCTCGACCGCCACCCGAGCTGGAAGCATGTCGATTGCCCGGCGTGCGGCAAGCCGGCGCGGCGCGAGACCGACACACTCGACACCTTCACCAATTCTTCGTGGTATTTCATCCGCTTCGCCAGTGCGCCGGCCGACAAGCCGTTCGACCGCGCGGTGGCCGAGCAATGGCTGCCGGTGGGCCAGTATATCGGCGGCGTGGAACATGCGATCCTGCATCTGCTGTATGCGCGCTTCTGGACGCGGGCGCTCTCGCACATCGGCAAGCTCGATGTGGCCGAGCCGTTTGCCGGGCTGTTCACCCAAGGCATGGTGACCCACGAGACGTACAAATCGGAGGCCGGGGCCTGGCTCGAACCCGGGGCGATCGAGCGGCGCGACGGGGGGCTGATCGAGACCGCGACCGGCCTGCCGGTGGCGCTCGGGCGTGCGGAGAAAATGTCCAAATCGAAGAAGAACACGATCGATCCGGATATGATCATCGGCACCTATGGCGCCGATGCGGTGCGCTGGTTCATGCTTTCCGACAGCCCACCCGAGCGCGACCTTGCCTGGTCCGAATCGGGCATCGATGGCGCCTGGCGCTTCGTGCAGCGCGTCTGGCGGCTGGCGAGCGATGAGTCCCTGGCTGCCGACGTCACCGACGACAAGCTGGCGCGCGTGCTGCACCGCACCATCGCCGGGGTGACCGAAGACATCGACCGTCTGCAGTTCAACAAGGCCGTCGCCAAGCTTTACGAGCTGGTCAATGCGCTCGAGCGTGCTGCTCCCTCCGCCACACGGGCTGCTGCCATCCCCGTGCTGCTGCAGCTGGTGGCGCCGATGTGTCCGCATCTGGCCGAAGAAGGCTGGGCAGCCCGCGGCTTGGACGGCATGGTGTGCGACGCCGCCTGGCCGGTCGCCGACCCGGCCCTGCTGGTGGAGGACCAGGTGACGATCGCCATCCAGATCAACGGCAAGCTGCGCGACAGCTTCGAGACGCCCAAGGGCCGCGACCGTGCCGAACTCGAAGCCGAGGTGCTGGCGCGCGACAAGGTGGTGCGCGCGCTCGAAGGCAAGGCGCCGCGCAAGGTGATCGTGGTGCCCGACCGGCTGGTGAACCTTGTCGCTTAAGCCGGCCCTTGCTGCGGGCGCGCTGGCGCTGGCGCTGGCTGGCTGCGGGCTGTCGCCGGTCTATTCGGGCGGGGCCGGCGGTGCGGCGGCGGCGAGCTTCCGGAATATCAGCGTCGCTCCCATTCCCGATCGCTCGGGCTTTCTCGTCCGGCAGGCGCTGCTCGACCGGCTTGGGGGGCCGGTGGATGATGCCCGCTACCGGCTGGAGATCGAGCTAGACGACCAGATCGTCGCCTTCGGTGTGCGCGGCGACAACTCGGCTGCCCGCGAGCGCCGCACGCTGCGTGCCCGCTATCGACTGGTCGACACGACGACCAACACCGTGGTGCTCGACGCAACCGCCGGCGCCGATTCGGGCATTGACCGGGTGAGCTCCAACTATGCCGTGGTCGCTGCCGAGGCGACGGCGCTGGAGCGGCTTTCGACCGAGTTGGCGCGCCAGATCGGCGCCAAGCTGGCGCTTTTTGCGCGTGGCCGCTGAGGGCCAGCGCGCGTGAATGCCCGCGTCAGCGAGCTTGCCCGCCGCTGGCCCGACGGTTTGAGGCTGGTGCTGCTCCATGGCTATGACCCGAGCCAGTCGCTCGAACATGCCGGACGCATCGTCCGCGGGCTTGGCGATCCTGCCAATCCGATGGCGCTCGAACGGCTGACGGGCGATCAGATTGCCGCCGATCCGGAGGCGCTGGTCGCTGCGGCGGCAGGGATCTCGATGTTCGGCGGGCAGACACTCGTGCGGATCGATGGCGTGGATGACAAGGCCGTTCCGGCGCTGGTGCGGCTGCTGGATGCGCCGCCGGGCAATCCGGTGATCGTCGTGGCGGAGGGGCTGAAAAAGTCGAGCGCGCTTCTGGCTCTCGCCGGGCGGCCAGGCGTGATGGCGCTTGAAAGCAGGCAGACCGGGCCGGGCGATCTCAAGGAAATTGCTGCCGAATTCGGCCTGCAGCCCGACCGGGAGGCGCTGCAGCTGCTATACGAAGCCAGTGCCGGGGACCGCACGCTGATCCGCAGCGAGCTGGAAAAGCTGGCACTTTACCTTGATGCCCGGCCCGAGGCGCCGCAGCCGCTGGGTGTCCCCGCGCTCACCGCGGTCGCCGCCGGGATCGATCCTTTCGACCAAAATGCGCTGCTCCAGGCGGTGCTCGCCGGGCGCCGGGCGGAGGCGGTGGCGCTGCTCGGCGCGATGCCCGATGGTTTTGGCATCGTCGTGCTGCGCCAGCTCGGGGGCCGGCTGGCGCAGCTTGCGGAGCTGCGGCTGGCGGTCGATCGCGGGCAGCGGCCCGAAGCTGCGGTCGAGTCCGCACGGCCGCCGGTGTTCTTCAAGGAAAAGCCGATCTGGATCACGGCGTTGCGCCGCTTCACGTCGAAAACGCTGGCCGATGCGCTGGCAGCGACGTTGGCGGCAGAGCGCGCGGTGAAGTCGAGCGGCAGCACCGGTGACCTGCTCGTGCATGCCCTGATCGTGCGGCTGGCGCGCGTCTAGCCGCCCAGGCGAGCGCAAAGCCAGTCGAGCTGGTCGAGGCTGTCGAAGCGCACGGTGAGGCTGCCGCTGCTGGCGCTACCGCCCATCGCCACCGCCACCGGCATCCCGATCTGCTCGGCCAGCTGCAGTTCGAGTGCTTCCAGATTGGCGTCGCTGGTTGCGGCCGGGGCTGCAAGCGCGTGGCGCGGACGCGGCGTCTTGCTGCCGGCGGCGAGCGTTTCGGTCGCTCGCACCGACAGCCCCTCCTTGATCACCCGCTGGGACAAAGCCACCGGGTCCGCGGCGGCCGCGACCGCGCGCGCATGGCCCATCGACAGTTCGCCAGCTTCCAGCAATGATTGCACTGCCTCGGGAAGATCGAGCAACCGCAGCAGATTGGCGACATGGCTTCGCGACTTGCCGATGATATCGGCCATCGCTGCCTGGGTGTGGCCGAACTCGGTCATCAGCCGACGATAGCCACGCGCCTCCTCCATGGCATTGAGATCACTCCGCTGAATGTTCTCAATCAAAGCAAATTCAAAGGCTTGGCCATCATCAAGCGGTTTGATGAGCGCCGGAATGTCGTGCAAGCCGGCGGTCTGCGAGGCCCGCCAGCGGCGTTCGCCCGCCACGATCTCGTAGCGACCATCGGCAACCGGCCGCACCAGGATGGGCTGAAGGACGCCATGGGCTTTCACCGAAGCGACGAGCTCGGCCATGGCTTCGACGGTGAACTGGCGCCGTGGCTGGGTGGGATTGGCGACGATGTCTGCCAGTGAGAGGCGCGTGGCGCTTGCGGCGGCGGCGGGGCTCGACGCCTCTTCGAGCAGAGCGGAAAGCCCGCGGCCGAGGCCGGACATGCGTTTCTTTTCAGCCATCAGATCGCCTCGACAGGGATTGCAGTCCGGGTTCGGCCGAGCATCTCGCGGGCCAGCGCGACATAGGCCTCCGAACCGGCGCAGCGATGATCGTAAAGCAATGCGGGCAAGCCGTGGCTTGGCGCTTCCGAAAGCCGGACGTTGCGGGGGATCATCGTGTCGAACACCTTGGCGCCCATCACACTTCGCACATCCTCGGCGACGTTTTCGCTGAGACGGTTTCGGCGATCCACCATTGTAAGCACGATGCCGAGCAACTTGAGCCTGGGATTGAGCTTGCCGCGGACACGCTCGATCGTCCCAAGCAACTGGCTCAAGCCTTCGAGCGCGAAGAATTCGGCTTGGAGCGGCACGATGACCTGGTCCGCTGCGACCAGGGCATTGACGGTGAGCAGGCCGAGCGACGGCGGGCAATCAATCAGGATGAAATCGAAATCATCCAGTGTTGCCAAGGCGTTGGCCAGCCGATGGGTGCGCTGCTCGAGCTCGACAAGCTCGATCTCGGCGCCGGAGAGCGCCGAGGCAGAGGGCATGATCATCAATCCGGGAACACACGTCGGCAAGATGGCCTCGGCGGCGTCATTGTCCCCGATCAGCACCTGATAGGTGGAGATCTCGCGTGCCTTGCGATCGATACCAAGGCCGGTCGACGCATTGCCTTGCGGGTCGCAATCGACCACGAGCACCCTGAGGCCCGAAGCCGCCAGCGCAGTCGCAAGGTTGATCGTCGTCGTCGTCTTGCCGACGCCGCCTTTCTGATTTGCCAGCGCCACTATCATTGCGCCACCACATCATGTGCGATGATGATCCGCGCCTGAGCGTCGGTCAGGCTCGGGCGTGTGACATGGCTGAAGCGGTATCGTCCTTCGGTCGCGGCAAGCTCCTCCTCCCATCGGGCGCCCTTGGGCAGCACCCAGCGCGTATCCTTGTCAGCAAGGTGTCGCGCCCAATCGAATATCTGTACGATCGGCGCCAGTGCGCGAGCGGTGATGATGTCGAACCGCTGGCGGGGCAGCGCTTCGACGCGACGGTTCTCGATTATCACGCGGCGATCCAATCCAAGTTCCGATGCCACAGTCTCGAGAAAGCGGCACTTCTTGGCAATCGATTCGACGAGGGTGACGGTCGATTTCGGGTCGATCGTTGCAATCAGCAGACCGGGGAAGCCACCCCCGGCACCGATATCGAGCCAAGTTCTGCCATGTCCTGCATGGACGAGGAGTTGGGCCGAGTCGGCGAAATGCCGATGCCAGGTTTGCGGGAGCGTGCTTGGGCCTACGAGGTTCATGCGCGTCTGCCAGTCCGTCAGCAATGTCGCATACCGGTCGAGCTGCGCCATTGTTTCACGTGGAACATCGAACGCTGCCGCAAATCCCTCGCGATCAATCACGCTGCGCGCCGTACGAAGGGCAAGAGTGCCATCAATGCTGCCGGGCTGACGCCGGGCACGCGACCAGCCGCGCCAAGGGTGGCCGGTCGTGCTGCCTGCAGCCGGTCTGCCATCTCGTGGCTGAGGCCAGGAACTCGCGTATAATCGATCGTGCCGGGAAGCTGCAGATTTTCGTCACGATGGAAGCTCGCAAGATCCTGTTCTTGCCGCTCGACATAGGTCGCGTATCGCGCATCGATAACGAGCGTTTCAAGCAGGGCGGGGGGAAGGCCTGCCAGTTCGGGCCAGATGATCACAGCTTCGGCTGTGCCGACCGTGGGGAAACGCAACCACTTGAATGCGCTGCGGCTGACGCCGTCCTGTCGCGTCTCCACGCCCTTCTGCGCCAACTGATGCGGGGTCGCGCGCAGCGTGTGCAGCAACGCTCTTCCGGCTTCCCGTTCGTGCAAGATGGCCAGTGTTTCGCCCGCATGCGTTTCGCTCAGAAGCCCGTGCGCGATGGCCATCGCGCCCAAGCGCTCCGCCGCATTGTCGGTTCGCAGCCGCAGCCGATATTCGGCGCGTGACGTGAACATGCGATAGGGCTCGCTGACGCCATGGGTCACGAGATCATCGATCATCACGCCGACATAGCCCTCGGCGCGGCTGACATGGAGCCGTGCTAGCCCGCACGCTTGCGCCGCGGCGTTGGCGCCGGCAACAAGGCCCTGCGCGGCTGCCTCCTCATAACCCGTAGTGCCATTGATCTGGCCAGCGAGGAACAGGCCTTTCACATCATGCGCCTCCAGCGTGGGCTTCAGCGCACGTGGGTCAACATGGTCATACTCGATGGCGTAGCCGGGTTTCAGGATGCGCGCCTCTTCCAGGCCGGCAATGGTGGCAAGCATCGCCTGCTGGATTTCTTCGGGCAGAGATGTGGAAAGGCCGTTCGGATAGATGCTGATGTCATCATAGCCTTCCGGCTCCAGATAGATTTGATGACCATCACGGTCGCCGAAACGCACAACCTTGTCTTCTATCGACGGGCAATAACGCGGGCCGATCGAGCTGATATGCCCGCCATAAAGTGCGGAACGTTGCAAGTTCTCGCGAATGATGCGGTGCGTTTCGGACGTTGTCCGCGTCACCGCGCAGGGCAAGGCCGGCAGCCGCCGCTTCGGCATGGGGCCGAAGCAGGGATCGTCGGCATCACCATATTGCCAATCAAGACGTGACCAGTCGATGGTCCGGGCATCGAGGCGCGGCGGCGTGCCGGTTTTCAGTCGCGCGACTGGCAGCCCGAGACGGCGCAGTGCGTCGCCGAGGGTCGAGGCACCGGCGCCCATGCGCCCGCCAATCTCTCGCTCGGCACCGCGGTGCATCACGCCGCCGAGAAACGTACCTGTCGTCATCACAACGGTATTGGCGCGGATTTCTCCGTCGTTCGTCTCGACCCCCTCGACGGCATTGCCGTTGAGAATCAACGCCGTTGCGTGACCGATCAGCGGCGTGACGCCGTCAACATTCGCCAAGGCATCCCTCATGGCCAAGCGATAACGCCGGCGATCGACCTGGGCGCGGGGTCCGTGAACTGCTGGGCCTTTCGACCGGTTGAGGATGCGAGACTGGAGACGAGCGGCATCGGTCACGCGGCCCATGAGCCCGCCGAGGGCCTCGATCTCCGCCACAAGATGACCCTTGCCGATTCCGCCTACCGCGGGATTGCACGACAGGGTGCCGGCATCATCTGCATCGAGCGTGAGCAAGGCAGTGCGCGCACCTCGCCGAGCGGCGGCCGCCGCAGCTTCGCATCCGGCGTGGCCGGCGCCGATCACAAGAACATCCCAACAACTCATGCCGCATCTTTACAGCGATGGCCGTCAATGTTCCACGTGAAACAACATCGCTATTTTCCGATGCAGAACCGGCTGAAGATCTGATCGAGCACATCATCGATGTCCACACGCCCGGCAATGCGAGCAAAGGCACTGGTGGCGAGCCGCAGGGCTTCAGCGCGAAGCTCGGGCAATGGTGCCGATGCAGCCTCGCGAAGCCGAGCGGCGGCTTCGGCGAACGCCTCACGGTGGCGAGCGTGAGCGAGCAAGGCCGGCTCGCCGGGCCGGAGGAGCACTGCGGCCCAGTCGACCAGCCATTGCCGCAGGGCTGGCATGCCTGCGCCACTGAGCGCCGAGATTGCAACATGGCCTGCCGGCGCCGAACGGCCGTGAAGATCGAGCTTGTTGATGACGAGCAGCGCGGAGGCTGGCAGGGGGGCATCCGGATTGTCGGTGACATGCATCACAAGGTCGGCTGCCGCCGCCTTGGCCCGGGCACGCGCAATGCCTTCGGCCTCGACCGGGTCGGCTGTGTCCCGAAGACCGGCGGTGTCGATCAATACTGCGGCGACGCCGCCAAGGTCGATCGGCACTTCGATCGAGTCTCTGGTCGTGCCGGGCACCGGCGTCACGATCGCTACGTCGCGCATCGACAAAGCATTGACGATGCTAGATTTTCCGACATTTGGTGGCCCAGTTACGACGATGGTCAGCCCATCCCGTATCCGCGCTGCGCGAGCGCTGTCTGCGATCATCTGGTCCAGCTCATCGGCCATCGTCGTCAAGGCGTCAGCCGCTGCCAGGTCGAGCCGTGTGGCAACGTCAGCCTCGTCTTCGGCAAAATCCAACCCGGCCTCTGCCTCGGCGAGCAATTGCAGGCACCGCTCGCGCCATGCCTCGGCCAGCCGTCCCAGGGTGCCGCCTGCGAGTGCCAGCGCCTGCTGCCTCTGGCTTGCGGTTTCTGCCGACAGCAGATCGGCGAGGCCTTCGACTTGCGACATGTCGAGCCTTCCATTGTCGAAGGCGCGGCGGGTGAACTCGCCAGGTGTCGCAAGCCGGGTGCCGGCGCACGCGAGCACGGCGTCGACAAGCCCGGCGATGACAGCGGCACCGCCATGCAGGTGGAACTCTGCAGTGTCTTCGCCTGTAGCGCTCGCCCGGCCGGGCATCCACGCCACCAATGTCCTGTCGATCGCGCTGTCGGGTCCATGCAGATCACGCATTGTGAGTGCGCGCGGCACGGGCAAGGGGGCGCCGGATATCTGCTGCAGCACTGTGCCGGCGGCAGGTCCGGAGACGCGTACCACTGCGATTGCCGTTGGCGGTCGCCCGGAGGCGAGCGCCACGATCGTATCTGTCATGCTATTGCGGGGGCTTGGGGATCGCCGACAGCATCATCTGGCGCCATTGCTCGAAACTATCCGCCACGCCGGGCATCCAGCTGCGCGTCATCTTCTCGATATCGGCAGCCTGCACGCCATCGGTGATCATCGACTTCATCTTGTCGACATAGGCATCATGCACGGGAGACAGGTCGGGAAGCCCGAAAAATGCGCGCGCTTCCTCGGGTGAGCATTCGATCTCGACATTGACCTTCATGGCGATCCTTCCACCCGCGCGCTCTTGGCATCGAGGCTTCCGAAGTCTAGCCTCGGCAACGTCGGCTTCGCAAGTCACAAGCCGCAGGTCGCCAGTGTGACCAGGCGTGGAGACCAGTCAAAACATGCATGTAAATGCGCTCAATCTTCTTTGAATTGAATATCTTACCGCGCAACATCAGGAGTTATCGAGAATGCAGTCGATCCGTTTTTCAGCACCCGGCGGCCCTGAGGTTCTTCGGATGGAAGCGCTATCGCTTCCGCAGCCGGAAGCCGGCGAGGTGCGCGTCCGCCATACGGCGGTCGGCCTCAACTTCATCGACACCTACCACCGCACCGGACTGTATCCGATCCCCATGCCGAGCGGTCTGGGACTGGAAGCGGCCGGGGTGATCGAGGCGGTGGGGCCGGGGGTGGAGACGCTGCGCCCCGGAATGCGGATCGGTTATTGCTGGGGGCCGATCGGCGCCTATGCAACGCACCGGAACATCGCTGCCGGCAAGGTCGTGGCGCTGCCCGACGGTGTTTCGGACGAGGTTGCCGCGGCGGTGCTGCTGAAGGGCTGCACGGCCGAGTTTCTTGTCGAGCGGTGTGCGCGGGTCCGGCCGGGCCAATGGGCGCTTGTGCAGGCGGCCGCGGGCGGCGTGGGGCTGCTGCTCGTGCAGTGGCTCAAGCATGTCGGCGCCCATGTGATCGCAGTGGCCGGCTCGGACGCGAAAGTGGCGATGGCGACGGCGCACGGGGCGGACCATGGCATTGTGCAGTCGGACACGCTGGCCGCGCAGGTTCGCGACATTACCGGCGGGCGGGGCGTCGATGTCGTGTTCGATGGCGTGGGCAAGGCGACCTTCGAGGCTTCGCTCGACAGCCTTGCGCGACGCGGGCTGAACATCAGCTATGGCAACGCCTCGGGCGCGGTTGGTGCGGTCGATTTCGGCATTCTGGCGCGAAAGGGCTCGCTGTTCACCACCCGGCCGACGCTGTTCGATTATTACACGACGCGTGAGGAGATCGAACGCCATGCGGGGCGGGTGCTCGACCTTGTGGCCTCGGGGGTGCTGAAGGTGAATATCGACCAGCGATATCCGCTTGCGGATGCTGCCCGGGCGCATGCCGATCTTGAAGGGCGGCGCACCACCGGATCGACAGTGCTGGTGCCGGGGTGACGCCGGCACTTGCAGGGGACATGGTGCTGCCGGGGAGGATTGAACTCCCGACCTCAGCCTTACCAAGGATGCGCTCTACCACTGAGCTACGGCAGCATGCCCATGCCATGATGCGAACACCATGAGACGCGGGCCTATGGGGGAGGGGCCGCCCCCTGTCAAGCGGTGGGGACTGGCACTATCGTGGCGTGGCGGTTAGGTTGCCCGCCATGACCGATCCCGAGGCCAAGAATTCCACCAGCCCTCGCGATGCCAGGCTGGCTGCAGCACTCCGCGCCAATCTGGCACGCCGCAAGTCGCTCAGCCGCGCGATGGGCAGCGAGGACGAGGCGGCGGCGCAGGCCGAGATCCGGCCTGCGCCCACCGATTCGCGCTAGCCCCTGGTGGCGATCGCCTTGTCGACTGCGGCGACGAGCTCGGGCGCCTGCGGGGTGACCTTGGAGGGGAAGGCAGCGATCAGCTTGCCGTCCCGGCCGACGAGATATTTGTGGAAGTTCCAGCCCGGCGTCTTGTCGGCGCCGAGCGTGGCCGATGCCCAGCGATAGAAGGGCGCCGCACCCGGGCCTTTGACCACGGCCTTTTCGGTCATGGGGAATTTCACGCGGTAGGTGGCCTCGCAGAAGTCCTTGATCTGCTTGCCGTCCTTATATTCCTGGTCGCCGAAATCACCGCTCGGCACGCCGATGACGGTGAAGCCTTTGGGGGCATATTCGTCCTGCAGCTTTTGCAGTCCTTCATACTGCGGGGTGAAGCCGCAGAAGCTGGCGGTGTTGACCACGAGCAGCACCTTGCCCTTGTACTGCGCCCAAGGCATCGGCTTGCCGTCGATCGTCTTGGTGGTGAACTGGAAGGCCGATTGCGGGCCGGCGGGTGTTGCTGCGGTGAGCAGCGTGACGGCGGCGACGGCGACGGCGGTGGTGGCGATGGACTTGAGCATGGATATTCTCCCCTGAAAGCTGATCTGGATTAGCAGCATCGTGCGGCGCGCGCGAGTGCTGCACGCTGTCGCTGGCAGCGCGCGCCCGTGGCGGCTATGGGACGGGGATGAGCATCGTCCTCGGCCTTGAATCCTCGTGCGACGAGACGGCGGTGGCACTGGTCACCAGTGACCGCCAAATTCTCGCCCAGCGTATCGCCAGCCAGGACGAGGCGCATCGGCCATTCGGCGGCGTGGTGCCCGAGCTGGCGGCGCGCGCACATGCCGAGCGGCTGGCACCGATGGTGGAAACTGTGCTTGCCGAAGCGGGGCTGACGCTCGCCGATGTCGATGGCATCGCTGCCACCGCCGGGCCGGGGCTGATCGGCGGGGTGATGATCGGGCTGGTGACGGGCAAGGCGCTGGCCATGGCGGCGGACAAGCCGCTGATCGCGGTCAACCATCTGGAGGGCCATGCACTTTCGGCGCGGCTGACCGATTCAAGCCTCGAGTTTCCCTATCTGCTGCTGCTGGTTTCGGGTGGGCATTGCCAGCTGCTTGCGGTGGAGGGCGTAGGGCGTTTCCGGCGGCTGGCAACGACGATCGACGATGCGGTGGGGGAGGCGTTCGACAAGTCCGCCAAGGTCATGGGGCTGGGCTTCCCCGGCGGGCCTGCGGTGGAGCGTGCGGCGCGCGGCGGCGACCCCAGGCGTTTCGCGCTGCCGCGGCCGCTGCTGGGGACCGATGAGCCGCATTTCAGCTTTGCCGGGCTCAAGTCAGCGGTGCTGCGCAGCTGGGCGGCACTGGATGCGCCTGGCGCGCAGGCGCAGGCGGACATGGCGGCATCCTTCCAGGCGGCGGCGACCGATTGCCTGGTCGATCGCACCGCGCGAGCCATGGCGGTGGCCAAGGGGCCGCTGGTGGTGGCAGGCGGAGTCGCCTCCAACGCGCATATCCGGGGAGCGCTTGCGGGGCTTGCGGAGACGCATGGCCGTCGTTTCGTGGCGCCTCCCGCCTGGCTGTGCACCGACAATGCGGCGATGATCGCCTGGGCGGGTGTGGAGCGGCTGGCGCTGGGGCTGGTCGACGGCCTCGATGCACCGGCGCGGGCGCGCTGGCCGCTCGATCCCGATGCTGCTCCGGCGCGCGGGGCGGGGGTGCGGGCATGACGATCGGCGTGATCGGTGGCGGCGCCTGGGGGACGGCGCTGGCGCAGGCGATGGCAAGCGGCGAGGATGTGCTGCTCTGGGCGCGCGAGCCGCAAGTGGTGGCCGATATCAACAGCGCCCGAGAGAACCGCAGCTTCCTGCCCGGCGTGGCGCTGTCGGCGCGCGTGGCAGCGACGGATGACATTGCCCGGCTTGCCGAGGCCGATCTCTGGCTGGTGGTCTGCCCGGCCCAGCATCTGCGCGCTGTGCTCGGTGCAGCCCCTTTGGCGCATCGGCCGACGCTGGTGCTGTGCGCCAAGGGCATCGAGGCGGGCTCGCTCAAGCTGATGGCCGAAGTGGCGGCGGATGTGTGCGACGCGCCGCTGGCGGTACTCTCCGGCCCCAGCTTCGCTGGAGAAGTGGCAAGGGGGCTGCCCACCGCGATCACGCTCGCCTGCGCCGATCCGGTGCTGGGGCCGGCGCTGGTGCAGCGGCTGGTGCGCGAGCGGCTGCGGCTTTATCTCACCGATGATGTGGTGGGTGCCGAGATCGGCGGGGCGGTGAAGAATGTCCTCGCCATCGGCTGCGGCGTGGTCGAGGGCGCCGGCCTTGGCCTCAATGCGCGGGCGGCGCTGATCGCGCGGGGCTTTGCCGAGATGCTGCGCTTCGGCATCGCGCGCGGCGCGCGGGCGGAGACGCTGGGCGGACTTTCGGGGCTGGGGGACCTTGTGCTCACCTGCACCTCTACCAACAGCCGCAATTTTTCGGTGGGCGTGGGGCTTGGCCAGGGGCGCAGCGCCGCCGAATTGCTGGGGGGCAGTGCGACCGTGGCTGAGGGTGCTGCCACGGCACCCGTCGTGGTGGCAGCGGCGCGCGCCGCAGGGGTCGACATGCCGATTGCCGAGGCGGTGGCGGACCTGCTTGCCGGTGCGCCGCTGGCCGATGTGGTGGAAGCGCTGCTGAGCCGGCCTTTGCGCGAGGAATAGCTACCAGATACTGAGCAGCTTGGCGCCCGCCACCAGCAGCACGGCCGCCAGCAGCCGGAACAGCACCGGCTGCGACACCTTGATGCCGAGCCGCGTGCCGGCAAGCCCGCCGACGAGCACCGCGGCCGCATAGAGCGGGAGCGCTGCCGGCAGTGCCTGCACCGAGGCCAGATTGCCGGCCAGCCCGGCGATGGAATTGGCGAGGATGAAGGCGGCTGCCACGCCCGAAGCGATCTTGGGTGCCGACCAGCCGGTGAACAGCAGGATGGGGGAGAGGAAGATGCCGCCGCCGGTGCCGGTGAGCCCCGCCAGCAGGCCGATGCCGGTGCCGGCGAGAATGCCCGGCACGACAGGCGGGTCCTTGGGCGCAGTGACGCTCGGCAGTGGGGTGGGCCAGAGCAGCCGGGCGGCAGAAAACCACAGCACCAGCCCTACCAGCGGCCGGTAGAGCGTGCTGGGGAGGGTGATGCCGCCGCCGATGAAGGCGAAGGGCACCGCCCCGATGAGGAACGGCCAGAGTGTGCGCCAGCGGAAAAGCCCGGCGCGGGCATAGCGGGTGGTGGCCAGCGTCGCCACAAGGACATTGAGGACGAGTGCCGTGGGCCGCATTTCCTCGGGCGCCACGCCGGCAATCGCCATCAGCGCGATATAGGCCGAGGCGCCGGCATGGCCGACGCTCGAATAGAGCAAAGCCCCTGCCAGCAGGCCCAGCGCCAGCAGCAGGGTTTGCGGGTCGGTCATTCAGAAGTCGACGGCGATGCCGCCCTTTTCCCAATCGCCGTAGCGCACCGGATCGGGGCCGCCACGGCCGCCGATCTCCTTTTCCTTGGGCGGGGCAGGCGGGGACGCAGGCTGCTCGATTTCGGGGGCTGGCGCGGGGGTGGGCTTATCGGTCATGGTCGCCGGGTTACGCCGCATGTGCACGGCTGAAAAGGGGGAGCGACCATTGAGCATCCTGAGCGGCCGCGTGATCGCGGTGACAGGCGCGGCCAGCGGCATCGGCCGCGCGCTCGCCGTCAACCTCGCCGCGCGCGGCGCGAAGCTGGCGCTGGCGGACCGGGATGCCATGGGGCTTGCTGAGACCAAGGCGATGCTCGGCAACGCCCATGCCACCACCACTGCGTTCGACGTCACCGACACCGCCGCACTGCAGGCTTTCATCGATGCCGCAGCGGCGGAGTTCGGGCGACTCGATGGCATGATCAACAATGCCGGGCTGACCGTGGTGGCCCCATTTACCCAGACCCCAAAGGAAAAGTTCGATCTCGTCATGCGCGTCAATTTCGATGCCGTGGTCGAGGGCTGCCGCGCCGCCATTCCGCACCTGCGCAAGAGCGACCAGGCCTGGCTGGTCAACATCTCGAGCGTGTTCGGCATGATGGCCTACCCCACCCAATCCGCGTACAATGCCAGCAAGTTCGCGGTACGCGGGCTCACCGAAGCGCTGCATATCGAGCTCGCCGCTACCGACCCGCAAATCACCGTCATCCGCGTCCACCCCGGCGGTATCAAGACCAACGTCGCGCGCAACGCCGAGCGGTTGGCAGTGATGCCCGGCACACCGGCAGCAGCTGATTCCGGGGTGGACTTTGCCGCCGAATTCGAGAAAGCCGCCAAGACGACGCCCGAACAGGCGGCGGAAACCATCGTGCGCGGCATGGAAAAGCGGCAGCACCGGGTGCTCATCGGCCCCGATGCCCGTTTCATCGACTGGATGGTGCGGCTTTTCCCGGTGACGCACGCACGGCGCATCGGATCATTTCTGGGAGGCGGCAATCGCAAGAGTTGAAAAGCAGCGCGAGCCGGTGGCAGCGGGCGTGCCCGCGCGGCGATCGGCGCTCAAGCTGGTGATGGCGGTGCTTGGCCGTGGGACGCCGCTGGAGCTGGCGCTCGATGCGGCGCTTACCGAAGTGAAGCTGCCGCAGGACCGCGCACTCGCCCGCCACCTTGCCGCCACGGTGCTGCGCTGGCTGCCCGATATCGACGCGCTGATCGATTCGGCGACGCCGCGCCCGCTGCCCGAGGACGCGCGGGCGCGGATGGCGCTGCGCGTGGCGGTGGCCGGCTGGCTCAAGCTCGGCACGCCGCCACATGCCGTGGTCGCCACGGCGCTGCCGCTGGTGGAAGGCGGCCCGCGCCGGCTGGTGCATGGCGTGCTCGGCACGCTGCTGCGTGGTGACCTGCGGCTGCCCGATTCGCCGCATCTGCCCGATCTGTTCGCCATCCGCTGGGCGATGGACTGGGGTCCGGAGGTCGCCGAAGCCGCCGGCCGCGCACTGGTCGATGAGCCCGCGACCGATCTGACGCTGCGCGATGCGGCCGAGACGGCGAAATGGGTGGAGGCACTGGGTGGCACGAGCCTGGCACCCGGCCATGTCCGCGTGCCGCGCACCAAGGACCTGGGGCAGATCACCGAATGGCCCGGCTTTGCCGAGGGTGCCTGGTGGGTGCAGGACCTCGCCGCCTCGCTGCCGGTGCGGCTGCTGGGCGCGCAGGCTGGCGAGAGCGTGCTCGACATGTGTGCGGCACCGGGGGGCAAGACGCTGCAGCTGGCTGCGCTCGGTGCCGATGTGACGGCGCTCGATGTGTCCGACGCGCGGCTGGAGCGGGTGCGGGAGAATCTCGATCGCACCGGGCTTTCCGCCACGCTTGCCACCGGCGATGCGCTGCGCTGGGAGCCGGGCCGGCAGTTCGACCGCATCCTGCTCGATGCGCCCTGCTCGGCGACGGGCATCTACCGCCGCCACCCCGATGTGCTGCACCTGAAAGGCGCGCGTGATCTGCAGCCGTTGACCTTGCTGCAGGCGGCGCTGCTGCGGCGTGCGGCTGGCTGGCTCAAGCCCGGCGCGACGCTTGTCTATGCCACATGCTCGCTCGATCCGCGCGAGGGCGAGCGGATTGCCGAACGGATCATCGCCACGCTGCCGCGCGTGCCCGTGGAGGCGCGGGAGCTTCCCGCGGGGCTTGTGCCGACCGGTGAAGGCTGGGTGCGGACGCTGCCGGGGCAGCTCGAGGGCGAGGGTGGACTTGACGGGTTCTTCATTGCGCGCTTCCGGAAGATCTGAAGCGGTCGCGCAGGGGGCAGTTGCGGTCGGTGGCGACGCTCAGCCGGCGGTGAAATAGTCCATGATCCAGGCCAGTTCCGCGGCCATTGGTTCGTTGCATTTCCCCAACAGGAGTCGCCATTGGCTGTAGATGACATTTCCGTCTTCAATGATCGTGATTCCGCCGCCACCCTTTCCGCCACGGCTGAAGGCCAGCATGCTGATGGCAAGCCGCGCGTCACGACCGACCGGGACGATGTTTCTTTCGCCGAACATCTGCATGTGGAGATGTGGATAAACCCAGCGCCTCTGAAAGTTTCCATCGAAGTAGAGATCGGCGCTGGGCTGGTTCCAGCCACGCCGCGTAAAGACGCCGTAAATATCGTATTTCCCCATGTATTGGCGTGGGGGTGGTGGTTGAGTGGCCATGGTCGAGCCTCGCGAGCATGCTGACACCTGAGGTCAAATCATCACCCTTTGCGCATTGCTCGTCAAGACGGCGCTTCTTGTGCACGCCAAGAAGTAATCGGGCGCCGTTCCGGGGATTTTCAGGCAATGCCAACTTCGCGCGCGAAGTCGAGCGCCAGCGCAGCATGGGCGGCGGGGTCTTCCTCGTGCGCCAGATGACCAAGGGCGGGGAGGATGAGGGCGCGGCCCCGGGGGAGGCGGGCGGCGACTTTGGTGGAGACGGTGGGCGGGATGGTGGCATCCTTGGCACCGTGGACGAGGAGGATGGGGAGATCGAGGCTCGGCAAAGCGGCCTCGAGGGGGTTCAGGTCCCAGTTCGCCATCAGCGCGAGGGCGCCGCCGACGTGGCTGGAGGCGCCCATCAGCCGCTCGTAAAGGGCGATGCCGCGGGCATCGAGGTGCGAGCCGGTGGAGCGGGCGAGGAAGCCCGGCACTTCGCCGGGGCGGCGGGCGCGCATGGCGAAAAGCTCGGGCACGAAGGGATTGACGAACAACATCCGCGCCATGGCGGGGAAGATCTTGCCCGCCATGCCGGGGAAGGGCAGCAGCGCGCCGCCGAAGCCGATGATGGCGCGGGGGGCCGCGAGCTTGCGCTGCGCCATGGTGAGCGCCAGCGCAGCCCCGGCGCTGTGGCCGATGGTGAGGTCCGGGGCGAGGCCGAGAGCGTCCATGAGGGCGGCGGTGGCGGTCGCGACGGCGGATGGCGTGGGGCGGCTCATGCGGCTGGAGAAGCCATGGCCGGGGAGATCGGGGGCGACGACGGTGAAATGCTCCGAAAGCATCGGCGCCAGGTCGCGCCAGCTGTGGGTGCTCGCGGCGGTGCCGTGGAGGAGGAGGAGCACCGGGCCGCTGCCGCTGACCTGCACATGCCATTTGATGCCGCCCGCCGACACGAAGCGGCTGGCTTGCGCATTGGGCCAGGTCCTGCTGTCGGTGGGCCAGTGCAACGCGCTCATGTTATTGCCTTTTGTGCTACTTCGACGGCGGCGACCACCGCCTTTGCATCGAGCCTCGGCAGCGGCACATGCGGGGCACCCATGGCCGCGGCGAGGGCCGGGCCTTCGGGGCGGGGGCGGGCGGCGCAATCGATGAACACGGCGCGGATGCCGGTGGTGGCGAGCGCCCGCGCCTCGGCGAGGGCGGCTTCCTGCGGGGGTTTGCCGCTGGCATCGGGCACATTGGCGCGGCCATCGGTGAGGATGACGATGAGCGGCGTGCGACCACGGCCGCGCTCGGTCTCGGCGACGCGGCGGGCGAGTGCCAGCCCGGCGGCGATCGGCGTGCCGCCGCCGGCGGCGAGGGCTGCGAGTTCCTTCTTGGCGCGGGCGAGGCTGCGGGTGGGGGGAAGGGCGAGCAATGCTTCGGTGCCGCGGAAGGCGACAAGGGCAACTTCTGCCCTTTTTACATAGGCTTGCGCCAGCAAGAGCTCGATGGCGCCCTTGGTTTCGGCGAGCCTTGTGAAGGCAGCAGAGCCCGAGGCATCGACCGCAAAGATGGTGGTGGAGGCAGCGCGCGCCACGAAACGGCGGATGCGCAGATCGTCGTGGCGGATGGTCAAACGGCCATCGTCGCGCGGAGGGCGGAGCTTCTGGCGGGGGGCTGCGGTCTTGATCGTCTCGATGATTGCCAGCCTGGCACCGCGGCCGGGGGCGCCGGCGCGGACACCGGCGGGGCGGCCGCTGGTGATCGAGCGCAACTTGGCGCCGGCACTGCCGCCGGCGCTGTTTTTGGCGGCCAGGCCCTTGGACAGGCTGTCGAGGACGCCGGGCGGAATGGTGGCGGCGGCGGCTTCGAGCACCAGGTCGGTCAGATCCTCCGGATTGGGCTGCTGCTGTTCATTGTCGGGGGAATCGGGGGGTGTATCGGGGTTGGGCGGGGGCGGTTCGTCGGGGGGCGGAGGGTCGTTTTCGGGCTCCTGGGGGGCATCGCCGGGCGGCAGACGGGTGGCGCGGGGGCCGAGGACGAGGGCGGCGGCGAGTTGCAGATCGGGGGCGGCAGGACCTGAGCGGCCATCCGAGCGGGCATGGGCATGGGCGAGGCGCAGCGCATGGATGGGGGCGCGCACCGATGCGATGCCGAGGGCGACGGCGGCTGCGGCGAGGTTGCCGGCGGGATCGTCGACGCGGGTCATGTCCCCTTCGGGCATGAAGGGATCGAGATCGGGGGTTTCGCCGGCCAGAAGGGCGGCCATCGGCAGGCGGACGCCGGTGAGATCGAGGTGAATCGCCAGCCGCTCGATGAGCGATTGCGGGATGGGGTTTTCAGGCATTTCGCCCGGCTCGGGGGGTGGGGATTCGTCGAGCAGCACCACCACCGGGCCGCGCTCATCGAGGCTGGCGGCAAGGCGGGCGGCAAGGCTGCGTGACAGGCGCTCGGCCATGGGGACGAGGAGAATACCGTCCCCCAGTTCGGCGAGCAGGCCGGGGCGCTGGGCCGGGCGGCCGGCGGCGAGGGTGGCGGCGAGATCGAGGCCGCCATCGAGCGCATCGGCATCGGCGCTGCTCGGAAGGCGGCGGACGGGTTTATGGCGCGCCAGTGCCTCGCACCAGATGTCACGGACCGGGCCGGGGGGGGCCTTCATCCAGATGCCGCCGAGCATGGGCGCATCGGCGATGAGCGGGATGGCGGCGAGGGCCAGCGCCCAGCGGGCGGCGGCGGCAGCGGCGGCATCCGGAGCGGCTTCGGCGGGTGCATCGAGCAAGCCCGCCTTGGCCATGGCGTTCATGCGGCAACCAGCTCTGCCACCGCCCGCTCGATGCGCGCGGTGCTGCCGGTATCGTCGAGGACGTTCTTGCGCATGCGGTGGCGCAGCGCCAGCGTGGCGACGGATGCCAGATGATGCGGCGCCACCAGCTTCTTGCCGGCAAGTGCGGCCGTGGCGCGAGCGGCGCGGAGCAGGGTGAGTTCGCCGCGCAGGCCATCGGCGCCGACGGCCTGGCAGAGCCGGGTTCCCAGTTCCAATATGCTGTCGGGCACCTCGACCTTGGGGAGGCGCTTGCGCGCGGCGGCAATCTGGTCGACGACCTTGTGTTCGGCGTCTTCGAAGCGCGCGCAAAAGGCATCGGGCTCGCGGTCGAAGGCGTCGCAGCGCTTCACGATCTCGATCCGGTCGCCGATATCGGTCGGGGTGCGGACATCGACCGAAAGCCCGAAGCGATCGAGCAGCTGCGGGCGCAGCTCGCCCTCCTCGGGGTTGCCGCTGCCGACGAGGATGAAGCGCGCCGGGTGGCGGATGCTCAGGCCCTCGCGCTCGACGACATTCTGGCCCGACACTGCCACATCGAGCAGCAGATCGACCAGATGATCTTCGAGAAGGTTGATCTCGTCGATATAGAGAAAGCCGCGATTGGCCTTGGCGAGCAGACCGGGCTCGAAGCGCTTCTCGCCCGTCGCCAGCGCCCGCTCCAGATCGAGGCTGCCGACCACCCGGTCTTCCGTCGCACCGAGCGGCAGATCGACAAAGGGCACCGGCACTTGCTGCACCGCCTTGCCGGCACGCTCGCGGCAGCCTTCGATGCACGGCGCACTGTCCACCGGCGCGCAGCTGTAGCGGCAACCGGGCACGATCATCATCGGTGGCAGCAGCGCCGCAAGGGCGCGCACCGCGGTCGATTTGCCGGTGCCGCGATCGCCGAACACCATGACCCCGCCAAGGCGCGGCTCGACCGCCGCCATAAGAAGAGCCTGTTTCATTTCGGTCTGGCCGACGATGGCCGAGAAGGGGAAAGCCTTGCGCATGGGTGAAGGCTCTACGGTGCGCTTCGGGTGCCTGCAAGCGGTGCGGCGCTTTGGGTCTGGGGCCTCCGGCGGCTGGGGCCTTAGGCCCCAGACCCCATGTGTCGGGCTTTCGCTTGCAATGGCTTGGTCGGGTACGGCGAAAGCGGCATTGATGGGGTCTGGGGCCTAAGGCCCCAGCCGCCGGAGGCTCAACCCAAGGCCGCTGTTGCCGCTTCGAACCAGCCGCGCGTCTCTTCCGGGAGGGCATCGCCCAACTCCGCGCGCACGCGGGCGTGGTAGGCGTCGATCCAGGCGATTTCGTGCGCGCTGAGCAGGCTGGGTTCGATCAGGTCGCGGTCGAGGGGCGCGAGGGTGAGTTCGCGGAAGCGGAGCATGGGCTTTTCGGCGCCGGGGACATCGGCTTCCTCGATGAGGACGAGGTTCTCGATGCGGATGCCGTAGGCGCCGGTCTTGTAATAGCCGGGCTCGTTGGAGAGGATCATGCCGGCCACCAGCGGCTCGTCGCTGCCGGCATAGGCAGCGGAGCTGGCGATGCGCTGCGGGCCTTCATGGACGGCGAGATAGCTGCCGACGCCGTGGCCGGTGCCGTGCGCATAATCGAGGCCGGCAGCCCAGAGCGGGGCGCGGGCGAGCGAATCGAGCTGGCCGCCGCGGGTGCCGGCGGGGAAGACGGCGGTGGCGAGCGCGATATGGCCCTTGAGGACGCGGGTGTACCGATCCTGCATTTCCGCACTCGGGGTGCCAATGGCGAGGGTGCGGGTGACATCGGTGGTGCCGTCGCGATATTGGCCGCCCGAATCGACGAGGTAGAGGCTGCCGTCCTCGAGCGGGCGGTTGGTCGCGGGGCTCGAGCGGTAGTGGACGATGGCGCCGTTGGGGCCGCTGCCCGAGATGGTGTCGAAGCTCAGGTCTTCGAGCATGTTGGTCTCGCGGCGGAAGGACAGCAGCTGGTCCGAGGCGGAAAGCTCGTCCTCGGCGCCCGGCGGCTGCGCCTTGACCCAGTGGAGGAAGCGGGTGAGCGCCGCGCCATCGCGGCGGTGGGCGGCTTGTGTGCCGGCGATCTCGACCGGGTTCTTGATGGCCTTGGGGAGCACGCAAGGGTCGCGGCCTTCGATGATTTTCGCCCCGCCGGCTTCGAGCGCGTTGAAGATGCCGGCAACGCCCGAGGCGGGATCGACCTGCACGCGCTTTCCAGTGAGCGTGGCGAGATGGGCGGCGAAGGCGCTGCGATCATGGGTGCGGACGCCCTGCCCCAGATGGTCGCGCACGGCGGGGGTGATCTTTTCGGGCGCGGTGAACAGATCGACGCTGGCATCGGCGTGGAGGAGCGCGAAGGCGAGGGCGACGGGGGTGTGATCGACGTCGCGGCCGCGGATGTTGAGCGCCCAGGCTATCGAATCGAGGGCCGAGATGACCGCGCAGTCGATCTTGCGGTCACGCAGGGTGGCGGCGAGGGCGGCGCGCTTGTCGGCGCTGCTGCGGCCGGCAAACTGGTCGGCATGGACTTCGACCGGGGCGAGCGAGGGGGCGGGTTGGTCTTGCCAGATGGCATCGATGGGGTTGGTTTCGGTGGCGACAAGCTCGGCGCCGCGCGCGGCGAGGGCGGCGGCGGTGGTGCGCGCCCAGCTGCGCGTGTGGAGCCATTGATCGTGACCGATCCTTGCGCCGGCGGGGGCATGGGCGGCGAGCCAATCGGTGGCGCTGGTGGCGGGGATATCCTGATATTCGAAGAGATCGCCATCGACCTGGGCGCGGACCTGGATCGTGTAGCGGCCATCGGTGAAGATGGCGGCGCGGTCTGCCAGCACGGCGGCATGGCCGGCGGAGCCATGGAAGCCGGTGAGCCAGGCGAGGCGCTGGGCATAGCTGCCGACATACTCGCTCATGTGCTCATCGGTGAGCGGCACCACGAAGCCGTCCAGCCCGCGCGCTGCAAGTTCGGTGCGGAGGGCGGCGAGGCGGGCGGCGTGAGCGGTCAGGGGTGCTCTCAGGGGTGCTGTCGGGGGGGCGGTCATCGGGATTCCTGCTTTGGCTATCGTGTGGGGGCAGCATAGGGATAGATGCGGGGCGATACCAGTTGACGGGCGTGAGCCCGAAAGGACGCGGATGACTGACTTGACCCTTCCCCCCCTGGCGCCGCAGCGCTCGAATGTGCGCGAATATCATGGCGAAACGCTTGAAGATCCGTGGTTCTGGCTGAAGGATCCGGGTTATCCGAACGTGACCGATCCGGACGTGCTCGGCTATCTGGAGGCGGAGAATCGCTGGTTCGAGGCGGGCATGGCGCCGCTGCGGCCGCTGGTGGACACGCTCTTCGAGGAGCTGAAGGGGCGGGTGACGCCCGACGAGAGCAGCGTGCCGGTGCGCAAGGGCGGCCATGAATATTGGTGGGCGTTCGAGCCGGGCGCGCAGTATCGGCAATGGTGGCGGCGGCCAGCTGCCGAGAATGGGGGCGGCGGGCCTGATGAATTGATCCTGTCGGAGCCGGCACTGGCTGAGGGCAAGGATTACTTCCGGCTGGCGGGAATCAGCGCCAGCCCCGATGGGCGGCTGCTGGCCTATGCCTTTGATGACAATGGCTCGGAGCGGTTCACGCTCAAGGTGCGCGATCTGGCGAGCGGGGCGGATGTGGCGACGGTGGCGACCACGAGCATCGGTGTGCCGGTGTGGACGGCGGATTCGACCGCACTGGCCTGGACCGAGGTGAACGAGAATTGGCGGAGCTTCCGGGTGGCGCTGCACCGGTTGGGGGGCGGAGACGACATCACGCTTTACGAGGAGTCGGACCCCGGCTTTTCGGTGGGGGTCGACAAGTCACAGGATGGCAAGTGGCTGATCATTGCGGCGGGGGACAAGGTGACGAGCGAGGTGCGGCTGTTGCCGGCGGGCGATCCGCTGGCGCCGCCGCGGCTGGTGCGGGCGCGGCAGGTGGGGCTCGAATATGATGTCGATGTGCGCGGGGACACGCTGTTCGTGCGCGCCAATGACACGCATCCGAACTTTCGGGTCGCCACGGCCTCGGTGGCTGGTCCGCCAGAAGCGTTAGGCGAGTGGACGACGCTGATCGAAGGCAGCGACACGGATTACATCCAGGGGATCAGCGCCTTCACTTCCTTTCTGGCGGTGAGTGGCCGCGAGGCGGGGCTCGACCAGGTCTGGCTGCATTTCGGGGATGGGCGGACCCAGCGGATCGCGTTTCCCGAAGCCAGCTATTCGGCGCGGATCGGGGACAATCGCGAGCCCGATGCGCCGCTGCTGCGGCTGGGATACAGCTCGATGGTGACGCCTTCGAGCGTGTTCGACTATGAGGTGGCGACGGCCATGCTGCACATCCGCAAGGTGCAGCAGGTGGCCTCGGGCTATGACGCCAATCTTTATGCGACCGAGCGGCTGATGATTGCGGCGCGCGACGGGGTGCTGGTGCCGGTGTCGCTGGTCTATCGCAAGGACTGGGACCGGCAGCGACTGCACCTCTATGGCTATGGCGCCTATGGCATCGCGATCCCGCCGGGGTTTTCCGCCAGCCGGCTCAGCCTGCTCGACCGCGGGCTGGGCTATGCGATTGCGCATGTGCGCGGCGGCGATGACCTGGGGCACCAATGGTATCTCGACGGCAAGCTGGAGAAGCGCGCCAATGCCTTCACCGACTTCATCGATGTGGCGCGCGGGCTGGTGGCATTGGGGTATGCCGCACCGGGTCAGATTTCGGCGAGTGGGGGCTCGGCCGGCGGCGAGCTGATGGGGGTGGTGATCAACGATGCGCCCGAGCTCTGGGCGGCGGTGGTGGCGGATGTGCCCTTTGTCGATGTGCTCAACACCATGCTCGATGACAGCCTGCCGCTGACGCCCGGCGAATGGCCCGAATGGGGCAACCCGATCATCGACAAGGCGGCGTATGACCTGATCCGCAGCTATTCGCCCTATGACCAGGTGAAGCGCCAAGACTATCCGCCGCTGCTGGTGACCGCGGGGCTCAACGATCCGCGCGTGACCTATTGGGAGCCGGCGAAATGGGTGGCGAAGCTGCGCACCCGCAAGACCGATGCCAACCCGCTGTATCTGAAGACCAACATGGGCGCGGGGCACGGCGGAAAGTCCGGGCGGTTTGCAGCACTTGAGGAGACGGCGGAGGAGTTCGCCTTCATCTTGAAGGCGTTCGGGCTCGCCTGATGCCGGCGCCGGGGCGTCGGCATCAGGGCGGCGGCATCAGGGCGTCTCGGGCTCCTGGTGCGACCATAGGGTGTGGCTGTCGATGCGCAGCCGGGTGATGGCTTCGAGGGCGGCGGTCCGGGCCTTGACCTCGTCGACCGCGGCATCGCGCGCCAGCCGTTCGGCGACCAGCCGGTCTGCAAGGTCGATGCCGCCGAGTGCATGGCCCTTGCGCTGGCGGGTTGCCGCTGCTGCTGCGCCGTCGGCGGCGGCGGCGGCCTGTTCCCACGCCTTGAGATAGCCCGAGGCAAAGGCGGCATCCTCGGCGGCCACGGCATCGACGACGGTGCGCATCGCTGCCAGTTCGGCACCCGCCGATTGCGCCATCGCTGCCGCCTGGTCGGCGGCTGCCGAGCGCGCGCGGCCGCCGAGCGGCATCGACAGGATGAGCCCGAGGCCACGCTCGTTGCCGCCCTGTTCGGAGAATCCGCGCAGGCCGATGCTGGGGTCGGCGATGCGATCGCGGGCGGCGCGCGCCTTCAAGGCCTCGGCATGGGCTGCGTCGGCGGCCGAGGCGCCGATCTCGTGGCTGCGCTCGACGACAAGTGCCTGCAGCCGGGCGATGCCTTCGGCGGGGATTGCGGGCTCCGGCAGGGGCGGTGCCGATACCGGCAAGGGCAGCTCGGGAAAGTTTGCCGCCAGGGCGGCGCGGCCGGCGGCGGCGCGGGCGGTGGCTGCCAGCGCCGACGCCCGGGCAGCGGCCTCGGCGGCGTTGGCCTGGTCGAGCTCGAGGGCGCTGGCATCGCGCAGCGCCAGCCGCCGCCGCGTGGCGGTGACGGCGGTGGCGAGGATATCGGCGGCTTCGGCCAGTGTGCGCGCTTCGGCGGCAGCACCAGTCCAGCTCCACCACAGCCGCGCCAGCAGCAGGGCGGTCTGGTGGCGGGCATCGTCGGCGCGGTTGTCGGCGGCGGAGACTGCGGCGTCGCCGGCCTTGCGATCGAGCGCGGCCTTGCCGGGGAGCCGGAACGGGCGGGTGAACTGCAGGTCGTATTCCGCGACCATTCCGGTGCCGCGGACATCGCGGCGCTGGACGATGCCTTGTGCGACGATCTCCTGGCTGCCGACCGCCAGCCCGCGCGCGGCCGCGCGTGCGGCGCCGATCCGTGCGCGTGCGGCGATGACGCCGGGATGGTTTTCCAGCGCCTCGACCACCGCCGCTTCGGGGGCAGGCCGGGCTCGGCGGAGGCCGGCGAGGTGGCGAGGATGATGAGGGCCAGCCAGTGCTTCATGCCGCACGTCCTTCACCGAAACGCGCGTAGAGCAGCGGCAGCAGCACCAGCGTCAACAGCGTTGCGCTGACGAGGCCGCCGATGACGACGATGGCGAGCGGCCGCTGGATCTCGGAGCCGGGGCCGGTGGCGAACAGCAGCGGCACCAGACCGAAGGCGGCGATGCTCGCGGTCATCAGCACCGGGCGCAGCCGGCGGCGGGCGCCCTGATCGACCGCCTGATCGAGCGGCAGGCCCGCACCGCGAAGCTGGCGGATGTGGCTGACCATCACCAGCCCGTTGAGCACCGCGATGCCGAGCAGGGCGATGAAGCCGACCGAGGCGGGCACCGACAGATATTCGCCGCTCGCCCATAGCGCCAGGATGCCGCCGACGAGCGCGAAAGGGATCATCAGCAGGATCAGCACGGCCGGGCGGAGCGCGCCGAAGGTGAGCACGAGCAGTGCGAAGATGAGCGCCAGCGCCACCGGCAGGACGAGCGACAGGCGCTCGGCGGCACGCTGCTGGTTTTCGAACTGGCCGCCCCAGACGATCCGGTAGCCGGGGGGCATCGGAACTTCGGCGGCGATGCGGGCCTGCGCCTCGTCGACATAGCCGACAATGTCGCGGCCCGAGACGAAGGCCTGGACGAGGGCGAAGCGCGAGCCGTTCTCGTGCTCGAGCTTCACCGGGCCCTCGACGCGCGCCACCGTGGCGACATCGCCGGCGCGCACGAGCTGGCCATCGGCCCCGACGAGCGGGGTGTCGGCGAGTGCCGCTGCTCCTTCGGCCAGCGCACTGCCGCCGGTGTTGATCATCACCGGCACCCGGCGCAGGCCCTGGGTGACGGTGCCGGCGGGGAGGCCTTCGAGCTGGGCGCGCAGCGTGTCCTGCACCGCCGTCACCGTCAGCCCGGCGCGGCCGGCGGCCTCGCGATCGACTGTCAGTTGCAGATAATCGACGCTGTCGTCGGCCACGGTGATCACTTCGGTGGCGCCTGCCGTGGTGCGCAGCCGGGCCGCCACTTGCGAGGCCAGCCGTGACAGTTCGCCAAGGTCCGGACCGAAGATCTTGACGGCGAGATCTCCGCGGGCGCCGGTGAGCATCTCCGACACGCGCATCTCGATCGGCTGGGTGAAGCTCGGCTCGATGCCGGGATGCCGGGCAAGGGCGGTGCGCAGCTTTTCGGTCAGCGCTGCCTTGTCGGCGACCTGCCATTCGGCGCGCGGCTTCAATGTGAAGAACACATCGGTCTCGTTGAGGCTCATCGGATCGAGCCCCAGTTCGTCGGTGCCGAGCCGTGCAATGGCGCCGCTCACCTCGGGCACCGCTGCCAGCACGGTTTTCTGGACGGCAGTGTCGCTGGCGATGCCGTGATCGAGGCCGATCGACGGGTGCTTGGCGAGCTGCACCAGCACCGTGCCTTCATCGAGCGTGGGCAGGAAGATCTTGCCGACCTGGGTATAGGCAAAGCCGGCAACGAGCAGGGCGGCGGCGGCGATGCCGGCGACGACCGCAAGGCGGCTGCGTGCCCAGCCGAGCAGCCGGGCATAGCCGGGGTTGAGCTTGCGCATCAGCCAGGGTTCGCCATGGTCGCCGTCCTTCAGCGCCAGTTCGGCGAGGACCGGGATGAGGGTGAGCGCCAGCAGCAGCGACGCTGCCAGCGCCAGAACGATCGTCACCGCCACCGGGGCGAAGAGCTTGCCTTCGAGCCCCTGCAGCGCCAGCAGCGGCAGGAAGACGAGGATGATGATGAGGATGCCCGAGGCCACCGGCTGGATGACATCGCCGGTCGCCTCGGCCACGCGCTGTCGCCGCGGCGTGTCTGCCGGTGCTGCCAGCCGCTCGACGATGTTCTCGACAACGACAACGGCACCGTCGACGAGCAGGCCGATGGCGATGGCGAGGCCGCCGAGGCTCATCAGATTGGCGCTGAGCCCGAACATCCGCATCAGGATGAAGGTGATGAGCGCCGCCATCGGCAGCGCTGACGTGACGACCAGTGCCGCGCGCCAGTCTCCCAGGAACAGCAGCAGCAGGATGACGACCAGCACGGCCGCCTCCAGCAGGGCCTTTTCGACGGTCGAGACGGCATGGTCGATGAGTTCCGAGCGGTCGTAAAAGACGCCGATCTTCATGCCGGCGGGCAGGGTCGGTGCCAGTTCGGCCAGCCGCGCCTTGACGCCGGTCACCACTTCATCGGCATTGCTGCCGCGCAAGCCGATGACAACCGCCTGCACGGTCTCGCCGCGCCCGTTGGCGGTGACCGCGCCGTAGCGCGCGAGGCTGCCGGTGCGCAGTGCTGCAACGTCGCGCACCCGCACCGGGCCGGCGGGCGTGACGCGAATCACCGTGGCGCCAAGATCATCGAGCGTCTGCACGGCACCGACGGCGCGGACGATCAGCGTTGATTCGCCGGCCGCCGCACGGCCGGGACCGTCGTTGCGATTGCCGGCCTCCAGCGCCGTGCGCAGCATCTCAAGGTCGATGCCCGCTGCCGTCAGCGCTGCCATGTCGGGCGCCACCTCGAAGGTTTCGACCCGCCCGCCCAACACATTGACATCGGCGACGCCCGTCACCGTCCGCAGCGCCGGGCGAACCAGATAATCGAGCACCCGCCGCCGCTCGGCGAGGCTCTGCGGGCCATCGAGGGTGAACATGAACATGTCGCTCAGCGGCGTGGAAATCGGCGCAAGGCCACCACTGACGCCAGGTGGCAGTTCGCCGATCACGGCGGCGAAGCGTTCCGCGACCTGTGCCCGCGCCCAGTAGATGTCGGCGCTGTCGGAGAAGCTGATGGTGATGTCGGCCAGCGCGTACTTCGCCACCGACCGCATCACCTGCTGGTCCGGCATGCCCAGCAACTGCTGCTCGATGGGGGTGATGACGCGGGCCTCGACTTCCTCGGGTGTCATGCCCGGCGCCTTGAGGATGAGCTTGACCTGGGTGGGAGCGATTTCGGGGAAGGCGTCGATCGGCAGCGTCAGGAACGACCAGACGCCGGCGACGAGCACGACGAGCGCCAGCGCCGCTGTCAGCCAGCGCCGGGCGAGCGCGGTATCGACCAGTTTCTGCAACATCAGCGTGCCGATGCCGCGCGCAGCTCGGGCAAGTCGGTTGTCGCCACCTGCTCCCCGGCTTTCAGCCCGGCCAGGATCACGGCCATCGTGCCGCCTCCCTGCGCACGCTGCACCTGCCGGATGGCAAAGCCGGCAGCGGTCTTCACGAAGACCTGGTCAGCGCCATCCTGATGCACCACTGCTGACACCGGCACGGTGACCGCGCCCTCCGGTGCCATTGCCACCAGCGAGACCGGCAGCAGCCGGCCGCCGACGAGCGCCGGGCCGCCGTCATCGAGCTGTGCTCGCGCCGCAAAGGACCGCGTTGCCGGGTCGATGCCGCTGGCAACCGTTTCGAGCCGGCCGCGGCGGCCGTCGCCGGTGATCACTGCCATCCCCGGCTTCGCCAGCCCGGCGAGGCGCTCGGGCAATTGCAGGGCGAGCCAGCGGCTGCCATCGGCCTCGATGACAAAGGGTGCGGTCATGCCATCGACGGGTGCACCGGCCTCGATCGTCATCCGTGCCACCCGGCCGGTGATCGGCGCCACCAGCCGCACCGTGCCATCGCGATCGGCGCCGGCGCGCGCCAGCAGCCGCTGCGCCTCGCGGGCATTGATCGCCGCCTCCCTGTCGGCCGCAACCGCACTGTCGGCGCGCGCGCCGGCCACAACGCCTTCGCGCGCCAGCGTTGTCATCCGGGCAGCCTCGGCGCCGGTCATGGCCCGCCGCGCCTCGGCACGCGCCAGATCCGAGGACACCATCAAGGCTTCGCGGCTGACCAGCGTTGCCAGCAACTGCCCGCGCTGCACCGCCTGGCCGGGCTGCACCATCACATCGCGGACCATGCCGGCGAAGGGGGCGGCCACTGCGACGCTGGAGCCGGGCGGCTGGACAACGGACGCGGGCAATTCGGCCAGCACCATTTCGGCGGCGGGCCGCGCCGTGGCGGTTTGCGGGCTGATCGGCTGGACCGCGGGCGGCGGCGGCGGCGTGTCGCTCCCGCAGCCGGCAAGAGCGGAGGCGAGCAGGATCAGGGCAACATGGCGTTTCATGCCGTCTTCCCTGCCAACCAGAGCTTGCACCAACCTGTCATTCTGTCAGCTTGCTGCAAGATTGCGGCGGCATATCCGACGCGGTGGAGCCGGTGATGCGCCTTTTGCTCGTGGAAGATGACGCTGACCTCGCCGCGCGGCTGTCCCGCCGGCTGACAAGTGCCGGCTATGCCGTCGATATCGCGAGCGATGGCCCGATGGCGCTCGACTGGCCCGACCTCGGCGAGCATTCGGTGATCATTCTCGACCTCGGCCTGCCCGGCATCGATGGCCTTTCGGTGCTGCGCCAATGGCGGGCCCGCGGCGTGCGCACGCCGATCATCGTGCTGACCGCACGCGGCAGCTGGCAGGAGAAGGTGGAAGGGCTGAACGCCGGCGCCGATGATTTTGTCGTGAAGCCGGTGCATTCGGAAGAGTTGATCGCCCGCATCCACGCCCAGATCCGCCGCGTGCAGGACAGGGGCGCCCCCACCCTCATGGTCAATGACCTGACGCTCGATCCGGTAGCCCATACCGCAAGCCGCGCCGGCGCGGCGCTCGACCTGTCGCGGCAGGAATTCCGGCTGCTCGAGACCTTCATGCGCCGGCCGGGCAGCATCCTGTCGCAGGGGGATTTGCTCGAACGCCTGTATCCGCTCGGCGCCGAACGCGACTGGAACGCGCTGGAAGTGCAGGTCAGCCGCCTGCGGCGCAAACTGGGTGGCCCGGCGATCACCACGGTGCGCGGGCTCGGCTATCGGCTCGACCGGTGAGCGGGATGCAGGCCATCGCCAGACTCGGGCTGCGGGCGCGGTTCACGCTGGCGATACTGGCCTTTGTCGCGCTGGGTCTGCTCGCGGTGGGGCTTTCGGCGAGCGCCTTGTTTCGCAGCCATGTCGAGAAGGTGTTCCATGCCGAGCTCGAGGAGCATCTTGTCGAGCTGATCGGCCTTGCCGAAGTCGATGAGCCGCTGCGGGGCCCGCTCGGGCTGGCGCGGCCGCTTTCGGACCCGCGCTTCGGCGCCGACAGATCCGGCTATTATTGGCAGATCAGCCGCGATGCAGGCCCGCCGCTGCGCTCGCCGTCGCTTGCCGGGGCGACGCTCGACGACCGGCTGGCCCACAGCGCCGGGATCACCCATGTTCGCGCACCCGGCCCGGCGGGCCCGGCGATGGTCTATGGCACCACGCGCCGGGCCGATGCCGGCGATACCATCCATTATCTGGTGGCCACCGACACCCGCCATCTCGAGGAGCTGGTGGCCGACTTCCGGCGCGACCTTTTCGTCTGGCTGGCGGCGCTGGCGGTGGCGCTGCTGGGCGGTGCTGCGCTGGCGCTGCGGTTCGCGACCCGGCCGCTCGACCGGCTTGGTGCGGCGATCGCGGCGGTGAGGGCCGGAACCCTGCGCCGCATGGGGGACCAATGGCCGATCGAGATTGCGCCGCTGGCAACCGACCTCGACCGGCTGCTGGACAGCCGCGAAGCGATGGTGACGGCGGCGCGGATCGAAGCAGGCAACCTTGCCCATGGCCTGCGCACCTCGCTCGCGGTGCTGACCGACGAGGCGGAAAGCCTGTCCGACCAGCCGGCGGGCGCCACGCTATTTGCCGAATGCCGCCGCATCGCCCGTCAGCTGGACTGGCACCTGGCGCGGGCACGCGCCGCCGCCGGCCAGGGGCCGGTGCGGCACACCCGGCTTCCCGATGCACTGGTGCCGTTGCTGAGCGCGATGACACGCCTGCACCAGGACCGGGGCATCGTCTTTGCCGCGAACGGCCCGCCGGTCGGACTCGTCATCGAGCCCGAGGCCTTTGCCGAGATCCTGTCCAACCTGCTCGACAATGCCGGCAAATGGGCGGGCGGCGACGTCGATGTGCAATGGGCTTCGGACGGCGGCACGGTCACCCTGCTGGTGACCGACGACGGCCCCGGCATTCCCGCCGACGCGCTCGAGCGGCTGTTCGTGCCGGGGGTGCGCCTCGATGAGCAGGTCCCCGGCCATGGCCTCGGGCTGGCGATCGCCCGCGACCTGGCGGAAAGCGCCAACGGCCGGCTGCGCCTCGGCCGGCGCGGCGATGGCCGGCCCGGCACGACGGCCGAGCTTGCCCTGCCTGCCGGTCAGGACACCGCCATGGGCGGGAGCGGCACGCGCGGAGCGGGCTGATGCTCAGCCGGCGGCGAGGGCGGCGCGGATTTGCGCTGCGCCCAGCGGCATCGATCGCAGCCGCTGCCCGGTCGCGCGGGCGACTGCATTGGCGAACGCCGCGGCCGCCGGGCCCTGTGCGGCCTCTCCGGCGCCGAGAAAAGGCAGGCCGGGGCGATCGACGACGTGCACGGCCACGCGGAGCGGCACCGCCTCGAAGCGCATGACCGGATAGCTGCTCCAGTCCAGCGCGGTGCGGCGGCCGGCGTCGAAGCGGACCTCCTCGAGCGCGGTCCAGCTGAGGGACTGGATGATGCCGCCTTCGATCTGGTTGCGCAGCCCGTCGGGGCTGACGGTCTCTCCGGCATCCACCACGGCTTCGGTACGCAGAACGGTGGTGGCGCCGGTCTCGGGATCGACGCGCAGGTCGATTGCCACCGCGCAATAGGCTCCGCTGTTCTTGTAGCGCGCAAAGGCGATGCCGCTTCCGCGCCAGCGCTCGGCTTGTGGTCGGGCCCAACCGAAGCGGTCGGCGAGTGTCCGCATCACTTCGATTGCGCGCGGATCGGACAGGTGGCGCAGGCGGAATGCCACCGGGTCGCTGCCGGCGGCGGCCGCCAGCTCATCGATCATGCTTTCGATGGCGAAGATGTTCATGTGTGCGCCCAGGGCGCGCAAGGCCGATACGCGCACCGGCATCTCCGGCACGAAGACGTTGGTGATCGTGGCGCGCGGCAGCGTGTAGAGCGGGATGGCGTTGCGATCGCCGCCGCCGTTGGGCTGCGGAATGGCGCGGGGTGGCGATGGCGCGAAGCTCTTGCCGACTTCCAGCCCGGCAAGCAGGTCCCCTGCCCGTGACGGGCGGGTGCTGTGGGTGTTGCTCCAGACCGCATGGGTCCATTCGGTGATGTGCCCGCGCGAATCAAGGCCTGCCGAAAGTTCGGTTACCATTGCCGGGCCGAGCGGCTCCCAGCCATGTTCCTGCTCGCGGGTCCACATGAGCTTCACCGGGCGGCCGGGGACGGCGCGGGCGGCAAGGGCCGCGTCGGCGGCGGCGTCATCGGCGCCGTTGTGGCCGTAGCAGCCGGCGCCTTCGCGGTGGATGCAGCGGACGCGATCGGGGGTCAGGTCGAGCAGTTCCGCTATCGCCGTGCGCAGCGGATAGACGCCCTGGCTGTGTGTCCAGACGGTCATGATGCCATCGTGCCAGAGGGCCACCGCGCAGGATGGCCCGATCGCGCCGTGCATCAGAAAGGGGCGATCGTAGCGCGCGGCGATGCGCCGGACGGCGGCGGGCGCTGCGGTGCCGCGCTCGAGGATGACCTTGCGCCGGTTGGGGAGGGTGCGGATGGCGTCGCGCAGGTCGCCTGCGGGCAGCGGCGGCTTGTGCCGCGTCCAGGGCATTTCCCCGACAGCAAGCATGGCCTGCACCAGCGGCCATTCGCGCGGGCCGAGAATCGCGACGAAATCGCCGACGCGCACGAGCTGCTGAACGCCGGGCAGCTTTGCGATGGCGCCCAGATCGGGTGCTGTCAGCCGCGTGCCCTCGGCCGGTCCGCGGATGACACGCGCGTGGAGCATTCCCGGCAGCTGCATGTCGTGGACAAAGGCGGGGGCCCCGGCCAGCTTGGGCGGGATGTCGCGGCGGGGGCGGTCCTGGCCGATGTGCTTGTGCGCGCTGGCGGGCTTGCGCGGTAGCTGGGGCCGCGCCTCGACGTGCAGCGACACCGACGCCGCCAGCTCGCCATAGGTCGCCCGCCGGCCATCGGGTGCCTGGACGATGCCGTTGGCGATCGTCAGCGTGTCGACCGCGACGCCGAAGCGCTCCGCCGCCTGTTCGGCGAGCAGGTGGCGGACATTGGCGGCGGCATGGGCGACCGCAGTGCCGCTGTTCTGAAGGGACTGGCTGCCCGAGGTGATGCCTTCGTTCGGCGTGCGCGCGGTGTCGGCGGTGACCAGTGACACCCGGTCGAGCGGCAGATCGAGCTCGTCGGCGGCGATCTGCAGCAGCGCGGTGCCAATGCCCTGGCCGAGTTCGGCCTTGCCGGTGAAGACGGTGGCGGCACCGTCGGGAGCGATGCGGATCCAGGCATCGAGATGCGGGAATTCGGCGAGGCTGCCGGGCAGGCCAGGGGCGACCTCGGGCGGCGCGCCCCGGCCCTCGCCGCCACCGGTGGTGCCAGCTTCCTGGCCGACGCCGGTGCCCGACAGTGCGAACAGCACCACCAGCCCGCTGCCGCGCAGCAGGTTGCGGCGGGCGATGCCGCTCATGACACCGGCTCGGCCGGATCGACGATACCGCCGCCCATCGCGACGGCGGCGCGCCGGACCGCGCGCAGGATGCGCATGTGCGTGCCGCAGCGGCAGAGCGACGGCTGCAGTGCGCTGCGCATCATGGCCTCGGTGGGGCGGGGATCGGCGCGCAGCAAGGCTTCGGCGCGCGCGATCATGCCGGGGATGCAATAGCCGCATTGGGCGGCCTGCTCCTGGATGAACGCCTGTTGCACGACGCCGGGTGCCTCGGCGGTGCCAAGTCCTTCGACAGTGGTGACCTTGCGGCCATCGAGGGTTGCGAGCGGGGTGACGCACGATGGCACCGCCTCGCCGTCCACCAGCACCGAACATGACCCGCACTGGCCGAGGCCACTGAACTGCCCCGGGTTTACCGGAGGGTGGGCGGTTCAAATGTCAGGCGGCGATATCGAGTTTCTTGAGGTTTGCATAGAAGGCCAGTTCGGCCT
>NZ_JACIIV010000009.1 GCF_014205635.1 Polymorphobacter multimanifer
GCTCTGCCCGCACCCAGGCGTTCACGCACTGGGCCGAGGTGACCGGCGTCGCAATGGCCGCATGATTACGCCCAATTCCGGCATCGCGTCTTTCCTCGCACCCGACCGCAGCAAGTTGACGGTGCCGCCCGAGGCCGTCCGCATCGTGTTCAGCCATTATCATTTCGATGGCGTGGCGCAGGTCGAGATCTCGCGGCGCATGGGCCTGTCGTTGAGCACGGTCGAAAAGCACATGGCCAAGGCCAATGCCCACCTCCTCCACCGCCTGCGGAACGTCCGATGAGCTGGCTTGGCGACAATCCCGATGAGGCCGCCGCCGCCTGGGATGCCCGGCTGCGCGGTGCCCGCACCACCGACGCCGATCACAAGGCATTCCAGGCATGGCTGCAGCAGGATTCCGAGCATCAGCGCGCCTATGATCGGCTGCAATCCGCCCTACGCACGCTTCGTGCCCATGCCGATCTGCCCGAACTGAGCGCACTGCGCGATGAAGCACGGAACACCGTTCATGCAAGCAGGCGGCGCCGGATGGCGGGCGCGCTGGCGCTGGCGGCAGGCATTGCCGCGATCGTCACTGTTGGCGCGCTTCCGAAGCAGGAGGCGGGGCTGGCTGTCGTTGCCGAACAGGTCGACGAGCAGATCTACGCCACCAGGCCGCACGAATGGACGCGGGTGACACTGGCCGACGGCTCGCTGGTGACGCTCGATGGCAACACGCGAATGGCAGTGCGGCTTGGTGAACATCGCCGGGATATCCGGCTGGTCGGCGGCCGTGCGCTGTTCAAGGTGGCGAAGGATCAAGGTCGTCCGTTCGTGGTCAAGGCCGGCAACCGGACAATCACTGCCCTTGGCACGCTGTTCGACGTGCGCGTGACCCCCCGGGAACTGCGCGTGACGCTGGCGGAAGGTTCGGTGGCCGTGCGCCCCGCGGCGGGCGGCCCGCGGCTGCCGCAACAGATACTGAAGCCGAGCCAGCAGCTCGTGGCGGTTGCCGGCAGCGCGACGCCGTTGCTGCGCAGTGTCGACATCCAGAACGCCCTTGCCTGGGCCGAGCGCCAGTTCTTCTTCGAGGATGAGCCGCTGGCAACTGCCGTCGAGGAGATCAACCGCAACGCCGACCTGCAGATCATCGTCGATCCGTCGGTTGCCGATCTGCGGATCAACGGCATGTTCCGGGTGAGCGACGAAACCGCCTTCATCGAAGCGCTCAAGCTGACCTTGCCGATCGAGGTTCGCCCCGATCGGCAGGGCCGGTTGATCATCACCCGCGCCGGCGCCAGGGTGGCCGCCATGTAGGCAAGGGGTATGCCGGCACCGCCATCCATCGATTTCACGCGCAAGACAAAGAGATGATTCCATGCAGAAAACCCTGACCTATCTGGCACTCGCAGAGTGCATGCTGCCCGCCCCGCTAGCCGCACAGGCCGCCCCCGATGCCGGCCGGCTCAAGGCCGATGTCGAGAAGCTGGTGAGCTTCGGCACCCGCCATACGCTTTCGGATGCGGAGCACCCCACCCGCGGCATCGGGGCAGCCCGCCGCTGGTACGCGAGCGAGATGCAGCGGATCGGTTCGGGCTGCGGCGGCTGCATCACCACCGAATCGATCGAGCGGGTGTTCACCAACGATCGCACGCCCAAGGGTGCAAAGGTCGTCGATGTGCTCGGCATCCAGCGCGGCCGCGATCCGAACCGCGTCGTCATCGTGCAAGGGCATATCGACAGCCGCGTGTCGGACGTGATGAACGCCACCGCCGATGCACCGGGTGCGAATGACGATGCGTCCGGTGTGGCGCTGGTGATCGAAGCCGCACGGCTGCTGTCGAAGGAAAAGTTCGACGCGACGATCATCTACGCCGCCCTTTCCGGCGAGGAGCAGGGGCTGCTCGGCGGCACGCTGCTCGCCGAGACTGCCAAGGAGCGCGGCTGGGTGGTGAGTGCCGTGCTCAACAACGATATCGTCGGTGGCACGCGCGGCATGGCCGGGCAGCGCGTCACCGACCGGGTGCGGGTGTTCTCGGAAGGGCTGCGCACCTCGGAGACGCCGCAGGAGCAGCTGCTGCGCCGCGCCAATGGCGCCGAGGATGATGGCCCCAGCCGCGCCCTCGCCAAGGCAATCGACCATGTCGCCGGAGACATTCGCGGCGGCCTCGACGTGGTCATCGTCCGCCGGCCCGATCGCTTCGGCCGCGGTGGTGACCATGAGCCTTTCCTGCGCCTCGGCTATCCGGCGGTGCGCTTCTCGGTCGGCATCGAGAATTACAACGAACAGCACCAGGACCTGCGCACCGAAAACGGCATCGAGTTCGGCGACACCGTCGACAAGATGGACTTTGCCTATCTGGCCAAGGTGACCGCGATCAACGTGGCCAGCATCCGCCGCCTGGCTGCCGCCCCGGCGGCACCCGAGTCCGTAGCCCTGCAGGGCGCGCTCGGCAGCGACATCAAGGTGGTCTGGGCCCCGGTCGCCGGTGCCGCCGGCTACCGCGTGCATTGGCGGCGCAACGACACGCAGGACTGGCAGCAGAGCCGCGACGTGCCGGCGTCGGCCACCGAGACCGTGCTCAAGGACATGATCGTCGACGATACCTTTGTCGGCGTATCGGCCCTGTCGGCGAGCGGTGCCGCCAGCATCGCCACCTTCGGTGGACGCGCCGTGCGTCGGCCCTGACCCCGGCACATTGCCGACAGCAAAAAGGCCCGTGCCGGATATCCGGCACGGGCCTTTTTCGCGGGATGGCCGGGCCTTGCACCCCGGCACATCGTCAGATCTTGAAGCGGAAACCCAGTCGGAAGCTGCGGCCGAGCAGGTCATAGATCGGCGAGGTGCCGAACGATGTGCCGCTCGAAGGGATCGGCGGCGGATCGCGATCGAACAAATTCTCCACCACCCCGAACACCGTGACCGTGCGCCCGGCAATCTTCACATCATAGTTCTGCGCCAGCTCGAAATACCAGACTGCAGGCACGCGGTTCGCCGTGGCCGGAATGCCGGTCCGGCTGGTTTCGGGCTGGTTGGTGATCGTGCCGCTGCCCAGATACCGCGTCGTCACCGTCGTGCGGCTGGCGCCCACCGAATAGGTGGTCGTCAGGAAGCCGCGCCATTTCAGGCTGTTGAAGGTGCCCAGCGTCGGCGGCTGGCTGTCGCCCGGCAGGTTGGTCTCATCCCGAAGTCGCTGCGACACCAGCAGGCGCATGTTGAGCGCACCCGGCAGCTTGTCGGCAATGTCGCTCAGCTGCGCACGGTAGCTCAGCTCATAGTCGATCCCTTCCACGGCAACATTCTGCGCGTTGATGCCGCTCGTGAAGAGCGTCGCGCCGGCAAGACCGACCGCCCCCGGAACCGGCACGATCGACTGGCACGCCGCCGGATTGACCGGCCGGTTGAAGCCATAGCAAAGGTCGATCAGCAACTGGCCACCCACGCCGAAGATCGCATCCTGAATGTCGATCTTGTACCAGTCCACCGAGGCACTCAGGCCCGGCAACCAGCTCGGCTGATAGACGCCGCCCACAGTCCATGTGTCGGCGATTTCCGGCGTCAGGTTCGGGTTGCCGCCCGATAGCGTCACATTGGCAACCTGTGGACTGTTCGGCTGGCTGCGATCCTGGAACGCGTTGACGAACTGGCTGGCCGGCGCGAACAGGTCGTTGAGATTGGGCGCCCGGATATCGCGCGACCGGGTCCCGCGGAGCCGCAGGTCGCCGATGCCATAGGTTGCCCCCAGCTTCCAGGTCGTCACCGCACCGCTCGTCGAATAGTCGGTACGGCGGACGGCGCCATTGGCTTCGAGGCTGCCCACCGGCGAATCATCGAGCAGCGGCACCAGCACTTCGCCGAAGAGTTCCTTCACATTGTAACCGGCACCACCGGGCTTGGGATTGCCCACGAACCAGCGCGATGCCAGCGAGATATCGTCCGAGGTCGCAGTAAAGGATTCGGTGCGATACTCGAAGCCCGCCGCCACCGACACAGGCCCTGCCCAGGTCGAGAAGGGGTTGTACTGGGCATCGATCAGCCAGACGTCCTGGTTGATGTCGAGGTCCTGCCGGGTGCGGAAACCGCTGTCCTCGCCGGTCACATAGGCGATCGAGCCCGCACTCGGCGATCCTTCACCGAACACGTTCATCGGCACGCAGCCATTGGTCGGGCTGGTGAGCGACGACCGGCAGATGGGCGTTCCGGCAGCAACGCCCGCCACGCCGCCGACCGCCGGGTTGCTGGTCACATCGGTGGCCTGGTTGAAGCGATCGATGATGATGTTGTTGTCGCGGGTGTACCAAACCTTGCTGTGCCCGCGCTGGTAATAGGCGCGCCACCGGCCGCTATCGAGGAACTTGCCCTCGAGTGCCAGCAGGATGCGGTCTTGCCGCCGGTTGTAGCCGGCCTCGCCGATATGCTCGCCGGGACGGTTGATCACATCGTAGAACAGCCGGTTCAGGCGGAAGGAGGTGACGCCATTGGCATCCATCGCCGCCTGGGTCTGCAGCGGGATGAAGGGGTTGTCCCGGGTGATGTTCACCCCCGCCGTGCCCTGCCTGTTGTAGACGGCGGACCAGTTGATGGTGTCGTTGCCGGCGTAGCTTGCCTCGAGAATGGCGGTGATATTGTCGGTCAGTTCATAGCTCAGCCGGCCATAGACGCTCCAATGGGTGTCGTCGGGCAGCAGCGCGCCGCGGATCGAGGCGGGCTCCACCGTGCCCCCGGCCTGGTTCTGCCCCTGCTGGATCGGGCCGAAGATGAACGACTGGATCGAGCCGCCCGGGCCGAAGGCGGTGCCCCGCAGCGGTCCGGCGTTGATGACGCCCCCCGGCGTGCTGTTGAGCCCGGCATCGGTGCGCACGATCTGCCCGGCCTGGCCATTGGTTGCCGTCCAGGTCGGGTTGTCGAGCAGGCGCAAGCCCGGCTGGAACCAGTCGCGCGGCGCATCGAAGAAGTCGATCCGGTCGCCCTTGTAGTAGTTGCCGCTCAGCAGCACATGGCCACGGCCACCCGAGAAGGCCTTGCCATAGGCGAGGTCGCCACTGACAACCTGCCCGTCACCCCGGCTGGTGATGCCATAGTTGACCGTGCCCTTGAGCCCGGTGAACTTGGTATCGAGGATGAAGTTGACGACACCGGCCACGGCGTCCGAGCCATAGGCCGCCGAAGCGCCTCCGGTGACGACATCGACCCGCTGGACAAGATTCTGCGGCAGCAGGTTGATGTCCACCGCGGGGAGCAACCCCGAGCCGACAACGCGGCGGCCATCGAGCAGCACCAGTGTGCGGTTCACGCCGAGCCCGCGGGCGCTGATCTGGTTGGCACCGCCGGTGGCATTGGCGAACAAGGTGGTCGATCGCGGCGAGTTGCCCTGCCCGATCGAGGGCAACTGGTTGATGTAATCGGCGATATTGGTCGGGTTGCGCTCGAGAATGTCCTGAGCCGATACGACCGTGGTCGGCACCGGCGCATTCGTCCCATCCCGAATGATTCGGGACCCGGTCACCACCATCTCCTGCACCTCGGGGGCCGCCTCGGCCTCCGCCACCGGCGCAGCAACAGGCGGGCGGGCAGCAGGCGCCGGGGCAGCCTCGGCCGGCTGATAGGCGGCAGGCCGCAAGCCGACACGCTGGGGCTCGACCGGCCGCAGGGTGATGATCGAATCCCCCTCGGCCCGCAGTCCCGTACCCTGCAGCAGCAGGTCCAGCGCCGCGCCGGGGGCCATGTTGCCCTGCACCCCGCGCGAGCGCTTGCCCGCCACCAGAGCGCTCGAGAAGATGATCTCCTGGTTGGCCTGCCGGGCATAGGCGTTGAGGGCATTTGCAAGCTCGTTGCTCGCGATGTCGAACTTGCGCACCTGCTGTGCCGCAACCGCCGGCGTGGCCACCAGTGCGACGGCCATCACCGCCAGCGAACTCATCCCCAACGACTTGATCGCAACGGACTTCAACCCAAGCCCGTACAACCGACCCCCAATGCTCATCAATTGCCCCTCTCTGCCGGCAAAATGCCGTACCCGCCCTTTCAGACGCAGATCATTTCCGATCCCGCCAAAAAAACGTAACAAAGTGCGGCAGGGCCGATATCAGCGGTGCGTGCTGCGCCCTGGCGATCGCAGGAAAATCATCCAGTCCCATCGTGGAAAAGAGCCGCGGGAACACAGTCGCAGAAACAGCGCCGGCGACCGGGTCGCCAGCGCTTGAGCTTCGCCTGCTGAGGGTCCGTGCTAGGCGGCGGCTTCGACCCTGTGGAGCGCGCACTGGCCCCAGATGTCCGACAGCGCCTTCACCAGCCGATCGATGTCATCGTCCGAATGCACCGGCGACGGCGTGATCCGCAGCCGCTCGGTGCCCACCGGCACGGTCGGATAATTGATCGGCTGCACGTAGATGCCGTGATGCTCCATCAGCCAGTCGGAGATCATCTTGGCCTTCTTGGCGTCTCCCACCATCACCGGAATGATGTGGCTCGGGTTTTCCAGCTGCGGGATACCCATGGCGCGAAGCGCTGCACGGACCTTGGCCACCCGCTCCTGCTGGCGCTTGCGCTCGAACGGGCTCGCCTTCAGGTGCCGGACACTGGCCAGGGCACCGGCAGCGATCGCCGGCGGCAGTGCAGTGGTGAAGATGAAGCCGCTGGCGAAGCTGCGCACGAAATCGCACAGCGCCTTGGAGGCAGCGATATAACCGCCCACCACGCCATAGGCCTTGGCCAGCGTGCCCTCGATCACCGTCAGCCGGTCCATCAACCCTTCGCGCTCGGCGACGCCGCCGCCGCGCGGGCCATACATGCCCACGGCATGGACTTCATCGATATAGGTCATGGCGCCATGCTTCTCGGCAACTTCGATGATCTCCTTGATCGGCGCAATGTCGCCGTCCATCGAATAGACGCTCTCGAAGGCCACCAGCTTCGGCCGGCCCGGCTCGATACCGCTGAGCAGCCGGTCGAGATCCGCGGCGTCATTGTGCTTGAAGCGCAGGCATTCGGCGCGGCTGTGGCGAATGCCTTCGATCATCGAGGCATGGTTGAGCGAATCGGAAAGCACCACGCAATTGGGGAGCTTCGAGGCGAGCGTGGAAAGCGCTGCCCAATTGGACACATAGCCCGAGGTGAACAGCAGCGCATCTTCCTTGCCGTGCAGGTCGGCGAGCTCGCGCTCCAGCTGACGGTGCACATGCATGGTGCCTGAAATATTTCGTGTGCCGCCGGCACCCGCACCGGAACGATCAAGTTCCTCATGAATTGCGCTGATGACATCGGGGTGCTGCCCCATGCCGAGATAATCGTTCGAGCACCAGACGGTCACCTCCTGGGTGCCCTCGTCGGTAAAGCGGGTCGCGCGCGGATAAGCGCCCTTCTGCCGCTGCAGCTCCGCGAACACGCGGTAGTTGCCTTTTTCCTTCAAGCCATCGAGCGCGGCCTGGAAGTGCGCTTCATAGTCCATCAGAATCTCCCCGAGACTTATTGCCGCACCGTATCCAAGGCCGCAAGTGTCGATTGTTGATGTTTTGTTGTCTGTTGTGCTGAAAGTTTCGCTCCGTGTCGATTGCGCATCGCCCAACGGAACAGCGAGGTATCCTGCCAGGGCACCACCAGAAAGCCATGCTCGATGAACGCCAGAACCACCAGCGCGAAGGCCAGCGCATAGCCTGTGGCAAGCCCCGAGGGCGCCGTAAGTGCTGCATTCCCCAGCCATGCCGCCACAACGGCGATCGCCACGAGGCTGGCAACAAAGAACCAGCTGGCCGGCGCCACCCGGAAGTAGCTCGCCATGTATCGCATCCTATCGGGCATCATTTCGAGGCTCAGATGGGGCACGCCGGCAAAGATGTTAAGCTTGGCAGATAGTCGCATGACGAAGAGCAGGAGAAAAGTGAGCGTTGCCGTCTGGTTCGGCTGGCCCCAGGTGGCCCCCGCCATCACCAGCACAGTGGCGAACATCGCCACCTCATGATGGATCAGCGTGCCGGCGGCCAGCCGGAAGCGCCGCCAGCCCCGCGCATCGGGCGGACATGGCGCGCGGTTGGGACCCGTCACGAAACCCATCAGGAAGCTCATCTCGTGCCAGCCCCACAGCACCAGCGCCGAGGCAAAGGCGACATAGGCCGCACCATCGCCCACCATCGGTGCGGTCATGATGATGGCGCCCATCGCAAAGCCGCTCACCACCGTCGCCGCGACAATGCTCACCGGCCAGGTCGTGCTCGGCAGCCGGTCGAGCCACAGCACGAGCCCGGTCGAGGTAAACCACAACAGGGTCGCAAAAAGCAAAGGCAACAGGAGCGCCGTCATCGGACCAGCCGGCGCGTTACCAGGCCGGCTGCAGGCGAATGGTGGCCGGCAGTTCGGATGTTTGCGTCGGCTGCAGATAGAGCTTTGCAAAGGTGAGTGCCGCGCGGGCGGAGAGCATGCCCCGCTTCAGCTTGGCGCCAAGGCCGGACTCTTCGCGGGTGGCGTCGATCGCGGCAGAAATCGTCCGCATCTCCTCGAGCAATTCGCGGAACCGCGGCGCATCGGCATCGATGCTCACCGGAAAGACCTGCCTGGTGATCTCGGTGGTGATGCGGAACACGGTGAAATCATACTCGCTGATGTCGATGCCCAGCGCCTCGTGCAGCACCGGCCGGTTGTGGTCGCGCACATACATCGTCGCGTACACCGCCACCAGGAAGAAACGGATCCACAGCTTGTTGAGCCCGGTCAACAGCTTGGGGTCGGCGCGCATCAGCAGCGCAAAGCCCTCGCCATGGCGAAACTCGTCGTTGCACCATTGCTCGAACCATTTGAAGATCGGGTGGAAGCGCTTGTCCGGATTGCGTGCCAGATGGCGGTAGATGGTGATGTAGCGTGCATAGCCGATTTTCTCGGACAGATAGGTCGCGTAGAAAATGAACTTCGGCTTGAAGTAGGTGTATTTCTTGGCCTTCGTCAGGAACGCCAGGTCGATACCGATGCCGGCATCCTTCAGGCTGTCGTTGATGAAGCCGGCATGACGCGATTCGTCGCGCGCCAGCAGCTTGAACAGCTGCTTGGCGTCGGGGTTCTTCACCCGCTTGGCGATCTCGGCATAAAGGATGCAGCCCGAGAACTCGGACGTCATCGACGAGACGAGGAAGTCGGTGAACTCGCGGCGCAGCTCAGGCTCGAGATTCTCGATCACCCCGTCGAATTCCGGCGTGCGCTTGAAGTGCCGCTTGTTGCCATCGGCCTTCATCTCGTCGATCAGCGCGTCCCATTCGGCACGCACCGGCGTCACGTCGATCCGGTCCATCGCCTCGAAATCGGTCGTGTAGAATCGCGGCGACAGCACCGTGTCCTGCGTCGCCATCGCGACCGCATCTTCCTGCGTCACCGGACCGGACGGGCTGATCTTCGTGTGTGCGTTCATCGGGGCTTCTCCGACGTGAAGGTTATCTCGTAAAGCTCGGTGATGTCGAACTGGGCGCGCAACTTCGTCCACATGCGCTCCAGCGTGCCGGCCCTGCGCACCGTCGCCGTGCGGCGCAGCGTCAGTTCGCCGCCGAAGGGCAGGGTCACCGGCGCGCCATGCACGAGCACCCGGTCCCCCGGCCCGATCGGCACATTGCCATCGAGCTCGACATGCGCGTGCAACTCATACGCCGTGTGCGCCACCGAAATCGTGCAACCCGTCTCGAAGCTCTGGCCACCGAACAGCGCCATCACGCCGGGCCCTTTTCCGAAGCCGCCGCCGTTGCCGGCAGGCTGGCCCGCAAATTGGGCAGGTTGTTCGGGATCGGCGGCTGCTCGCCGGCCAGGATGGCAGCAAAGGCACGGCGATTGTCCGGCCCGAAGCTGCCCAGCTCGATGATCCGACCGGTGCCGAGATCGGTCAGCGTCAGGGCGCCATCGGCCCATTCGGTGACACGCACCGGCGAAGCGCGGTCGGCCTCCCGAAGCACCCGCTCGCGCATCAGCCCGCGCATCACGCCGCGGATGAAGCCGGTGTTCGAGCCAGGCTCGAGAATCACGACCGGCGCATCGGTTGCCGCATCGGCGATCACCAGCGCGCCATCCTCGCGGTCCGAGAAGCGAAATTCGCGCTCGGTGACCACTGCCACATTGTTGGCGGTGCGGACTTCGGGCGCCGTGGGCCGGCCTTCGATCAGCCCGCCGCGCACGCTGAAAACGGCGATCAGCGAGATACCGATCAGGCCAGCGGCCGCATAAAGCGCACCAACCGGAAACTTCTCGTTGTGGAAGTCGCTCACGCAGCCGCCTCCATGCCACCACGCCGCGTCGCATCGGGCTCGGCGTGCACGGTGGCGGCAGGGTCGGCGCTGCGCAGGGCGTCGGCAAGCATCGGCACGAAGCTCTCCGACACGGCGCGCAGCATCGGCTGCGGATCAGCCACCTTCCAGGGGCGGACATGCGGCCATGCTTGCAGCCAGCCGAGCGGGAAGCGCTCGGTCGGTACCAGCACGATATCGACATAGCCGCCGCCGAGCGGCTTCACATCAGCCGATCCGATCTTGCCCAGGGGCAGGTTGACCGCCTTTGGCACCGCAGCGCCAAAGCGCATCACCAGCCGACGGTTGGTGAGCGTGTAGATCGTCGCCCGCGCCCCCGTCCAGGCCAGCAGGCCGAGCACGCCGAGACCGAGCACCGCCACCGCCAGCGTGGTGATGGCGCCGACAATGCCGGTGCCACCCCCCACGAAGGCCAGGCTGGCCACGAACACGAACCATGCAATCACCAGCCGGGTGTGGAACACCGCCCGGGCAAAGGCCTGCCAGTTCGGCGAGCCCTGCCAGACGATGAACTCGCCCTTCGGCAGGTTCCCCGGCAACCCGCGGATCGGCTCGATCTCATACTCCATCGTCACAGAATGGGTTCCGCCCTTTCTTCGGTCGCCCACAGATATCCGGCGCCGAAATAGGCCTGGACCTTTTCCTCTTCCAGAAGCGTAATCTGGTCAGCCGACTTCAGCTGCGGGGCACCCGCGAACTGCGCTGCGAGGATCGCATCGCAATGCACATGCCGAGCCTTCACCCGCGCCACCGCCTGCGGCATCGTCACCGTGCCACCACCGGTCAGCGCCACTTCATAATAGCGGATGATATGCTCGGCGCGATCGACCCAAAGGTCGCTGATCGTGCCCGCCACTTCGCCATCAAGGCCGATCACCGGCAACCCGCGCGGATCGGTGTCGCGTCCCTCGACGGTCATATGACCGTCAACGCGCATCGGCACGATCCGCGGCCGACCGAACATGTCCATGTCCGGACGATCGGCGCGCATCACATACGACGCGGGACCGACCCCCGAAGACAGCTTGTCCCCGACCACATCGAGCGGCTCGCCCGACCAGCCACGCGGCAGCACATTCGTCGGCATCGGATCGCGAAGCTCGGCGGGCTGATAGACCGTGCCCTGGCCGTGCGGGAGCTGGAACGCCTTGAGCTTCTGCACATCGTCTCCGATCCGCCACAGCTCCTGCCGCACTTCACCCGAAAGATCGTCTTCCAGCGGATAGCCTTCGCGACGGCTCTCGCGGTTGAGATACCAGACGAGACACAGGAAGAAGCCGAAGAACAGGTAAAGCGTCAGCTCGGCAATATCGAGGCCGCCTACCAGATGCACGTTGGACAACATTTTCTCTCTCCCCTCAGGTTGGGAATTCGGTCAGGCCGAAACGGGCGCGGGACAGATTCTCCGAGGACCGCCGCGCCAGCGGGCCAAGTGCAACAAGACACATGAACAATAAACCGATTTCGATGTGCCAGACCATAGAATATCCGGTCGCCGGATCATTCAATCCCGGCCCCAGCGCACCGCGCACTGCCAGCGCGCCCACACCGTCGCGGATCACCCCTGCCAGCAATATGCCAAACCCCGCTGCCGACGCCTGAACCGCGCCCCAGGCGCCCAGCGCCAAGCCCGATTTGCTGCCGGCATCGCTCAGCGCCATCGCTGCCGTCAGCGTGCACACCGCAAACAGGCCGTTGCCGAAGCCGATCAGGGTGGCACCCGTCGCAAACAGCCCCACCGAGTCGATGGGAGCCGAGAAGATGACCATCGCAAAGGCGAACACGCCGACAACCGCGCCCAGCCCCGCCATCCGCGCCGGATCGCCGCCGCGCCCCAGATGCCGCGCCGCCCAGGCCAGCCCGACCAGCGTGCCCGCCGACGACAGCGCCGTCAGCCCGGTGGTCGCCGCAACACTCATGCCCAGCACCTGCCCGCCGAACGGCTCGAGCAAAATGTCCTGCATCCCGAAGCCGGCCGCACCGAGCCCAACCGCCGTGAGCAGCCGCTTGGTGGGCCCCGCTGCCATCAGATCGGCCCAGCGCGCGCTGAAATCCGGCGCATCGGGATCGGGCCGCACGCCGCCGGGCACCCGTGCCTCCTGCTTCCACAGCGCAATCACGTTGAGCACCACGGTGACCACTGCCGTGCCCTGCACCACGCCGACCAGCCGTGTTTCCGAAAAATCGACCAGCAGCCGCCCCAGCACAACCGACGAGACGAACATGCCGACCAGCAGCATCACATAGAGCAGCGAAACCACACGCGGCCGCACATCCCTCGGCGCCAGGTCATTCGCCAGTGCCAACCCTGCAGTCTGGGTGATCGCCACCCCGGCGCCCACCATCAGAAAGGCGAGGGCGGCAAACACTTCGCCCACCTTGCGCCCGGCAAACTCGCCTTCACCGGTCATCACCAGCATCGCGAACGGCATGATCGCCAGCCCGGCAAACTGGATCATCGTGCCCGCCCAGATATACGGCACCCGCTTCCAGCCCAGAAACGAGGCATGATTGTCCGACTTGTGGCCGATCATCGCGCGCACCGGCGCAAACAGCAGCGGCAATGCGACGACGATGGCAACCGCCGTGGCCGAGATGCCCAGCTCGACGATCATCACCCGGTTGAGCGTCGCGTTGAGCAGCACCATCGCCATGCCGACCGAAACCTGAAACAACGACAGCCGCAGCAGCCGGCTGAGCGGCAGCTCCACCGAAGCCGCATCGGCGAAGGGCAGGAAATTCGTGCCCATCCGCGCCCAGAAGCGCGCACCGCCCTTGATGCCGCCGGTGATCCCGGTGGAAGAGGAAGACACGGTGTTCACCCCGTAATCACTTCTTGCGCATGGCTGGTGTAGAAACCTCGTGAAACCCGCGCATCGCGCCCCAGCCGCGCCCGCTCGACACGGCTGAGCCGCGCCTTCAGATAGCCATGGCCGACCGGAATGATGCTCGGGCTGCGGTCCGATTTAGGGAAGAACTGCCCCACTGCCCGCGCCGTGCGCAGCAGCGGCGTGCCGGGCGCGAAGGTGAACACCAGGCTCTGCCGCGCCCGCGCCGCCAGCCGGGCGGTGGCGTCGGCAATCTGGTCCGCTTCATAATGGATGAGCACATCCATCGACACGATATGGTCGAAATCCCCAAGTGCCGGATCGAGCATGTCCCCCGACACCAGCGTGATCTGCCGCTTCACATCTTGCGGAAGCCGCTCCTGGCCGATCGCCACCAGCTGCGGCGACACATCGATCCCCACCACTTCGGCGCCGCGCCGCGCTGCCTCGACGCTCAGCATCCCCGTCCCGCAGCCGGCATCGAGCACGCGCTTGCCGGTCAAATCCTGCGGCAGCCAGCCAAGCAGCAGGTTGCGCATCTCGTCGCGCCCGGCGCGCACCGTCGCGCGGATCTTGCTCACCGGCGCATCGCTGGTCAGCGCTGCCCAGGCCGCAAAGGCGGTGCGGTCGAAATAGGTTTCGAGCCGCGCACGCTTCGCCTCCCAGCCCGGCTCCACGCCAGGACCGGACGCACCCATCGGTTCAGGCATCGAGGCGACCGCCGGCTTCATTCAAACCCGAGGAACTCGAAGATTTCGCGGTCCTTCATCGGCCGCGCGTCGCACGGCGGACCGCCAACCCAAAGCTCGGCCGCCAGCCGCTTGTATTCGTTGCGGGCGATCTCGACATCGGGCGCATCTTCCATCTCGAAGATCGTGCACTTCTTCAGCCGCGACCGGCGGATGGCATCGACATCGCCGAAATGCGCCAGCCGCTTGAGGCCGGTCGCTTCGGAAAAGCGGTCGATCTCGTCGGTCTCGCGGCTGCGATTGGCGATCACGCCGGCAACGCGAACCTCGTAGTTCTTGGCCTTTGCATTGATCGCGGTGATGATCCGGTTGGCAGCGAAGATGCTGTCGAAATCATTTGCCGCCACCACCACGGCACGCTCGGCATGCTGCAGCGGGGCTGCAAAGCCTCCGCACACCACATCGCCAAGCACATCGAAGATCACCACGTCGGTCTCCTCGAGCAGATGATGCTGCTTCAACAGCTTCACCGTCTGCCCCACCACATAACCGCCGCAGCCGGTACCCGCCGGCGGTCCACCCGCCTCCACGCACATCACGCCGTTGAAGCCCTCGAACATGTAATCCTCGGGGCGCAGTTCCTCATGGTGGAAGTCCACCGTCTCCAGCACGTCGATCACCGTCGGCATCAGCTTCTTGGTGAGCGTGAAGGTGCTATCATGCTTGGGGTCGCAACCGATCTGCAGCACCCGCTTGCCGAGCAGCGAGAACGCCGCCGACAGGTTGGAGCTGGTCGTCGACTTGCCGATGCCGCCCTTGCCATAGACGGCGAACACCTTGGCATTGCCGATCCGGTCGCGCGGATCGAGCGCCACCTGAAGGCTGCCTTCACCATCGGGTCTCGTGCGTTCGATAACGGCCATCAAAAATTCCTCATGCCGCCTGGGTCTGCCCCACACCTTCGAGGGCGTCCTCGATGGCATCGGTCGCGGCATAAAGCGCCGCCAGTGTTTGCGCGTCGGGCGACCAGAACTTGCGGTCGCTCGCTTCGATCAGACGGTTGGCCATCTTGGCGGCCGCCCGGGGGTTCATCTTCGCGATCCGGTCGCGCATCTCGGTGTCGAGCACATAGGTTTCGGTGATGCGCTGGTAAACCCAGGGGTCGACTTCGCCGGTGGTCGCCGACCAGCCCATCGTCGTCGTCACCGCGGCTTCCACCTGGCGCACACCTTCATAGCCATGCCGGAGCTGGCCTTCGATCCACACCGGGTTCAAGATGCGCGTCCGCGTCTCCAGGCTCACCTGCTCGCCGAGTGACCGCACCTTGCCCGAGCCCTGCGTCTGGTCACCGATATACACAGGTGCGGCCTCGCCGCCCTTGGCGCGGGTGACAGCCCGGCTGATGCCGCCCAGCGTGTCGACATATTGGTCGATCGTGGTGATCCCCAGCTCGACCGATTCGAGGTTCTGATAGGCGCAATCGACCGTCTTCAGCGTTGCCGCGAGCATCTCGGCCTGGCGTACCGGTGCCCCCTTCACGCCATAGGCATAGCCCTTCTGGCGCTCGAAACAGTCCGCCAGCTCATTGGGGTCGGTCCAGCCGCTCGAGTCGATCAGCAGGTTGACGTTGGCGCCATAGGCACCCTCGGCGTTGCTGTAGACGCGCAAGGCTGCCGTCTCCATGTCCACACCATGCTCGGCGCTATGCTGCAGGCTGTGCTTGCGCACGAAGTTCATCTGCGTCGGCTCATCGGCCTGCGCTGCGAGCAGCGCTGCTTCCGCCAGCATCCGTGTCTGCAACGGCAGCAAATCGCGGAACACGCCGGAAAGCGTCACCACCACATCGATCCGCGGCCGGCCAAGCTCTTCGAGCGAGATCAGCTCGGCGCCGGCGAGCCGGTTGTAGCTGTCGAACCGCGGGCGGGCGCCGATGAGGAACAAGGCCTGCGCCAGCTGCGCGCCTTCACTCTTCAGATTGTCGGTGCCCCACAGCACCATCGCCACCGTCTCGGGCAGATGGCCGCTGTCTTCGACGCTGCGGTCGATCAGCTTCTGCGCCTGCGCCGCCCCATCCTTCACCGCATAGGCGGAAGGCAGGCGGAAAGGATCGAAACCATGGATGTTGCGCCCGGTCGGCAACACCTCGGGCGTGCGCAGAATGTCCCCGCCCGCCACCGGGCGAATGTAATGCGCGCCAAGGGCAGCCACCAACCCGTCGAGCTCATGGTTCACCGAAAGGGCGGTGTTCATGTCGACAAGTTCGCGCAGCAGCGGCGTTGTCGGCGCAATGCGGCCATGCACGATCGCCTCGATCGTCTCGCGCGGCAGAGCTTCCTCGCGGGTGGAAGCGACCGCCGCCAGCATGTCGATGCGCTCCTCGGGCGTGGCAGCGTCGCCGGCCACATGCAGCCCCTGCGGGATCAGCTCACGCTCGATTTCGTAGATCTTCGCCGCCAGTGCGGTCACATCGCTGCCGTCGAGATCGAGCCCGGCGGCCTGTTCGGCGATGATCTCGCCCAGCATTTCCAGTTCGGGTGCACCCGGTTCGCACGAACGCCAGCGGTCCACACTCGCCTTCAGGTCCGCCAGCCCCTTGTAAAGCCCAGAATTGGTGAGCGCGGGCGTGAGGTACGACACCAGCGTCGCATAGGAGCGGCGCTTGGCCAGCACGCCTTCGGACGGGTTGTTTGCGGCATAGAGATACACATTCGGCAGATCGCCGATCAGCCGCTCGGGCCAGCAGCTTTCGCTCATCCCGGTCTGCTTGCCGGGCATGAATTCGAGGCTGCCGTGCGTGCCGTAATGCAGCACGGCATGCGCGCCGAAATCGTTCCGCAGCCAGCGATAGAACGCCATGAAGGCATGCGTCGGTGCAAAGCGGCCATCGAACAGCAGCCGCATCGGATCGCCCTCATAACCAAGTGCGGGCTGGATGCCGATGAACACATTGCCGAACTGCGCGCCGAGGATGAACACGTTGGAGCCATCGGCCTGGAACTTGCCGGGTGCGGGGCCCCACTCCGCCTCGATTTCCTTGAGATAAGGCTCGGTGGCGACGATATGCTCCGCCGGCACCTTGGCATGGACATTGGCCTCGGTGCCATAGCGCATGGCATTGCCGCCGATCACCGCCTCGCGCACCGCATCAGCATCCGCCGGCACATCGACCTGATAGCCTTCGGCCTTCAGCCGCACGAGCGTGGCATGGAGCGATTCGAACACGGCGAGGAACTGCGCGGTGCCCGCAGCACCACCGCCCGGCGGGAAGTTGAACAGCACGATTCCGACCTTGCGTTCCGCCTCGGCGCTGCGGCGCAGGCGGGCCATCTTCACCATCCGGCCGGCCAGCGCTTCGGCACGATCGGGGCAGCTCTGCATGGCGCGCACATTGTCGGCCGGTGCCCAGGTGCAATGCCGCGAGCAGCCGGTGCACGCCTCGCCGCTCGCTTCGGAACGGCCACCGAACATGATCGGCGTGGTGCCGCCATCGAGCTCAGGGATGGCAACCATGATCGTCGATTCGAGCGCCAGCAGACCCTGCTTGTTGGCGCCCCATTGCTGCAACGTCTGGAATTCGACCGGGAAGGCCGAGACATAAGGCCGGTCGAGCCGCGCAAGGATCTCTTCCGCTGCCGCTGCATCATTATACGCCGGGCCACCGACGAGGCTGAAGCCGGTGAGGTTGACGAGCGCATCGACGTTCGCCGCCCCATCCTTCATCATCATTGCCTCGATCGCCGGCCGTGCATCGAGGCCATTGGCGAACGCGGTGATGACGTTGAGCCCGCGTGCTTCCATGGCGCGGATCACGCCATCATAATGGTTGGCATCCTTGCCGAGCACATAGGAGCGCAGCACGACGAGGCCCACGGTGCCCACCGCGTCCTTGCGCTTGGGCAGGTCGGCGACGTTGAAGCTCATCCGCCCCGGCAGGTCGGGGTGATAGACACCGACTTCGGGATATTCCTGCGGGCCTTCCACCTTGAACTGGCCGCGCAGCGCCCGGCGCGGGCCATCGGCATAGCGATCGACCAGCGCCCGCACCATCGAGAAGGCGTTGTCATCCGACCCGGCCAGCCAATATTGCAGCGTGAGGAAATAGGCGCGCACATCCTGCGCCGTGCCGGGCACGAACTTCAGCAGCTTGGGCAGCCGCCGCAGCACCGCCATCTGCGCCGCACCCGAATTGGGGGCGCCCGACTTGGACGAGCCACGCAATTTCTTCAGCCAGCCCAGCGGGCCCTTCGGCGGCGCATCCATCCGATAATCGCCCATGCGGGTGAGCTTCACCACATCGCTCGCCGACATCACGCACACCATCGCATCGCAATCTTCGCGCCGCGCCTCGAGGGCGGGACGGATCGCGCGGATATGGTCTTCGAGGAACAGCATCGAGGCGAGCACGATATCGCCCTTCGCCACATCGGCGCGTGCCGCATCGAGCTTGCCCGGCTGCTCCCAATCGGCGGCGGCGTGGAAGGCGATCTGCACCCCCGGCTGCTCGCGCTCGAAGCGCGCGCGGGCACGTTCGATGGCGCCCGAAAGATGGTTGTCGAGGGTGATGATCACCACCCGGACAAGGTTTGCGGGGCTGCCTGACGAGGGGGGGTTATCAGCGCGCATAATGTGCCTTGGCTTCGTAAAGGGTCTCGACGGTAATGGCTTTGATGCCGTGCTCGGCGGCAAAACGCTCGGTGTTGCGCCGGGCCTTGCCGCGCACGAAGAAGGGAATCTTGTTCAGTTCGCGCTCGGCATCGGGCAACCAGCCTTCCGGCTTGGCTTCGAGCACGGCGACATCGGCTTCCGGCACTTCCGCCAGCGCAACCGCGCCATGCCCGCCGCCATGCCCGAGATGGCTCGGCCCGGCGGCGTCGGAAAACTCGAAATCCTCGCGGAACATGGTGAGCAGATGCTCCTCCAGCCCCATCACCAAGGGGTGCACCCAGGTGTCGAAGATCACCTGCGCGCCCTCGAAGCCCATCTGCGGCGAATAGCGCGCCGGAAAATCCTGCACATGCACCGGTGCCGAGATCACCGCGCACGGCAGCCGCAGCCGCTTGGCGATGTGCCGCTCCATCTGCGTGCCGAGCACCAGCTCGGGCGTGGCGGCAGCGATCGCCTCCTCCACTTCCAGATAATCGTCGGTGATCAGCGGCTCGACCCCGAGCTCCTTCGCCATATCCCTGATCTCGCGCGCGAATTCGCGGTTGTAGCAGCCGAGCCCCACCACCTCGAAGCCCAGCTCGTCACGCGCGATCCGTGCCGCCGCCACGGCATGGGTGGCATCGCCGAAGATGAAGACGCGCTTGCCGGTGAGGTAGGTCGAATCGATCGAGCGCGACCACCAGGACATTCGCCCTGCATCGAGATCCTCCGGCACCGCAACGCCGGCAATCTCCGCCACTTCCGCCACGAAACGCCGCGTCGCCGCCATGCCGATCGGCACTGTCTTCGTGCACTTCTGGCCGAAGGTCTTCTCCAGCCAGCGCGCCGCTTCCAGCCCGATCTCGGGGTAGAGCAGCACGTTGAAATTGGCCTCGCCCATCGTCACGATATCGGTCGGCCGCGATCCCATCGGCGCCGTCACATGCACGTCGATGCCCAGAGCCGCCAGCAGCCGGGTGATCTCCACCACATCGTCACGGTGGCGGAAACCCAGTGCCGTCGGCCCCAGCAGATTGGCGCGCGGCCGCCGGCCTTCGCGCGGTGCCGGACGACGCTCCTTGTCCGCAAGCTGGCGCACGATCTGGTAGAACGTCTCCGAAGCGCCCCAATTTTCCTTGCGGCTGTAGCTCGGCAGCTCCAGCGCAATCACCGGGCACGGCAACCCCATCGTCTCGGCCAGCCCGGCCGGATCGTCCTGGATCAACTCGGCGGTGCAACTCGCCCCCACGATCATCGCCTCGGGCGTGTAGCGCGCATAGGCGTCGCGTGCCGCCTTCTGAAACAGCTCGGCAGTGTCCTTGCCAAGGTCGCGCGCCTGGAAGGTCGTGTAGGTCACCGGCGGACGATGGTCCCGCCGCTCGATCATCGTGAACAGCAGGTCGGCATAGGTGTCGCCCTGCGGCGCGTGGAGCACATAGTGCAGCCCCTTCATGCCCGTCGCGACCCGCATCGCCCCCACATGCGGAGGCCCTTCATAGGTCCAGACGGTAAGCTGCATCAGAGCACCAGCCGGTCGCGCCGCACCAGCGGCCGCGCGAAGAGTTCCGCCAGGTCACCCGCCTGGTCGAAGCCATGGACCGGGGTGAACACCAGCTCGATCGCCCATTTCGTCGCCAGCCCCTCCTGCTCGAGCGGGTTGGCGAGCCCCAGCCCGCACACGGTCAGGTCTGGCCGCGCGGCGCGCACCCGATCGAGCTGCAGATCGACATCCTGCCCTTCGGAAAGCTGCACATCGGCCGGAAGCGCCTTGAGTTCGGCCGCAAGATGCGACTTGTGGAGATAGGGGGTCCCCACCTCGACCAGCTCCATCCCCAGCTCGTCATGCAGGAACCGCGCGAGCGGCACCTCGAGCTGCGAATCGGGCATGAAGAAAATGCTCTTGCCGCGAAGCACTTCGGCCTGCCGCGCAATCGCCCGCTTGGCACGCTCGCGGCCCGGCGCCACCACGCTGCGGAAGTGCATCGGATCGACCCCGAAGGCGGTGGCGGCAGCTTCGAGCCACGCCGTCGTCCCTTCGGCACCGAACGGGAACAGCGCCGGCAGATGCCTCGCCCCGCGCCCTTCCAGCGCCTGGCCGGTATCGCCCAGGAACGGCTGCGCCAGCAGGAACCGCGTGCCCTTGCCCACACCCGGCAGGTGCGTCGAGCGCCGCGCCGGCAGCACCTTCACATTGGCGATGCCCAGTTCGGCAAACAGCCGCAGGAACTGGTCTTCCACCACATCGGGCAGCGCACCCACGATCAGCAGCTGCTCGGCATCGTCCGCCGGCATCTCCGGCACCAATGCTGCAAGACAGGCATCCTCGCCCTGCGTGAAGGTCGTCTCGATCCCCGAGCCCGAATAGTTCAGCACCCGCACCCGCGGCGCATGGATCGCGTTCATCCGCTCGGCGGCGCGCTTCAGGTCGATCTTGATGACTTCGGACGGGCAGGAGCCGACGAGGAACAGCTGCCTGATCTCCGGCCGCCGCAGCAGCAGCCGGTTGACGACCTTGTCGAGCTCCTCATTGGCATCGGCGAGGCCCGCCAGATCACGCTCCTCGATGATCGCGGTCGCAAAGCGCGGCTCGGCGAACACCATCACACCCGCCGCCGATTGCAGCAGATGCGCACAGGTGCGGCTGCCGACGACCAGAAAGAACGCATCCTGGATCTTGCGGTGCAGCCAGACAATGCCGGTCAGCCCGCAGAACACCTCGCGCTGCCCTCGTTCGCGCAGCACCGGCCGCGATTCGGGAAGCGGGAGAGCGGCAACGCTCATGCGGCGATCGCCCCGGCCGCGCGCTTCTTCCCCGCCCCCTCGAGCCGCGCCATCCGCAGCTTCCAGATGAACTGTCCGGCGTTGATGACATAGGTAAGGTACGCGGCGAGCGCCAACCACATCAGCTGCACCGACGGCAGCAGGTCCTGGAACAGCGCCACCAGATACGCCGTGTGCAAGGCGATCACCAGCATCGAGAACACATCTTCCCAGAAGAAGCTCTCGGCAAACAGATACTTGCCGAACACCACCTTCTCCCAGATCGCGCCGGTGATCATGATCGTGTAGAGCGCCATCGTCTTCACCACGACCGACCACTCGGCCCATTCCTTGTTCTCTCCGGTGCGGAGGTAGTCGAGCACCAGATACAGGCTCACGCCGAAGATCAGGAACTGCACCGGCGCCAGCAGACCCTGCACCAGCGTCCAGCGCGAAGCATCACGGCGAACGCGCTCCTCGGGCGTGTAAAGCGGCGTTTTGACAAAAGGCGGCAGGCTCCAGCGATTCGCAGCTCCGCTGCGCCCCGCCTCCCCCAAGGCATTGCTGCCTCGCATCCCCTCTTGCCGGTTCAAGCCGTTTCTCCTTGCTGCGACAAAAACTACCACCCGACGAGAAAGTGTCAACCTGCCTTTACGTCAAAATGATTTGACAGCGACCGACTACAGGGCTCAAGCTGCATATAGGACAATAAGCCGCACTTGTTTTATCTTATTGCCGGTCAGGTTGGGAATAGGCCTTGTATCAGCAAGGAAAATCATTCCCGGCCGATGGAGTCGGCACGACCGGGTGAGCGGCAGGACTGGGCGGAACCGATGCTGCAAATCGTCACAGAATCGCTGGAGTTGCCCGCATTTCCTTTCCTCCAGAGCCTGAGCTGATGGCCGGACCAATGGACCAGTTCAACCATCAGAAACCCGAGCCCCTCACAGGGTCCGAAGCGCAGGCGCTGGCACTCGAAGCGATGCCCGAAGCGCTGGTGCTCACCAATCCTGCCATGCATATCCTGGCGGCCAACCGGCTTTTCCTCGATCTTGTCGGCCTGCCCGATTCGAGCGGCATCATCGGCAAGCCGCTCGGCAGCTTCCTGCCCCCGGTCGGCCTCGGCCCCGCCGACATCGACGATCGCGGCACGCTGAAGTCCTTCGTCACGACGCTGCACACCGATGAAGGCGATATCGATGTCGATGTTTCTGCCGTCGCCACCGTGCGCGAAGAAGGCGCATGGTTCGGCTTCTGTGTCCGCCGGCTCGAAGGCTCGTCCGATCCCGCCCGGCTGCCGCTGGTCCGCTCGGTGGAGCATCTCACAGAGCTCGTCGGCCGCGTGCCGCTCAAGGAGATCGTCCGCGAATCGACCGATCTGATCGAGCGCCATTGCATCAAGGCAGCGCTCAGGTTCACCGCCGACAACCGCGCCTCCGCTGCCGAAATCCTCGGTCTTTCGCGCCAGAGCCTTTATTCCAAGCTGCATCGCCACGGCCTCGGCAATCTGGTCACCGACAACGATTGAAGCGCTGGACAATCTGCCGCAGATTTCGTTGACGCCCCGCACTGTCAAGTTTAGCTTACACCGTGATGGACGCCACCGCCTTCCCCACTCCCGTCCGCGCGGTGCCGCGCCCCAAAGACGTTCTCGAACTGCTGAAGCCGGTCACCTGGTTTCCGCCGATGTGGGCCTTCATGTGCGGTGTCGTCTCCTCGGGCGTGCCGCTCACCGACCGGATCGGCTTTCTCGTCGCCGGCATGATGCTCGCCGGGCCGCTCGTGTGCGGCAACAGCCAGGCCGTGAACGACTGGTTCGATCGCCATGTCGACGCCATCAACGAGCCGCAGCGCCCCATCCCCTCGGGCCGCATCCCCGGGCGCTGGGGGCTCGGCATCGCCATCGCCGGCAGCATCATCTCGCTCGGCGTCGGCTTCGCGATCAACACCGTCGTCGGCTATGCCACCATCCTCGGGGTGTTCCTCGCCTGGATCTATTCCGCCCCCCCCATTCGCGCCAAGGCGAATGGCTGGTGGGGGCCACTGGTCTGCGCCTCGGCCTATGAAGGCCTCACCTGGTTCACAGGGGCCGCGGTGATGGTCGGCGGCATGCCCGATTCGCGCATCATCGCCGTGCTCTGCCTCTATGCCCTTGGCGCGCACGGCATCATGGTCCTCAACGATTTCAAGGCCGTGGAAGGAGACCGCGTCTCGGGCGTTCGGTCGCTGCCGGTGATGCTGGGGGAACGCCCCGCCGCGCTGCTGGCATGCTGGACGATGGCGGTGCCGCAGCTCGTCGTGGCCTGGCTGCTCAACAGCTGGGGGCTGGTCTTCCCGGCAGCCCTTGTCGCCTTCTCGGTCGCGAGCCAATATATCTTCATGCAGAAGCTCGTCGCCAACCCGGCCAAGGAAGCACCCTTCTACAACGCCACCGGCGTCAGCCTTTATGTGCTCGGCATGCTCACCGCCGCCATCGGCATGCGGGGGCTTGCCTGATGCAGCCAGCACAGTCGCAAGCTCCGCTCAGCTGGTTCGGCATCGCCCGGCTGGGGCTCGTCCAAAGCTCGATCGGTGCCGTGGTCATGCTCGCGAGCTCGCTGCTCAACCGCATCATGGTGGTCGAATATGCCACCGCTGCCGCCCTTCCCGCCGGCCTCGTCGCCTTTCACTATGCCGTCCAGCTCAGCCGCCCCAAATGGGGCCATGGGTCGGACCAGGGCTGGCGTCGCACCCCCTGGATCATCGGCGGCATGGCAGTGCTCGGCCTTGGCGGCGTCCTCGCCACCCAGGCCACCACCATGCTGGACGGCGCCCTTGCGCCGGCACTCGCACTTGCCATCCTCGCCTATGCGCTGATCGGCATCGGCGTGGGGGCCGCCGGCACCTCGCTGCTGGCACTTCTCGCCAGCCGCACCGCCGAGGCACGCCGTCCGGCGGCAGCCTCGCTCACCTGGATCATGATGATCCTCGGAATCGTCATTGCCGCCACCACGGTCGGCAACCTCATCGATCCCTACACGCCGGAGCGCCTCCGCATCATCGCCATCGGCCTGGCGCTGGTGGCGTTCGCCATCACCACGCTCGCCGTGGCCGGCGTCGAAGGTGCTGCCATGGCCCCCGAGGCGCGCCCGGCACCGGTCAGCTTCGGCGAGGCGCTGCGCGGCATCTGGGGCGATGCGCTCACCCGGCTGTTCTCGATCTTCGTCTTCGTCTCGATGCTCGCCTATTCGATGCAGGATCTCATCCTCGAGCCCTTTGCCGGCCTTGTCTTCGGCATGAGCCCCGGCGAATCGACTCGCCTCTCGGGAATCCAGCACGGCGGCGTGCTCGTCGGCATGATCCTCGTCGGCGTCGGCGGCCATGCCTTTGGCGGCCGCATGGGGCTTCGCCTCAAGAAATGGATTGTCGGCGGCTGCCTCGCCTCGGCCGTGGCGCTCGCCGGTCTCGCCATGGCGGCGCGCGTGGGGCCCGAATGGCCGCTCGTTCCCACCGTCGTGCTGCTCGGCTTTGCCAATGGCGTCTTCGCCGTCGCCGCGATCGGCTCGATGCTGGAACTCGCCGGCCGCGGCGGGCCCGGCCATGAGGGCATTCGCATGGGGCTCTGGGGTGCTGCGCAAGCGATGGCGTTCGGCCTCGGCGGCTTTGCCGGTGCCGGCCTCGTCGATCTCGGCCGGAGCGTCCTTGGCGCCGATGCCCCTGCGTTCGAACTGGTATTCGCCGGCGAGGCGCTGCTCTTTCTTCTTGCCGCCGCCATCGCGGTGCAACTCAACGACCGACAGACGAGCGACACCCTGAAACCAACGGGAGTATTGGCATGACCGAGCAATATGACGCGATCGTGGTGGGCGGCGGCCCATCGGGAGCCACCGCCGCCAATGACCTGGCGCTCGCCGGCCACAAGGTGATGCTGCTCGACAAGGCCGGGCGCATCAAGCCCTGCGGCGGCGCCGTGCCGCCGCGGATGCTCAAGGATTTCGACGTGCCGATCGAGCTCCTGTGCACCACCGCCAATTCGGCGCGGATGATCAGCCCGAACAACCGCAAGGTGGATATGCCGGTGGGGGAAGGCGGCTTTGTCGGCATGGTCGATCGCGACGTGTTCGATGAATGGCTGCGCGTCCGTGCCTCGCAGAACGGTGCCACCCGCATCGACGGCACCTTCGAGGCGCTCGAACGCGACTCCGATGGCACCGCCATCATCGCCTATCGCCCCAAGGGCTCGCCGCGCGGTTCCGAGCCCGTCCGCGTTCGCGCCAAGGTCGTCGTCGGCTGCGATGGCGGCAACAGCGGCGTGGCGCGCGCCACGCTCCCCGAAAGCGACAAGCCCAATTTCGTCGCCGCCTATCACGAAGTCATCGAAAGCCCGCCCGAGGGCTTCAACGGCTTCGAAGGCAATCGCTGCGACGTCTTCTACCAGGGCAAGCACTCGCCCGATTTCTACGCCTGGGTCTTCCCGCACGGGGACAAGACGAGCGTGGGCGTCGGCTCCGCAGTCAAGGGTTTCGAGCTGCGCAAGGCCGTCGCCAATCTCCGCGAGGAGCTGGGGATGACCGAGTTCAAGACCGTTCGCGTCGAAGGCGCGCCGATCCCGTTGAAGCCACGCAAGCGCTGGGACAATGGCAAGGATGTCGTGGTGGCAGGCGATGCCGCCGGCACGGTGGCCCCGGCCTCGGGCGAAGGCATCTATTATGCCATGTATGGTGGCCGCGCTGCTGCCGAGGCTGCCGGCGAGTTCCTCAGGACCGGCGATCCCAAGGCGCTCAAGATCGCCCGCGCGCGCTTCATGAAGGCGCATGGCCAGGTGTTCTGGGTGCTCGGGATGATGCAGTGGTTCTGGTACCGCTCGGACAACATGCGCGAGCGCTTCGTCAAGCTGTGCATGGACAAGGACATCCAGCAGCTGACCTGGGAAGCCTATATGAACAAGGAACTCGCCAAGAAAAAGCCGATGGCGCATGTGAAGATCTTCATCAAGGATACCGGCCAGCTCATCCTCGCCGCCGGCAACGCTGTGCGAAACCTCGGCAAGCAAAAGGCTGCATGAGCGAGTGGCAAGTGTAAACCCGGGCCGCTGGGTGCTGCCCGGCCTGATCGCCGCGATCGCTGCCACCCTCACGGCAGCCGTCGGGGCGACCATCACCCTGCTCGGCCCCTGGTATCGCAGCCTGGAACAGCCGAGCTGGGCGCCCCCCGACATCGCCTTCGGCCCGGCCTGGACCCTCATCTTCGCGCTCTGCGCCATCTCGGGCACCACCGCCTGGCGCGCCGCCCCCGACCGGGTGAGTGCGGACACCGTGATCGGCCTGTTCGCCATCAACGGCTTCCTCAACCTGCTCTGGAGCTTCCTGTTCTTCCGCGTCCAGCGGCCGGACTGGTCGGCAGTCGAAGTCTGGTTCCTCTGGACCTCGATCCTCGTCCTCATCCTCTATTGCTGGCGCTTCTCGCGCCTCGCGGCGCTGCTGTTCCTGCCCTATCTCGCCTGGGTGACCTTCGCCGGCGCCCTCAACATCAAGGTGGTGGAATTGAACGGCCCATTCGGCTGAGCCCATGAAAAAAGCCCCGGCAAGACCGGGGCTTCCTTCATCCAGGCAGGATCGCTCAGGCCTGCGTCTTGAGATAGGCGATCACATCCGCCCGGTCCTGCGGCTTCTTCAGCCCGGCAAACGCCATATAGGTGCCCGGAATCGTCTTCTGCGGCGCTTCGAGATAGGTGAAGAGCTGCTCCTCGCTCCACACCAGTCCGCTGTTCTTGTTCGCCGGGCTGTACTTGAAGCCCTCGATGCTGCCGGCCGTCCGCCCGATCACCCCGTGCAGCGACGGTCCGACGCGGTTCACGCCCGGATCGGTCACATGGCAAGCCCGGCACTGGCCGAACACCTTTTCGCCATTGGCAGCGTCACCCGTCAGCGATGCAAAGGCCACGGTCTCGACAGCCGGCGCTTCGGCAGCAGGCGCCGCCACATCGACAGCGGGTGCCTCAGCAGCCGGTGTCGTGGTCTCGGCAGTCTCGGTCGCCGGCTTGTCGCCGCCGCCGCAGGCCGAAAGTGCGGTTGCAGCCGCAGCAAGGGCAAGGACGCGAAGCGAGGTACGGTGACTGATCATCAAAAAACTCCTGTCGTTTAAACGAGATCGATCTCATCTGGTATCGCTTCAACGCTCGAAACGCAACGCGGTTGCTTCCAACGATTGGCTGGAGGGTGCGACATTGTTGCCACACCTTCGCCACGAGACACGCCATCCCGCATAATTTGTCTGGACAACTTGTCTCAAAAATCCACAATTCCTTCATATCGTCGCTCCGGGGTGGGGCTTGCAGGGGGAAACAGGCAATGGTTTCGCGGCACATGATTCTGCTTGGCACGGCAGCCCTGCTGCCCTTCTCCAGCCTCCAGGCACAGGAAGTCGCGCAAGAAACGGCGCAGGCAGGGGGCGGCCTCGACGAGATCATCGTCACCGCCCGCAAGGTGGAAGAAAATCTCGCCACCGCCCCCATCGCCGTCAGCGTCGTGTCGGACAGGTCGATCGCCAATCTCGGCCTCACGTCCATCGACGATTTCGCTCGCCAGGCCTCGGGCATCAGCTTCAGCCAGGCCTTCGGCCGCTCGTCAGATCGCCCCGTCATCCGCGGCCAGTCCAACGTGCTCGCCAACGTCCAGTTCGGCGTCGAGACCGGAGCCGCCTATTTCGTCGACGGCATCTATTATCAGGGCGATCTGCAAGCGTTCGATCCCGAGCAGCTCGCCCGCGTCGAGATCGTCAAGGGCCCGCAATCCGCGCTCTACGGGCGCAACACCTATGCCGGCGCCATCAACTTCGTCACCAAGGACCCGACGAGCACCTGGACTGCCAACATCCGCGCCTCGGCAGCCGAATATGGCGAGTATGTCGCCTCGGGGTCGATCTCCGGACCCATCCTCGGCGATGCCCTCACCTTCCGCGCCGGCGGTCGCTACTCGGAATATGGCGGCCAGTTCACCAACCAGCTCACCGGCAAGAAAGTCGGGCAGGAGCAGACCAAGATCGGCTATCTCACCATCGTCGCCCGCCCGTCGGACGATATCAAGATCCGCCTGCGCGGCGAATATTCGGAGCAGGAGGATGGCCCGCTCGCCCTCTTCCTCACCGGCTCGGCGCTCAACAACTGCTCGCCCGGCTTCCGCTCCAACGCCTTCCGCCAGGTCGGCGCGCCCTTCTTCAACAATGTCCCCGCCCCGTTCGGCAACACGATCGGCGCCACCAACAACAACCAGTATCTCTGCGGTGCCATCACCCCCCAGCCGGACAACATCCGCCTCAACACCGATCCGGTACAGACTCCGTTCGGCGTGCGCGATGGCACCGCCTTCGATGGCATCCAGAACAAGCAGTTCAACGCGTCCGCCATCGTCGACTGGGATCTCGGCGGCTCGGGCTTCGTGCTCTCGTCGCTCACCGGCTACCGGAAGCTGCTCAACCGCTTCGGCACCGACTCCGATCATTCGGATGCCTTCTTCTTCTTCGCCGGCGGCCCGCCCCCGGCCGCCACGGTCGAGCCCACCTTCGCCAACACCAACAAGAAGAACTTCGAGGATTTCAGCCAGGAGCTCCGCCTCGCCACCCCGGTGAACAAGCCCGTTCGCGCCATGGTCGGCCTCTATTACTACAAGCAGGACTTCGAGACCGTCGATCTCACCTTCGCCAACCCTTTCGATGGTGAGCCGCTCGGCAGCAACCTGAGCCAGGTCGCCACCATCGAGAACAAGGCGGTGTTCGGCCTGCTGGCATGGGATCCGCTGCCCGGCCTCACCATCCAGGGCGAGCTGCGCTACCAGGAGGAAACCAAGACGCTGCTCGACCGCGCCTCGGCCACGTCCTTCTTCTGCGCCGGCGAGCAGGCCAATGCAGCCCAGTTCGGCTTCGCGGGCACCTGCCTGCCCAAGGGCAAATGGACCGGCACCGATCCGCGCATCACCATCAACTACACCACGCCCGGCGGCACATTGCTCTATGCCGTCTATGCCCGCGGCCGGAAGCCCGGCGGCTTCAACGGCACCGGCGGCATCACCGCCAACGAGCCTTTCTATCAGGAGGAGCTGGCCGAAGGCGGCGAAATCGGCATCAAATGGTCCTCGCAGGATCGCAAGGTGAGCGTCAACGCCACCGCCTACTACAACAAGCTCTCGGGCGTGCAGCTCACCAACTCGATCATCGGCACCACCGGTGGTGCGCTCACCTCGATCGTCACCAACACCGGGGACGCCAGAAACCAGGGTTTCGAGCTCGAGCTCGCCGCCGCCCCGCATCCGGATATCCGCGCCAACATCAACATCTCCTATGTCGATGCCAAATTCACCAGCGGTTGCGATGCCGATCTGTTCATCCTCAATTCCGGCGGCCTGCGCGTCAATTTCGACACCCGCAACCCGCCCGCCGCTGCCCTGCCGCTCTGCGACATCACCGGCAAGCAGCTGCCGCTCGGCTCGAGCTATCAGGTCAACGGCTCGTTCAGCTGGGAGCCGGCGATCACCGAAACCCTCCGCCTCACCACCAACCTCAACTTCAGCCTCGAAGACAAGAAGTACATCCAGACCGACAATTTCGCTTTCGTGCCCGGCGCCTTCCTTCTCAACGCCCGTATCGGCTTCCGCACCGCGAGCGGCATCCAGGTCGTCGCCTTCGGTCGCAACCTGACCAACGAGGACGCCGTGCCGCTCGCCACCCGCTGGTTCGATTACCGCTACGGCTTCGCCGGCCGCAACATTCCCGCCGGCCAGACCTTCAACGGCGCCCCGGCCGCCGTGGAAACCGGCGCCCCGCGCGCCTTCTTCGCCCCGCTGCGGCGTGGGCGGACGTTCGGGGTCGAGACGATCATGCGCTTCTAGCCTCCGGCGGCCGGGGCCTGAGGCCCCGGACCCCGTTAATGGGCTTTCGCACGACTGGACGCGGCTATGCTGGCGACGACCGACTCATGGGGTCTGGGGCCAAGGCCCCAGCCGCCGGAGGCTAGTCTACCCGGTAGTGAATCGGCTTGAAGCTGCCATTGTTCGATTGCAGCGCCGAGCACGCCGTCAGGCCGATGATCAGGTCGGTCTCCGCCTCGAGCACGATGCGGTCGCCGGCCTTGCTCAGCGGCGGCAGCACCTTCAGCTCGCCGGTGGTGCCATCGACCGGCACGTTCATGAACACGTTGAACGCCACCGGAATCCGGTCGGGCTCGATCCCATAGGGCTCGAGCGCCGCCGCCAGATTGCCGAAGCAGCCTCGATGCGGCGTCTCATCGCCATAGATGATGCGAAACGTGTCGGCCGAGCATGGCGTCAGCAGGAAATCATGCCGCCCCACCGTGTCCTCGACGATCCGCATCAGCACATTGGAGCGATTGGAATAGAGCGGATCGGGCACGGTCAGGAAAATCCGGCTGAGATAATCGAGCGACCGCCCCGACGAGATCACCTCCCTCGTGTCGGCGCGCGAAAAGGCGAGCAGATCGGCCACCTGTTCGCCCATCGGGTCGATCACCGTGAGCCGCTGACCCTTTTCCATCGTGAAGGCCACCCCGCTGCGAGGCGCAATCTCATGCAGCATCGCGCTGCCCGCGCTCGGCACCCGCACCGCGCCCGGCATAGGGGCACTCCCAGTTCGCTTCGACCAGCCGGCCGCTGTACTGCGCCGCCTCGGACGCTTCGCCGTGCCGCGCCAGCATCGGATTGATCGAGCCGGCCAGCGCCACATCACGATCGAGAATCGCGCTGCGCAGCTTCTCGTACCGGTTCTGCGCGCGCAGTTGCTCGAACTGGTCGTGCAGGTTGAACACCAGCGCCGGCCGCGAGAACCGCCGCGCCGGCCGCGCCGCACCGGGATGCAGCCCGACGACGAAGAACGCCTCGCCGCCGAAACTCAGCGAAAAATGCGGATCGTCGGGGTCATCGCTCACCCGCTCGTCGCGTTCGGATTCGAGCCACAGCGCATCCTTGTCGGACAGCGACTGCACCCGGTCCCACAACGCCCGCTCGAATGCCGGCTCGTCGAGCACCTCGGGCCCCTCGAAGATTACCACCAGCGTCTGGAACAGCACCGGATCGGCCTTGTACCCTTGGGCCAGCGCCACCAGCTCGGGCAGGATGCGCAGGTCGTCCCAGGCCGATGTCAGGTCGCGCGCCACCAGGATGCGCATCTGATCCTTGGCAAGGGCGGATTTCGCGCCGACACACGGAAATTCCGGCGAGCGAACAAAGCTGCGGAACGCTTCGGCGAGCGCTTCGTCATTTTCGGGATTCATGAACGGGCTCCATTGTTCGGAAAGCCAAACACCCGAGCACCGGAAAATGTTCCCGCGCACCAACGTCGCAGTCGGGGCCATGCTATTCCGGCTTGAGCGCCGCCCCCGCCGCAAAGGGCGCCACCGCCAGCGACACCAGCGAGGCTGCGCCCAGCAGTTGCAGCGCGCCGGCCTGCTCGGCCCCCACCCCGAAGATCAGCACCGGCAGCGCCAGCGGCAGCACGATCAGCCCCGCCAGCGCGCCGCCGCCACGCAGCCCGGCGGTGAGCGCCGCTGCCACCACGGCAAGTGCGGCCAGCGCCGGCGTGCCGATCGCCAGCGCCAATGCCAGACGCCAGCCAGCGGCTGCATCGAGGCCGACGAGCACACCCGCCACCGGAATAGCCAGCAGCAGCGGCACGGCAAAGCCCAGCCAATGCGCCGCGATCCGCGCCGTCACCACCCATTCCATCGCGATGCCGCGCGCAGCGAGCTGGTCGAGCGTGCCATCCTCCATGTCGGGGGCCAGCAGCGTCTCCACCGGCAAAAGCGCGGCGAGCAGCGCCGACACCCAGAGGATGCCGGGCGCAATTCGCGCCAGCAGCCGCGCATCGGGACCGACAGCGAAGGGGAACAGTGCCGCCACCAGCACGAAGAACATCACCGGCATCCACACCGCCGGCGAGCGGGCGATGAGCGACACGTCACGGCGGAACAGCGTCCAGAGCATCAGCCGAGCCGCAGCAGTTGCGGACTTGCCAGGCCGATGTCGCCATGCACCGCCGCCACCACCATGCCACCGCCGGCGCGGTGCGCCGCCATCGCTTGCGCCAGCAGCGCCGAAGAGGCCGTGTCGAGCCCGGCGGTCGGCTCGTCGAGAAGCCAGAGCGCCGCACCGCTCGTCAGCACCCGCGCCAGCCCGGCGCGTCGCCGCTGGCCACTGGAGAGATGCCGGCACGGCACCTCGGCCAACCCGGCCACGTTCATCGCCGCCATCGCTGCCGGAAGCCGGTCCAGCCCGCCGTCGAGTCGCGCCCAATGCGACAGCTCGGCCCCCAGCGTCATCCGCGGCTTCAGCGCCACCTCATGCCCGAGGAAGCTGCGCTCCGGCCCGGTGATGCGACCCGCAAAGGGTGGCAGCAACCCGGCGAGCAGCCGCAACAGGCTCGATTTGCCGCTGCCGTTCGGCCCTTCGAGATGCAGCGCGCCGCCGGGCGCGACCATGAAGTCGACATCCTCGAACAACAGCCGGTCCCCCCGCAGGCACGCCAGCCCCTCCACATGCAATGGTTCGCTCACGGCTCCGGCCTAGCCAAAAATGCGGGGTGTTCCCAGCGTCGTTTTGCAGCCCTTCCTTTCCGGTTCATCCAAACCCCGCTAAAGGGGTGCGATGCAGAAAATGTCCGGTCCTTTGAAATTCGCCGTCGATCTCGGCCCGTTGCTGGTCTTCTTCATCGCCAACAAGATCGGCGGGCTGTTCGTGGCCACCGCGGCGGTGATGGTCGCCACCGCGATCGCCATGGCATTCTCCTGGTTCAGGGAGCGCCACATCAGCGTGATGACGATCGTCAGTGCGGTCATCATCACCGTGTTCGGCGCCCTCACCCTCTGGCTGAAGGACGAGACCTTCATCAAGATGAAGCCCACCCTCATCTACGGCCTGTTCGCAGTGGTGCTCCTCGGCGGGCTGGCGCGTGGCCGCTCTTACCTCCAGCTGGTGCTGGGCTCGGCAGTCCCCGATCTGCCCGAAGCCATGTGGCGCAAGCTCACCCTCAACTGGGGGCTGTTCTTCGTCGGCATGATGGGCGTCAACGAAGTCGCCCGCCGCGTCCTCGTCACCGATGATTGGGTCAGCCTCAAGGTCTGGGGGCTTCCGATCGCCACCATCCTGTTCGCCCTCAGCCAGGCGCGGCTGCTGACGCCGAAGGCTGAAAAAGCCCCGACGCCACCGGAGCATTGACCTTCCAGTCGGTCCAGAACACCTGGTTGGCGATCACGCCATTGTAATAGAGCGTGACCGTCCGTGCCTGCGTCCAGCCATCGGCCACCACGAAATCGTCATAGGTGCGCACATGCCAGCCCGATGGGGTGGCAAATCCCGCCAGCCGGATGAAGTGCGAGGTCTTGTCGATGCCGAACAGGGTCGCGGTGCCGGCCGGGTCGGTCACTCGCACCATATAGGCGGCATGGCCACCGACCTGGTCATCGGGCAACCGCTCCAGCCCGAACCCCGGCCCGAGCGCCGAGCGGATCACACCGAAGCCGAAATTGTTCGCCCAGAAGCGGTCGGCCTCGGCCTTGGGAATGATTCCCTTCTCGTTGAAGCTCACCGAACCGTCCGACCCGACAAGGAACATCGGCTTGCCGCCCGACCGCGCCTCGATCCGCACCTTGCCGGCCTCGCCATGCGCATTGGTGCGCACATCCTCGAACTCCCGCCACATGCGGTAATCGTCCGCCACCGCACGCGGGGTCGGCCCGGCCCCATAGAAGACCGCGCGGCCCTTGAGCTCGAGCGACCGCGCCTTCGCCCAACGCTCGCCGCCGGCCGCTTCGAAAGCACGGGCAACGATGGTGCGGGCATCGATTTCAGCAGGCTGTGCAAGTGCGGGTACGGGCAGCAACAGAAACACCAGTGCCAGCCGCATCGTCACTTCTCCGCCTTGGCCTCGATCTCGTTCGCCAGCAGATTGTGCCGCTTCATGCAGTGACGCAACTGGTCATAGCTCAGCGCCAGCGCCGTGGCGGTCTTGCGCTGGTTGTGGCGGCAGCGCTCGAGCGCGGCCAGCAGCACATCGCGTTCATAGCGCATCACCGCAGCGCGCAGATCGGCGATGCTCGCATGGTCCATGGCGGGCATTGCCGAGGCTTGGCCGGTCGGATCGATCTTCACCACTGCCTGGCCCGTCCCCGGCAGCGATGCCGGCCGCCACGGGCTTTCGAACGGATCGAGGATGATCCGCCCCACCGGCGTCTCGTCGTCCGCCCAGCGATAGAGCGAGCGCTCGATCACATTTTTCAGCTCGCGCACATTGCCCGGCCAGTCATGCCCCTCGATCAGCGCCTGCGCCGAGCGCGTGAAGCCGGGGAAGCGCCGCCAGCCCAGCTCCGCCGCCATCCGCCGCGCAAAATGTTCCGAAAGCGCTGCAATATCCTCCGCTCGCTCGCGCAGCGGCGGCAGCGTCACCACCTCGAAACTCAGCCGGTCGAGCAGATCGGCGCGGAACCGGCCCTTGTCGACCAGTCGCGGCAGATCCTCGTTGGTCGCCCCCACCAGCCGCACATCGACCCGCACCGGCTTCGACGAGCCGATCCGCGTCAGCTCGCCATACTCCACGACCCTGAGCAACCGCTCCTGCGCCGCCGCCGACAGCGTGGCGATCTCGTCGAGGAACAATGTGCCCCCATCGGCATCCTCGAAACGCCCCGAACGTGCCTTTTGTGCCCCCGTGAAGGCCCCCGATTCATAGCCGAACAGCTCGGCGTCGATCAGATTCTCCGGCAACGCCGCACAATTGAGCGAGATCAACGGCCCGCCCCAGCGCGGCGACAGCCGGTGGAGGCGCTCGGCAATCAGCTCCTTGCCCGTCCCGCGCTCGCCGATCACCAGCACCGGCCGGTTGAGCGCAGCCGCCGCCGAGGCACGCTCCACCGCATCGAGGAAACTCGAAGATGACCCGATGAGCTGTGCGGGCGCCTGCATGACCGGAGTTAGTGCGATTTCCCAACTATTCGCAAGCTGCAAACCGCCCGAGTGTATTAGTGCCAAAGGATTTCCGGCTTTTCCAGTGGCTTGGATTTACAGCAAAAACTGGCACGTCTCATGCAAAGCTCTTCGCATCGGGCCCACAACCCGCCTTGCAGATTACGGAGACCGACCATGACCAACCGCTTCAACCCTCGCGAAATCGCCCGCACCATCGGCGCCACCCTCGCCGCTTTCGTGCTCGGCACCACCTTCATCCTCGCCGCCGCCGGCCCCGCCGAGGCGCAAATTGTGGAAATCCAGCAGGCTTCGGCTATCATCGGTGGCAAATGACCTGGTGCCGCTTGTCGGGACCGGCCGGCTGGAACTGACGGGAACCATCCCCCGCCTTTCCCGCCGGACCGACCCCTTCGCCGGCCACAGGCCCCGGCAGAATCAGGACCGGCAAACCCCCGATCGAAACTGGAGCATCAACACCATGGGCATCTTCTCCCGCACCCGCGACATCATCGCCGCCAACGTCACCGACCTTCTCGACAAGGCCGAGGACCCGGCGAAGATGATCCGCATGATCATCATGGAGATGGAGGAGACGCTGGTCGAAGTCCGCGCCAGCGCCGCCCGCACCATCGCCGACCAGAAGGAGATGCGCCGCGCCATCATTCGTGCCGAAAAAGCGCAGGGTGACTGGGGCGAAAAGGCCGAGCTGGCACTGAGCAAGGGCCGCGAGGATCTCGCGCGCGCCGCCCTGGTCGAAAAGTCCAAGGCCCGCTCGTTCGTCGAGCAGACCGAAGCCGAAGTGTCGGCGCTGGAAGACAGCCTGGCGCTCAACGAAGCCGATATCGCCAAATTGGAAGCCAAGCTGCGCGAAGCCCGCGCCCGCCAGAACGGCCTGCTCAACCGCATCGAGAGCGCCACCCAGCGCTCCAAGCTGCGCGAGATGATCAAGGGCCCGCGTGTCGACGATGCCTTCGCCCGCTTCGAGGTGATGGAGCGCCGTGCCGATCTCGCAGAAGGCCGCGCCGATGCGCTGGCACTCGGTGGCCCGGCCCGCACCCTCGCCGACGAATTCGCCGAGCTCTCCGCCGACGATGAAGTCTCCGCCGAACTCGCCGCCCTCAAGGCGCGCCTCACTGCCCGGGAAGGTTGATCGCCATGGAAGATTTCTTCACCATCGCCGTCGTTCTCGGCATCCTGTTCATCGGGCTGCCCTGGCTCGTCCTCCACTATCTCACCCGGTGGAAATCCGGCCAGGGCATAAGCCAGCAGGATGAAGTGCTGCTCGACGATCTCCACGAGATGGCGCGCCGCCTCGACGATCGCCTCCACAGCATCGAGCGCATCATCGCCGCCGATGATCCGAACTGGAAAGATGGCCGCCTCGCCGACAGCGCGTCGAGCAACCGCTCGCGCCTGTCCCCCGCCGACGAGCCGGAAAACCTCCGCCGCCTGCGCTGAAAAGGCCCATGCATAGAAGGAACGCCACCATGACCGTGCCCGCCAAACGCTTCCACCTCGACAAGCCCGCCGCCAAGCTGATGGGCGTCTGCGCCGGCATCGCCAACTACACCGGCATCGATGCCACCATCGTCCGCATCGGCTTCGTCATCGGCACCATCTTCGGCTTTGGCTCGCTGCTGCTCATCTACCTGCTGATCGGCTTCCTGGCCCCCAAAGCCTGAACCAAGAAAAAAGGATCACCTCATGTCCGCCCGCCGCACCAAATTCTATCTCGACAAGCGCAACAAGCGCCTCGCCGGCGTCTGCTCGGGCATCGCCGACTATTTCGGCTGGGATCCGCTCTGGGTGCGCGTCGGACTGGTCGCCGCCACGATCATGGGGGTCGGGTTCCTGCCGCTCATCTACCTCGTCATCGCCTTCATGGCCGAGCCCAAGCCGCTGGCCCTTTATGACGAGAGCGCCGATGATCGACGCTTCTGGACCGGCGTCCGCGTCGCCCCCAAGCGCACCATCCGCGATGTCAACGCCGCCTTCCGCGATGCCGATCGCCGGCTGCGCGACATCGAGGCCTATGTCACCACCAACAACAGCAAGCTCGCTCGCGAAATCGAAGACCTGCGCTGAGCGGTTGCCAACAGGGGAGCACAAACCATGCAATTCGGCGGACCCACCTTCGTCCTTGTCATTATCGCGATGAGCTTCATCGGCTGGATCATCACCACCGCGATCCGCGCCCGCCACGGTTACCCGATCGAGAATGAATGGGGTGGCACCACCAGCAAGCTCGACAATGACCTCAAGCGCCAGAACGACCTTCTCGAAAGCGAAAACGAGATGCTGCGTTCCAAGCTCGCCCGGCTCGAAGAGCGCACTGCCGTCCTCGAGCGCATCACCATCGATCCTGCCAACCGGCTGGCCAATCAAATCGAGGAGCTGCGCTGAGCGCAGCAGGAGGAGAGCCAAATGTCTGACAATATCCGTTACCTCATCCCGCTGTTCGGCATGCTGATCCCCATTGTCGCCATCGCCGGGGGCATTTTCACCCAGGTGTTCAAGCGCTGGGCCAGTTTGAAAGAGAAGCAGCTCGAACTCACCGCGCGGCTGACGGCCGAAAACGCCGCCCAATATGCCGCCAAGATCGAACGGCTCGAGGCCCATGTCGCGGTGCTCAACCGCATCGTCACCGACCGCAACGAGGGGCTGACAGCGCAGATCGAAAGCCTGCGCGAAACCCCGAAGATCAATTGAGGACCAGACCATGGCCATCGACCCCGCAGTACTCGAAGCCCTTGCCCCGGTCGGCGTCAGCGCCGTCTTCCTCGGCACCATGGGCTGGGTGATGACGACCTGGATGCGTGTCAAGAATGGCTATCCGCTCGAATCGAGCTGGGGCAAGCCGATGCTCCCCGCCCGCAGCGCCGAGACCGAGGAACGCGTCAAGCTCGTCGCCCAGGAAAACGCCCAGCTCCGTGCCGAGCTTTCCGGGGTGAAGGACCGGCTGGCGGTGCTCGAACGCATCGCCGTCGATCGCGGGGCCCGGCTCGCCGCCGAGATCGACGCACTCGACACCAAGGCGCTCAACTGAGCCCATCCGATCGAGAGGGGAGGAATTTCGCCAATGTCCGTCTACACCATGGTCGTCTTCATCGTGCTCATCGTCACGATCGGCCGCATCTACCAGAGCCGCCAGAAGCTCGCCCTCAAGAACCCGCCGCCCGCCCCGGACACGGCGGAAGCCCGACGGCTGCAATCAGAGGTCGCTCGGCTGAACGAACGCATCCAGGTGCTCGAACGCCTCGCCACCGACCCGGCAAAACGCCTTTCCGACGAAATCGACGGATTGAAGTCACTCCCGCACAAGCCCGCAGCACCCGCACAGGAGACCGACAATGCTCAGCGTTGAAACCCTTCTCGTTCTCGGTGGCACAGCGCTCATCGGCATGCTCATCTTCGCCGGCCTTGCCGCCTGGGCCTGGGTGAGCTGGCTCAAGCTTCGGGCGCGCGAAATGGAGCTCCAGAAGATGCCGGCCAACACCAATACGGGCACCGAACCTGTCATCGGCCAGCGCATAGATCTTGCCGACCTCAAGGAGCGGGTCCGCAAGCTCGAAGCCATCGCCTCGGGCGTGGACTTCTGACCCCCCGCTTCATCCCGCCAACTTGACCCTCCGGCACCGAGCCGCCATGTGCCACCAATGCCGATTGCCACTTTTGATGATGTCGAGGCCGAATTCGAAGCCTTTGACGATTGGGACGACCGCTACCGCTTGCTGATCCAGCTCGGCCGCGACCTCGCGCCGATGCCCGAAGCCCTCAAGACCGACGCAACCAAGGTGCGCGGTTGCGCCAGCCAGGTCTGGCTCCACGCCACCCGCGACGACCAGGGCCCCGGGGAAACCCTCCACTTCACCGCCGATTCCGATGCCGCCATCGTCAAGGGACTGGTGGCGCTGGTGCTGATGCTCGTCAACGATCGCCCCGCTGCCGAAATCGACCCCGCCGGCATCCGCGCCCGGCTCGACAGCCTCGGCCTCGCCCGCCACCTCAGCTCCAACCGCACCCAGGGACTTGCCTCGATGGTTGCGCGAATCGGCGACCTGTCGGCATGATCGATCCATCCGAGACCGACACCCGCCAGCAACGCTTCATCCAGCGCTTCATGAACGGCGTGCCGCATCTGGCCGCCCTTGGCATCGCCTATCAGGCGCACGGCGCCGACTGGGCCGAGCTCGCCATGCCCTTCGCCGAGCAGCAGCTGGCCGATCCCGATTATGGCATCATCGCGTCAGGGGCGATCTTCACGTTGATGGACTCCGCCGCCGGCTTTTCCGTGTTCGTCCGCCGCAACACCCTCGAGCCGCACGCCACGCTCGACCTCAGGCTCGATTACCTCCGAGCACCGAAGCCGCGCGCCACCATCATCGGCCGCGGCGAATGCTACCGCCTCACCCGCCAGATCGCCTTCGTCCGCGGGCTCGCCCATGACGGCGACCCGGCAGACCCGATCGCCAACATGGCCGGCACGTTCATGTTTTCGGCCAAGCCGGCCGAGGGCATGTCTTCGGCCAAGCCGGCCGAGGGCATGTTAGCAGGCCCCAAATGACCAGCGCCGGTCTCGCTGCACTGTTGCGCACCCAGCCGCACGGCCGGCTCGACGCGCTGCCCTATGGCAAGCTGCTCGACCTCGCCTTCGAGCGGGTGGCGGACGAATTCCACCTGACGATGCCTTTCGCCATCGGGCTGGTCGGCGCCCCCGGCCGGCTGCACGGCGGCGCCATTGCCGGCCTGCTCGAAATCGCCGCGCTGGCACGGGTGATCACCGCCCTGCCCGACGCCGACGCGGCGCCACGCATCCGCCCGGTCACCATCACCGTCGATTTCATGCGCGAGGGCGCGCCGCAGCTCACGACCGCCACCGCCGAGATCACCCGCCTCGGCCGCCGCATCGTCAATGTGTCAGCGCGCGCCTGGCAGGCCGACCGCGCCAAGCCGATCGCCGCCGCCAACGTCAATTTCCTGGTCGATTATCCCCGGACGGGCTCCGGGGCTGGCCCGGCCCGATAGCCGCGGCGGCCGCCGCCGGGCTGTCCGAAAACACCCCGTCGATGCCCGCTTCCAGATACAGCCTGATCTCGGCCTCGGCATCGCCCCGCGCCACCGGGTTGGCCCCCTGGCGGAAGCGCGCGGCAAGGAAGAAATTCTCGGGCCGGAAGGTCCAGGGATGCACTTCGAGCCCGGCATAGTGCGCGTCCGCCACAAGCGAGGTCGGCGCGCCCAGCACGCCATCCTTGTCACGCGGGATGATCAGCCCGCGTTCGGGCCCGATGGCATCGGCATAGTTCGCCACCTTCGCCAGCCCCGCGGCGCTGCGCATGTCCGCATAGCTGTAGCCATCCGCCGACGCCCCCTCGGGCGCCATAAGCTGCACCAGCCGCACCTCGGTCTGGCCGCGCAGTGCCTTCAGATTGTCCACTTCGAAGGACTGGATGAACACCGGGTCGTTCGCGCTGGTCCAGCCGGCACTGGCGAGGGCCGCCAGCAGCACGGGCTCGAGCGGCAACCGAATTTTCTGGAAATGCGTCGGATGCTTGGTCTCGGGGTAGATGCCGATCACCCGCCCGGTGCGTGCACTCGCCGCCTTGGCGAGGGCAATGATCTCTTCGAGCGTCGGAATCGCGGCCTGACCGTCGAAAGCCGTGTTGGCGGGACGAAGCTGCGGAAGCCGCTCCCTGGCGCGCAGCGTCTTCAGCTCGGCCAGGGTAAAATCCTCGGTGAACCAGCCGGTCACGCTTTCGCCATCGATCATCTGCGTCCGCTTGCGGCCGGCGAATTCGGGCTTGTCGGCCACATCGGTGGTGCCCGAGATCTCGTTCTCGTGCCGCGCCACCAGCCGATGATCCTTCGTCGCCACCAGGTCGGGCTCGATGAAGTCGGCGCCCTCCTCGATCGCGCGTTCATAGGCGAGCAGCGTGTGCTCGGGCCGCTCGGCGCTGGCGCCGCGGTGCGCGATGATCACCGGCAGCCCCGGCGGCGGCCCGGCCCGCAAGCTGGGTGGCAGCGGCGCTGCATCCCCGGCATGGCTCATCAGCAAGGCTCCCGAAACGACAAGGACACGGATCATAGCTTCTCCCGGTCGCGACTCTAAAGTGTGTTTCGGAAAAATGTGTTCATCGTTTTTCCGATAAAAACACTCCACACCGAAGAGCTGGACCCCGTTTTGATTCTGGCGAAATGCGGGTCTAGCCGGGTAACATGACAGCGCCATGGCAAAGCCGGCCGCGGCCCTTCAGGGGCCACGGCCGGCTTGCATGCAGAGCCTTGTCGATCAGACGAAATGCACAAGCGCCGGAAGGTCGCCCATCAGCATGCCGGAACGGCTGAGCAGCATGTCTGTCGGCGCAGCCGGCGCACCCCATGCGCCTTCGATCCGTGCGCCGGCGCCCTGGATATCGGCCATGCTGCCGGCCCGCACCATCATGCTCTCGTTGGTCATGTCGCCATAGTTGCGGTCGAAAAGCTCGGCAGCCGTCGCCTGCCCGCCGAAGCGGCGATCGACGACATCGATGTTGTTCTCCCACACCACATCGCTCAGCAGGCCGTTGCGCTTGGTGTCGATGAACATCGGTGCGATATTGTTGGCCACGGTCGCGCGGCTGACATCGTCAACGATGATCGCCGAGGCATGGGTGACCCTCTGGCTTTCAAGGACAGTGTTGCTTTCGATCTTCACCCCATCGGCATTGCTCACGGCAATGGCGTTGCGATAGGTGCCCTCGTAGAAATTGTTCTCGATCGTGATGTTCTCGTGGCGCACGCCCTTGGCGACATTCTCGCTCTTGATGAAGATGCCGCCGATCGACACTTCGCCGCGCTCGATCATCACATTGTCGCGAAACACCATGTTGCTGCTGCCCACGGCGGGACCGACAGCGTGGATCTGGAAGAAGTCGGGATGATCACCCGGCATCGGCTGGAAATCGGCGAGATAGTTGCGCTCGAAGAGCCCGTTGGTCACGCCGCTCATGTTCACGCCTTCGCGCGCCTCGATGATCGAGTTGCCGGCAATCACCACATCGCTCGACCGGCCGACGGTGATCCCGGTCGACACCTGCTGGAAAGCCGAATTGAGCACCACCACCCGGCTGCTCTCGATGATGTTGAGCCCCTGGGCATCGTTGGACACATCGCCATCGAGCGAGCCCTGCACGGTAAAGTCCGAAATCGCGATGTCGGACGACTTGTTGATCTGCATCGCCGAAGCGCGGCCCTGACCGGGCGCAATCGGATTGGAGAGCGTGAAACCCTCCATCGTGATGTTGCTCGAACGGATCAGTCGCATCTGGCTGAAGGTGGCACCCGCATCGGCATCGAGCGGCCTGATCGTGAGCGTGCCGGTGGGATTCACGCTGCTGATGTTCAGGGTTCCATAGGACCCGGGTGCCACGAGAATGGTGTCGACACCGCCGGCACGTACCGCCCGCAGCGCCAGCGTGAACTCTGCCGAGCTGCTGACAGTAAGAATCCGATTTGACGACATTGTGTCTTCTCCCTGATTGCCATGCGGCTTGCCGGGCGATTGTGCCCAGCTGGCCGACATCCCAATCAACGACACAAGCACCCGACCCACCTAGGCAGCATGATGGTGAAGTGCGGGTAAGGTTTACGCTGGCGGTGCGCCGGCGGTACCGCCACCTGGCGGCCGCGCGAAGAAAACCTTGCGAAATTGCACGCCAATCGTGCGCCCGAGCGGATCAAGCTGGTCCGGCTGGTAACCAATCGGCACCTCTCCGAGCCGGTTGCGAACCTGCAACCGGGCATTGGCCAGATTGTCTACATTGAGGCTCAGCCGGCTGCCACGCAGGAACGGCACCGCCTCCACCAGTGTCCGCTGCTGCCCCAGATCGGCAAACAGCCGCAGCCCCATGGTGGCCAGGCCGCCGAAACGCAGATCGCCATCGGCCTGCACCGGGCTCGAAGGGTCGGTACGAACCGTGGTGCCGGCCCGCCAGTCGAGGCTCAACCGGCCACCGAACCCGGCCTTGTTGGCACCCACGCGAAACTCGACCTCATGCCGCGGTTGGCCGCCTCGCGCGCCGGTGGCGCTGCCGCCAAGCAGATCGAGATCGGGCACCCCTTCCCGGATGCTGATGCGGTTGATCGTGTGGAGCGTGTGGAACAGCGACACGAACACCCGCCCGCCGCCCCCGCCAGGACCCCCGAAGCCCCGTCCACCGCCACCCCCGGGACGCCCCCCGGCACCCCCCCCAGTACCCCCCCCGGCACCCCCTGGACGCCCCTCGGCAGCCGCGCCTGCCGGTCGACGGGCTGCAAATTGCGCCCGGCGCGCCTCGGCGGCCGCCTGCTCGGCTTTCGAGGGCTTGAGCGCCTGAAACAACGAGAGCCCGGTGCGGATCTCCTGCCGGTCCGCGCCGGCAAAATTGATCGGACGATTGTCGATCTGGATCAGCCGCCCATTGTCATCCCGCACAAATCGTTCGGGAAATGCCGCTTCGATCTCCGGAGTCGCCGTCGGAAACCCCGACACCTGCCCCCGCAGCCGGCTGTCGATGAAGTTGACGCTCAAGCTGAGTTCGGACGCCGCAAAGGGTTTCCAATTGCCCCCGACCTTGATCACCCGCCGGCTGTCGCTGCTCAACCCCGCATTGCCCCCATCGAGCCGGGTGATATCCACCGTCTCGCCATTCACCAGATCGAACACCCGCACATTCGGAGTGACGATAAGCGGATTGCCAAGCTGCTGGATGCTTGGTGCCGCCTCTTCCTCGCTCACCGACACCAGCAGTCGCAGCCTCGAAGTGGGCGCCCAGTTGAGGCCATAGCCATAGGTCACAAGCGATCCCAGATCGGAAAGCTGATCAAGGCTGGCATTGAAGTTGAGCGAAAAATCTCCAATGCCTGCAAGCACATCGTTGCGCGTGCTCGTGAGCGGCACATCGACGCTCGTCTGGAACCGGCCCTGGTTGCGGCTGAGATCGACCTCCTGAACAAGCCCGCCGCGATCGGATATCGACCCTTGCCGGCGTGTCTCGAAGCCGGCCTTGAAAGTGGTCGAAACCGCACCGGCCGGCAGCAGCAGCGGGCTGCCGGTCGCAACAAGCTCGGCTTCACCAAGGTCGGTGGTGGCGCGCGCCCGGTCCTGCCGCAGCGTGCCGGCGATGGCTCCGGCACTGAATGGGTTGAACGCCGGATCACCTGCATCAAGCCGCGCCTGCAGCGCGGCTGTGTCCAGCCCCCGATCGGTCAGCGTGTCGGTTTCTGCGCGGTCATAATTGACGTTGAGGCTCCAGCGCCAGGCGCCGACATCCCCGTTGAGCGCCACGCCCACGCGGCCGGTCAGGTTTTCGGTCTGGCGCAGCAACGGACCCGTGCCTTCACCATAGCGGAACAGCGACACGGGATTGGCAAAGGGATTGAACGGGTTGGCTGCAGGAAGGGCCAGGCTCACGCCCGGCAGCCCCAGCCGCGCTTCGCTGTTGTTGCTTTCGAAGCGACCCGAGATGGTTGCCGACACGCTGCCGATGTTGCGATTGTAGGTGGCGCCAAGGCTCAGCCGCTCGGTTTGCGGCAGCAGCGTGCGGAAGGGCGTCAGGTCGGTGGTGTCGGCCGCATTGGCAATGGCGCCACCAAAGTCCGCCAGCACCTGCGCGCGCGTTGCGGCCACCCCTGGTACCCCCACCAGCCCAGTCGGCGTTCCGAGCAGCGCGGACAGCGCGGGATCGATCTCGCCAAAGGCCGCTGCGGTGGCGCCACCCTGCCCGGCCAGGCCGCCCGCATAGGAAAATGGCTGCCCCTGCGGCGGCGTCGTGATCAGCCGCTCAGCTTCGAGCAGCGGGTTCTCGCGCTCATATTCGGCCTCGAAGCTCAAGCGCGTGCCATTGGAAAGACGCAGCAGATTGCCCTCGGCTTCGAGAGTCGACCGCCCGCCATCGGTGGCAAAGCCCGGTTCCAGCTCGACCGTGACCGCATTGAAGCGCTCGCGAAGAACGAAGTTGATGACGCGCTGGTCGGCGCGAAAGCCGTACTTCAGCGCGACTTCCTCGGGCAGGATATCAACCCGCTCAAGCGCTTCGGGGGGCAGGTTGCGAATCTCGGCAAAGCCCGACACGCGCCTGCCATTGACGAGCACCACCGGCGGCTCGCCGCCGCGCCCCCGCCCCGAGCGTAGCTGCGGCCCCAGTTCCTGCAACAGATCGGCAAGACTACCAGCGCCGAACGCGCTTATGTCGGCCGCATCGAGCTGCACTTCTGCCTGGATGTCTCCTAGCACGCCGCCCCGCTGGAAAGTGCCAGTCACAACGATTTCACCTTCCTCGGGATCGATCGCGACATCGTCTTCTGCCACCGGGGGTTCGCTGCCCGTGGCGGGCGCCGGCTGCAAGATGTCGGAGGGAGCGGACACCGGTGCAGCGGCGAGGGGAACTGTCCACACGAGAGCGAGCGCCAGGGCATGGCGGCTGGTCGCCAGCGCCGGGCGGAACGGGATCGTCATGCGGGCAACACTCGTGTGAGATTGGTGGAATTTCCGGCGACTTATCTGCACAATACGGCCAGCATGCGGCGTTCCCCCGTGAAGAAATGCTGCGACACGCTGTCACTCGGGCAGCGCATTCCCGCTGGCAGGCGCGGAAGCCGCTTGCTACGCTTCGCCTGCCACGAAAAAGGATGCCGAATGCGAATTCTCATTGCCGCGATTGCTCTGGGGTTCGCCGGTGCCAGCCTGGCCCAGACCCCCGCCGTTCCCAGCAACCCGACGCCCAAGGACATTCCCGGCGCGATGGAGCGGCCCGACCCGTCGCTGCGCTACCGGATTCTCTTCGATGTGTCCGAGCCCAACGCCGACAAAACCAAGCCACACCAGACGCTGCGCCGGGCTGCCGCCATGCTCAACGCCATGGCCGCCAATGGCGTGCGCCCGGCCGCCGGGGACATTGCGATTGTCGTGCACGGCGCCCCCGATGTGAACCTCCTCACCGATGCCGCACACCAGAAGCGCTTCGGGACTCCGAACCCCAGCCGGCAGCTGCTCGAGGACCTGGCCAAGGCGGGTGTCTCGGTGCGAATCTGCGGTCAATCCTATCTCGGCCATGGTTATGCGCGCGACGAACTGCACCCGGCCGTGCAACTGGACCTGATGGCGATGACCACAATCGCCAATCTGATGGCCCGCGGCTACGGTGTCGTCCGTGATGATTGATGCGCAGCCACTGGCGCGCTGGCACGCCTACATCGAGGCGCCGGACCATGCGGTGCTGTGGGAGATGCTCGATCCGCACGCCGTGTTCGAAAGCCCTGTGGTGCACACCCCGCAGCGCGGTCGCCCGGTCGTCCATGCCTATCTCGCCAGTGCCGACAAGGTGCTCGGCGGTCCCGACTTCCGCTACACGGGCGAATGGCTGGCACCGGACAGCGCCGTGCTTGAATTCGAGACCGAGGTCGAGGGCATCCGCATCAACGGCATCGACATGATCCGCTGGAATTCGGACGGGCGCATCGTACATTTCAAGGTCATGGTTCGGCCCCTGAAGGCCATCAACCTGCTGCACCGGCTTATGGCCGAGCAACTCGCCGCGATGAAGCCCGCCGGTTGAGCTAGTCCAGCTTTTCCATTCGCAGCCCCACCGCCCAACGCCGCTGGAATCCTGGCCAGTAGCTCGGGGGACCGTCGGTCCGGGCGCCGGCATCGCTGCGGGCGGTGGCAGGCCAGCTGCCATCGACCGCGCGCGGCATCGGAACGTCGAGCCACCGCCGCGCAGCCGCATCGCTCTTCAGATGCCAGTCGAGAAATGCCGTGATCATGTGCGTGTTGATCGCCAGCATCCGGTCCTTGCGCCACACCGGCTCATCCTGTCGCTCGCGATATTCGAAACGGTGAGCGAGCTCGGGCGGCGTGGCGTTGCTCGCCACATTGTGCCGGGCGTTCTCATAGGTGAGCATGTAGCGGGGGCCGCCGCTCTGCTCGAACAGCCAGCGGATGCCGCCCTTGTAGTCGGCAACGTCATCCTCGTCGCCGGCAATGAACAGGGTCGGCAGCGTGATCCGGCCTAGTCCGGCTGCCGAAAAGGCACGCAGCGGCTGCCCGCCGCCCCAGGGGGCAAAGGCGATGACGGCCTTCAGATTGGCCGGCGGCGGCGGCGTGGCGGCAAGCAGCGCCGCAGTACCGGGCGCTGCCTGGCCGAAGAGCGGGCTGGCGGCATCATAACCGGCACCGGCAGTGGCAAGCGCGCCGAAGCCGCCCATCGAATAGCCCGCCAATGCCACGCGGCCAGCATCGACATGCGACCAGAAGCCGTCCTTGCCGGCGGCGCGGCGGGCGATCTCCGCCATCACCAGCCGTTGGTCGGCGGCGCGGTGGAAGACAGTTTTCAGGAACGCCAGCTCGCGCGACACGGCGTTGTCGGCAAGGTCTCCATGGTCGATCACCGCAACGACATAGCCCTTGCTCGCCAGTCGCTCGCCGAGGTCCGAAAACATCAGTGCCCGGTTGAGGAACCCGTGCGAGATGACCAGCAGCGGGAAGCGCCCCGCCGCCGGCCCGGCATCGCGCGCGGCCTGCCCGGCGAGCACGACTTCGGCGGGCACACTGCCGGTCGGAACGGTTTCCACTGGCGTTGCGGGGTAACGGTAGGTGGTTCGCTGCGACGCTGCGGCACTGGCCGCAGCGGGATACCACAGGGTTACCGGCAGCTCACGAGGTGCAGTGGCAAAGCCGCCCTTGCCATCGGGTCTGGTCGGATCCGGACGATCACCAAAGCTCAGCGTTTCGCTGCGAACCCCCACCGGCAGTGCGCCGCGTTCGCCGAGCGCCGGGACATCGCCCGTTGGGACCTGAGCATGGCCTGCAGGGGCAAGGCCAAGCAAAAGCGCAAGACCAGCCGTGCGAAATATCCCGAGCCGCCCCATCGCCTATATCTCCCCGCCGGCTGGTGTGGACAGCCGCAGCCCCAGTGCGCCGACGAGCACGAGCGCAACGCAGCCCATCTGCACCAAGCTCAAGCGCTGGTCGAACAGGATGATTCCGATCACTGCCATCGCCACGATACCGACCCCACTCCACACGGCATAGGCCACGCCGACCGGGATCGATTTGAGCGCCGGCGCCAGGACCAGAAAACACAGCGCGTAAATGCCGATCGATGCTGCTGCAAATCCCCATTTTTCCAGCCCGTTGGAGAGCTTGAGCAGCGTCGTCGCCACAATCTCAAGGCCTATCGCAAGTGTCAGATAGAGCCATCCGGTCATCAATTTCTCCCATTCAAGCTTGCGCCGGGTCTTGCCAGCAGCCCCCCGTCCTGTCCATGAGGCGACATGGACGCGCTACCCCCATCCCCCCCCGCCATCGAAATCGTCGTCACTGGCCGGCCGCTCCCTATGGCCGCCGGGGCTGCAGCTTATTCCAGCCTGACCCTCACGCCCGAGCGGCTGGCCGGCACTGCTTCGGGCCGACTCGAGGACGCACTACGCGACATCGCAGGGCTTTCCAGCTTCCGCCGCACCGACAGTCGATCGGCCAACCCGACCAGCCAGGGCCTCACCCTGCGTGCCCTCGGCGGCAATGCCGCATCCCGCGCGCTCGTGCTGCTCGATGGCGTTCCGATCGCCGATCCCTTTGCCGGGTATCTGCCTTTTGCTGCGATCGACCCTGCACGCCTCGCTTCGGCACGAATCACCCGCGGCGGCGGGGGCGGTGCCTTCGGCGCGGGTGCCGTGGCGGGCACGCTCGAGCTGACGAGTGCCGGGCCGGAGTTGCTCAGCCCGGTCTCGCTCAGCGCCGCCTATGGCAGCCGCGACAGCATCGAGGCCAGCGCCGGGCTGGCGGTGCCGTTGAGCGGCGGCTTCGTCACCGCCAACCTCCGTCACGATCAGGGTGACGGCTTCTTCCTTGTGCCCGAAAGCCAGCGCGGCCCGATCGATATCGCAGCCCGCTATCGCAGCACCGGCGGCTCGCTGCGAGCCGTGGTGCCAGCCGGACCTGACACCGAAGTGCAGGCCAGCTTCCGCGCCTTTACCGACGAACGCACCCGCGGGCTCGATCTTGTCACCAGCAGCAGCGAAGGCGCTGACGCATCGTTGCGGATCATCCACCGCGGCGAATGGGCCGTCGACGCGCTTGCCTTTGTGCAGGCGCGCAATTTTACCAGCACCTTCGCCGCTGTGGCAGCCGACCGGCGCAGTGCCACGCCGAGTCTCGACCAGTTCAAGACGCCGGCGACAGGCCTTGGCGCACGGCTCGAAGTGCGGCCACCGCTGCCATTCGACCTGCAGCTCGGAATCGACTGGCGCCGCAACACCGGCACCACCAACGAGTTCTTCCGCTTTGCCGGCGGTCGCTACGATGGCCTGCGTGAAGCCGGCGGAACCACCAGCACGGCTGGTGCCTATGCCGAAGCGAGCATCGACGTCTCGCCAGCCCTTACCCTGACCGCAGGCGGACGCGTCGACCGCTGGCACATCGCCGAAGGCCGGCTGATCGAATCGGTCATCGGCGGCGGCGCCATCACCCAGTCACTGCTCACACCGTCTCGCTCGGGCACGCGCGGCACCGCGCGCACCGGGCTGATCCTGAAGCCTGTGGACACGCTGTCGCTGCGCGCCGCCGCCTACACCGGCTTCCGCCTGCCCACACCGAACGAGCTCTATCGTCCCTTTCGGGTGGGTGCAGACGCCACTGCCGCCAACCCCGCGCTGGGTCTGGAACGCGCGGCGGGGGTCGAAGCCGGGCTGGACTGGCAACCGATACCCGCTGCACGCCTCGCCATCACCGGGTTCGTCAACCGCCTCGATGGCGCCATAAGCAATGTCACGCTGGCACGCGGACCCGGAACCTTTCCGCAGGTCGGCTTTGTGAGCGCAGCTGGCAGTTACCGCCAGCGCACCAACCTCGACCGTGTGGACACCAGGGGCTTCGAGGCCGACGCCAGCCTGACTGCCGCCGGCTTCACGGCCACATTGTCCGCCGCCTATGCCGATGCGCGCGTGCGCGCCTCGGGCCCGGCCTTGTCGCTCGATGGCCTGCGGCCGGCACAGAGCCCCACGACCAGCGTATCGGGCACGCTTGCCTGGGCCGGCGGCCCGGTCGGCCTCTCGACCACGGTGCGCCACACGGCAGCAGCCTTCGAGGACGACCAGAACCTCCGCCGCCTGCCACCCGCCACCACACTCGATGCCGGCGCCCGGCTGGCGCTCGGCAGGCGACTGGCCCTGACGCTGCGTGGCGAGAACCTCACCGACACCGAAGTGGTAAGCGGTATCGCCAACAACGGAATCCTGGATCTGGCACAGCCGCGCACGATCTGGGTCGGGCTGAGCTTTACCGGCTAGATGCCGGCGTACCATTCATAACCCCGGTCAGGCCAATAGCCTCCCCTGCCGCTGCCGAAGCTGGCCAGGTCGTCGACAAGCATGATCTCCTCGACATATTTGGCATGCTTGTATCCGAGTTGCCGCTCAACCCGCAGCCGCACCGGCGCGCCATGCGCCACATCGAGCGCCGCATTGTTGAGTCTCAACGCCAGAATGGTCTGCGGATGCCAGGCATCGACGAGATCGATGCTTTCGTAATAGCGGGTCCTTGATTTCAGCCCGCCCTCATCGGCCTTTCCGCCATAATTGTCGGCGCACAGGAACACGACATAACGCGCTGACGCCTTCACGCCGGCAGCATTCAACAGCAATGCCAGCGGCGGCCCGGCCCAGCCGCCAATCGCGCTCCAGCCCTCCACGCAATCATGCCGCGTGATCTGGCTCCGCGCCGGCAGCGCCTGCAGTTGCGCCAGCGACAGCGACAGCGGCCGCTCGACAAGGCCGCTCACGCGTACCCGCCAGTCGACGAAGTTGGCTGCCGCATGCGCCTGATAGCCCGGCTCGACGGGCGCGATCGTGCCATTGGCCTTGAAGACCGGCGAGATGTCGGCAGCCGAGAATTCGCGCGCCAACGCATCGCGCCCCACCAGTCGCTGCCAGCGCTGCGTCGCCTGCTCGGCCCCCTGCACCAGCGCCCGAGCTCGTGGCGCGCTCACCAGCGCATCGCAGCCTGCCAGCAGCAGCCCCGAGCCTGCCACCAGACCACCACCGAAACCACGGCGTGTCATGATGCTCATTTTGCCGTCTCCACGCGCTGCCAGCCGGTGATCATGCCACGCATCAACCTGAACGGCCCTGCCAGCACCACCATCAACAGGTGGACAATAATGAACGCCACCACGAGATTGGTGGCGATGAAGTGCACCGAGCGCGCACTTTGCCGACCGCCGAAAAGGTCGACGAGCCACGGCCAGCTGGCGTCCATCCCGGGCGCCATGCCGATGCCCGAGAACACCAGCAATGGCAGCAGCAGAAGTGCCGTGCCCGCATAGGCGATCTTCTGCAGAATCTGGTAGTCGAGCGCTTCGCGGCCCTTCGGGAATTCGAGTTTCAGATGCTCCACCGCATCGCGCGCGATGTTGGCCGGCCGGAGTTCGGCCGGCCCGGGAACCAGTTTGCGGCGGAAATGGCCGCTGAACGCACCATAGGCGAGATACACCACCCCGTTCAGGATCAGCAGCCAGGCGGCGGCAAAATGCCAGTTGCGCGCCAGCCCGAGGTCACGCCAGCTGGGAATCGTCGCCCAATGGGGAAAGGCGATATTCTGCACAGTGCCGTTCTTCGCCGCCGATCGGCCGAGCAGCCCGGTAGTGTCGAAAGTCGTGGTGCCGACCATCACCATGCCGCGCTCGCGCAGCGACCCGATTGCCAGCCAGCGGCCTCCGGTGTCCACCGTCGTGCCGGATGCGCCCCAATAGAGGTAGGGGTGGGCATTGAAGATGTTGAGCCCGGTGCCCAGCAGTACCAGCACCGCCACGAAATTGAACCAGTGCGTCATCCGCACCCAGGCCGAATGGCGCTTCACCAGGGTTCCATCTGCCGCCATGCACGTTCCTCGCTCCGGCTCTTTGCCACACGCCGGTTCGTGTCCTAGCACAAGGTGGTCACGCCGCCGATTGACCACATCGCCACCCTCGGGCACCTCGCTAGCGATGATTACCGTTCACACACCCTCCGAAGGCCGCCTCGTTGCCCACCAGCCCGAAGCGGGGGCGGATTTCCCGCCGTCGATGCTCTGGGTCGACATGGTGTCGCCCACCGTAGCCGAAGATGCCGCAATGGAAGCGGCACTCGGCCTCGAGATTCCCAGTCGTGACGACATGGCGGAAATTGAGACGTCCAGCCGACTCTACACCGAGAATGGCGCGATCTTTCTCACCATCAGCCTCGCCACCGGCATCCTGCGAAACAAGGACGAGCTGGCCGCCGAGCTGCACCCGCTGGCGCTCATCCTCACGCCGCAGGCGCTGGTCACGCTGCGCTACACCGACATCACCGTCATCGACCGGCTGGGTGCCCAATGCAGCCGCGCGGCGCCCGCCACGCCGTCCGCCCTGCTCGTCCTGTTGCTCGACATCATCGTCGATCGACTTGCGGATTCGATCGAGCGCATCGCCGCGGAAATTGACGCGATCAATCGCCAGGCGTTTCGCCGCATAATGCCCAAAGGGCGCCAGCAACGGCTTTCCAACCTGGCGCTGCAATCGTTGCTGCAACGGCTGGGCACGGCGCAGGACGCCCTGTCCAAGGCCCGCGAATCAGCGGTCAGCCTCGCGCGGGCATCGAGCTTTCTTGTGCTGTCGCTGCGCAAGGATGCGAACCACAGCGGACAGCTGAAATCGATGACGCGCGATCTCGCCTCGCTCACCGACCATGCGAGCTATCTCGGCAACACCATCACCTTTCTGCTCGACACAACGCTTGGGCTCATCAACATCGAGCAGAATGCGGTGCTGAAGATCTTTTCCGTCTTTGCAGTTGTCTTCCTGCCGCCGACCATGATCGCCGGCATCTATGGCATGAACTTCGAACGCATGCCGGAGCTCGGCTGGCAGCTCGGTTATCCGATGGCGCTGCTGCTCATGCTGCTCAGCGCCATCCTTCCTTATGTCATCGCGCGCTGGCGTGGCTGGCTCTAGTCTTGTTGTCGTGTGTTTCTATCGGAAAACCGGTGCCCGCTTTTCCGAAACACACTTAGCCCTCAAGCAGGGTGCATCCGAACTCCGGTTCATAGACGGCACGGCGCTTGGCGAGGAGCGGCACCGATGCCGTGATCGTCTGCCTGGCCACATCGTCCTCCACGCGCACGATCTCGGTACCGGCTTCGAAATCGGTGCGGCACGAGGCCATTTCGCGGTTGCCGACATAGCGGCAGGAGCAGACGACATGCGCGATATAGCCGGCGCCAAGTGCCGCCTGCTTCCCAGTGCTGCTGTACTTGAGGCCGAACCAGCCGCCGGCTAGGAGACACATTGCCAGCACCGGCGCCCACAGCAGCCAGCGGCGCCTGCCCGTTCTGCCGCCCGCATCGCCATTCACTGTGCTTGCGTTCACACGCATGCCCCCACTAGGTTGATCCCGATAGGGGCACGAGACGCCATGCGAGTTCTGCAATCAAGCCTGTTTCTGCTTGCCGCATCGCTGGCCGTACCTGCGCATGCCCAGAATCCGGTTGCGTCCACCCCTGTGTCTGCCGGCCTCGAATCCGCCCGGCCCCTCGCCGATGCCTTCTTCACCAGTCCTGGGTTGCGGGAAACACGGGCACTCCTCATCCTGCAGGATGGCCAGCCGATCTACGAGCGCTATGCGCCCGGCTATGGGCCCGGCAACCGCTTCATCAGCTGGTCGATGGCCAAGTCGCTCACCAGCACGCTTGTGGGCGAGCTTGTCGCCGATGCCAGGCTGGAGCTCGACAGCCCGGCACCCGTGCCGCAGTGGCGTCAGACCCCCGGTGATCCCCGCGCCCGCATCACGCTGCGCCAGCTGCTCCAGATGTCGAGCGGCCTCGCGCATGTCGAGGCTGGCCCCGACCCCGAACTTTCGGACACCAACCGTGCGCTGTTCGCCGATCGATCCGGAGATATCGTCGCTGCCGCCACCATGGCACCGCTCGCCCACACACCCGGCACGGTCTTCGAATACAGCACTTTGACGACGCATATCCTCGCCGATATTGTCACTCGCACCATCGCCCCCCAAGCGCGGACGCCCGATGCCCGCCGGCGCGCGATGAATGGCTTCCTGAAGGCGCGGCTTTCAGGCCCGGCAGCGATGCCGACGCTCATCTGCGAATATGATCCGAAGGGAACGATGCTCGGCGGCTCGCTGTGCCACGCCAGCCTGCGCGACTGGGGCGCTTTCGGACAGCTCTATCTGGATAATGGCGTCGTTGCCGGCCGCCAGGTGGTGCGCCCCGACTGGGTTGCCTTCGTGCGCACTCCGAGCCCGGGTTTTGCTGGCTATGGCGGCCAGTTCTGGCTCAACCGGCCATTGCCGCCCGGCAAGGAAAGCTCTCTCTTCTCAGACCAGGGCCCAGCCGATGCCTTTGCCGCTGTCGGCCATCTCGGCCAGTACACGATCATCGTGCCGTCCAAGAAACTTGTCGTCGTGCGGCTCGGCTTCACACCCGATTCCGCGCGCGCCCCGCTCAAGGCTGCGCTCGGACGGCTGGTCAACAGCCTGCCCGACCGACCATGAATACAGATTATCGCCTGATCGACATCAAGCTCGACGAGCGCACCATCCTGTGGCGAAACGCCGATATCGAGCAGGAGCGGCGGGTGGCGATTTTCGATCTGCTCGAGGGCAATCTGTTCCAGCCGGTTGGCGCTGCCGAGCATGGCAATCATGGCCCTTACAAGCTGCTGCTCGGCGTGGAAGAGGGGCGGCTATCCGTAGCGATCGCGGCGGGCGACGACACACCGCTCGAGCAGTTCGTGCTGCCGCTGGCGCCGTTTCGTCGCACCATCCGCGATTATTTCGCCATTTGCGACAGCTACTATCAGGCCATCCGCCAGTCGTCCCCGCAGCAGATCGAGACAATCGACATGGCACGACGCGGCATCCACAACGATGCCGCCGAAGCGCTCAAGGAGCGGCTAGAACCCAAGGTCATCACCGATTTCGATACAGCACGCCGACTGTTCACGCTCATCTGCGTGCTGCACATCAAGGGGCATTGATCGCCTTCAGGCCTGGCGGCGCACAGGTCCTCCAAGACTCACAAGCCGCCGCGGCGGCAACAAGCCTTCGGCGAGAGCTTCGACATCGGCTTCGCTCACCAGCCGTATCCGCACTTCGCCGGGAATCGTCGCGAGATCCGATGCTGATTGCGAGCGCTCGACGCGTTCCCCGAACAACCGCACCGCTTCCTGGGCCAGTTCGGGCATGAGATCGAGCACTGGGCGGCGCACCGAGAACATCAGGCGATCCGGCAACACCAGCACGCTGAACGGCTGCCGCGCGTCGCTGTCGCGGAATTGCACTTCACGATCGGCGCCATTGGTCCGCGCGCGTGCTTCCAGCCCGCATGCGCTTGTCACCATCATCAGCGCCAGATAGGCGTTTCGCACCAACGGCACTTCAATATGGTCGAGGTTGGTCAGATGGCCGGCGATGCCGAGATCGATCATCAGAGACTCCACAGCAACGAATCGTTAACAACGCTATCACAGCAAAAGGGTTCCTTCGATGACAGTCCAGTCCGATCGCTGGATCCGCGAGCAAGCAATCGCATCCGGAATGATAGAGCCCTTCGTCGATCGTCAGCAGCGCGACGGATGTATAAGCTATGGGCTGTCGAGCTATGGCTATGATGCGCGCGTGGCTGACGAATTCAAAATTTTCACCAATGTTCACAGTGCAGTGGTAGATCCCAAGAATTTTTCGCCCGACAGCTTTGTCGATCGAAAGACCGACATATGCGTGATCCCGCCCAACAGCTTTGCGCTCGCTCGGACAGTGGAATACTTCCGTGTGCCTAGCGACGTACTGGTCATCTGCCTCGGCAAATCGACTTATGCGCGCTGCGGGATCATCGTGAATGTGACGCCCCTGGAGCCAGGGTGGGAGGGTCATGTGACGCTCGAGTTCAGCAACACCACTCCCCTCCCGGCGCGGATTTATGCGAATGAGGGCGCGTGCCAATTCCTCTTCCTTAAAGGCAACGAGCCCTGTGAGGTGACTTATGCCGACCGTGCGGGCAAATACATGGGCCAGCGCGGCGTGACCTTGCCGAAAATCTGAGCGCCGTGCTTCCGGAAACCCGCACCGGCCTGTTTGCCGCAGCCGGCGCCTATGCCATCTGGGGCCTGCTTCCACTTTACCTCAAACTGCTCACCGGCGTCCCGGCCGCCGATGTATTGTCCCACCGCATCCTGTGGTCACTGCTGGTGGTGGGGCTGCTGCTGGCCGCCACCGGCGCCGGCCCGCGGTTGCGCGCCGCTTTCACGCAGTCACGGCTCATCGGCCTGTTGCTGCTCAGCGCAGTCGCAATTGCCATCAACTGGCTCATCTACACGGCCGCCATTCTCGAAGGCCATGTGCTCGACACATCGCTGGGCTATTTCATCAATCCGCTCATCAACGTGCTGTTTGGCGTGGCGCTTCTCGGGGAGCGACTCGGGCGGTTGCAGTGGCTTGCCGTGGGGTTCGCGCTCGCTGGCGTGGCAGTGCTGACCATCACGCGCGGAAGCCTGCCGCTCATCAGCCTCGGCATCGCCATCAGCTTCGCAATCTACGCGCTCATCCGCAAGCAGGCCGTCGTCGATGCCGCCACCGGGCTGTTCATCGAGACGCTGGTGCTGACCCCGCTGGCGATGGCCTGGCTCGCCACGCGGCCGGAAAGCCCGCTCCACTGGCCCGGCGGCACGCTGGCCCTGCTCGCCGCCGCCGGCATCATCACCGCCACGCCGCTGATGTTGTTCAGCATCGCAGCGCGCCGGTTGAAGCTGACAACGCTCGGCCTCATGCAATATGCCACCCCCACGATTGTCATGCTGGAAGCGGTTTTCATCTTTGGGGAGATACTTGATCCTGCCCGACTTGCGGCGTTTGTGCTCATCTGGGTCGGACTGGGCATTTACAGCGTCAGCCTGTTCCGGGGCGTGCGCGCTGCTGCCGCAGCCGGTTGAAACAATGTAGAAGCGTTACCACCATGGGGATGGCCGAAAGGCTTGTAACCAGTGGAGTAACCCTATGAGAAAAATCCTTTTCACGTCGCTCGTTGCGGCGCTTGCCACCACGACTGCAGCGCAAGCTGCCCCCGAGAGAGGCCAGCTCAGCGTCCGCGCCATGGGCGGCGCAGATTTTCCGGTCGCCGGCACCTTTCATGGTGGCGCCAATGCCCCGATCGCAGATCTTGGCACACTCAACCCTGCACTGAGCGGTGTCGCCGGCACGCTCGCGGTCGAGGAGCGCGGCAACCGCCGCATCTACAACGCCGCCATCGGCGCCAATGCCGAGTTGGGCTATGGCCTGTCCGAAACGTCGGAAGTGTTCGGCAGCTTCCGCTATTTGCGCAGCAAGCCCTCGACTGTGCAGGTTGGGAACACGCTGGTGCCTGCAACCGGCGCCAGCCTTGCCACCTTCGGTGACTTCGGGCGCATCCAGTCCTACAGCGGCGAAATCGGTTATCGGCAGTATTTCAGCCGCGGCCAGATCCAGCCCTATGCCGCGGCGCGCGCCGGCGTGACCTTCACCGACAGCATTCAGGCCAACTTCCGCGTGCCCGATGCAGGAGTCGCAATCAACAATGTGCCGTTTTACAGGAATTCGGTATCGGGGAGTGTTGGTGGAGACATCGGCGTCGCGATCCCGGTGTCGAGCGGTGTCGAGCTGAATCTCGAGACCGGCATCCGCTGGACAAGCGGGCTTCGCGGCGATGATGCCGCTCTTTCCGGCCTCGGCCTTGCAGGCATCAACGATGCAGGCGCTCGCTGGGACATTCCGGCACGCGCTGGACTGACCTTCCGCTTCTGACGATCGACCGGCCGGCGCGACAGTAGCGCCGGCCGGTCACTCGCGCTAAGGCGGGAGCATGGACAAGATCGTCATCCGTGGTGGCCGCACGCTCAAGGGCCGCATTCCGATTTCTGGCGCAAAAAACGCCGCTCTCACTCTCATGCCCTGCGCGCTGCTCACCGACGAGCCGTTGACGCTGCGCAACCTGCCAAGGCTGGCAGACATCGACACGTTCGGCCACTTGCTCAACAACCATGGCGTGAGCACCACCATCGAAGGCACCCATCCCGAAGAGTTCGGCCGGGTGATGACGCTGCGCGCCAACCGCATCACCAGCACCGTCGCCCCCTATGACATAGTCCGCAAGATGCGTGCCTCGATCCTGGTGCTCGGGCCGTTGCTGGCGCGCGCTGGCGAGGCGACCGTGTCGTTGCCCGGCGGCTGCGCCATCGGTAACCGTCCGATCGACCTGCACCTGAAGGCGCTCGAAGCCATGGGCGCCGAGATCGAGCTCGCGGCCGGCTATGTGAAGGCATCGGCGCCCAAGGGCGGCCTGCCCGGCGGGCATTTTGTCTTCCCGATCGTGTCCGTGGGTGCCACCGAAAATGCGGTGATGGCGGCGGTCCTCGCCAAGGGGCCGACAATCCTCGAAAATGCGGCGCGCGAGCCTGAAATTGTCGACTTGTGCAACTGCCTTGTCGCCATGGGCGCCAGAATCAGCGGCATCGGCACCGAGAAGCTCATGATCACCGGCGTGCGCGATCTGCACGGCGCCACCTATGCGGTGATGCCCGACCGCATCGAGGCGGGGTCTTACGCCTGTGCCGCCGCCATCACCGGGGGCGAGGTCGAGCTGGTCGGGGCGCATGAGGCTGATCTTGGCGCCACGCTTGCCTCGCTGCGCGAGGCCGGGGTGCTTGTCACCCCCACCGCCGATGGCTTGATGATTTCCCGCAAGAATGGCCTCCACGGCGTCAACATCAGCACCGCACCCTATCCCGGCTTTCCCACCGACATGCAGGCGCAGTTCATGGCGATGCTGAGCGTCGCCGATGGCGCGTCGATGCTCACCGAGACCATTTTCGAGAACCGCTACATGCATGTGCCCGAGCTTTCGCGAATGGGAGCGGACATTACCGTGCGGGGCCGCTCGGCAGTGGTTCGCGGAGCCCCCGGCCTCACGGGTGCCGAGGTGATGGCGACCGACCTGCGCGCCTCGATGTCGCTGGTGCTTGCAGGATTGGCGGCAACCGGCACCACCACGGTCAACCGCGTCTATCATCTCGACCGCGGCTATGAGCGGCTTGAGGAAAAGCTGTCGGCGGTGGGTGCCGATATCGAACGAGTTTTGGACGGATGAACCTGACGCTGCTTGCCCAGACGCCAGAGGACCTGCCCGCCCTTGCCGCGCTGCTTCAGGACGCGACGCTGCGCGCGCCCGATATCGCTTTCGATGCACGAGGCCATCGGCTCGTGCTGCTCGTCAATCGGTATCGGTGGGAGGCGGCAGCGCCGTCACGAAGCCGCGCGGCCATGCGCATCGAGACCACCACCCGCGTCCAGCAGCAGCACTGGCCACAGGGCGCCGATGCCGTGCTCAACCTGCTCACGATCGAATGGGCCGAGCCGCACCTGACCCTGAGCTTTTCCGACGGCATCACGCTGCGCGCCCATTGCGAAGCGCTCGATCTGATCCTTGAAGACCTGGGCGACCCCTGGACAACGACCCGGCTGCCGAAGCACCAGCTCTAGACGAGATCGTCCGGCACGAACCAGCTCGGTCGCCCGAAGCGCCGAACGCGGGCGAAGCGATACGGCAGCACGAAGCCCTGACGCTCTTCGGGTGGCACCAGCACATTGGCCTCGGCGATTTCGCGCCAGCGGGCGCCAGCTCCTTCAAGCGGCATCGCCTCGCCGGTGAGCTGCTGCCAGAGCCGCTCGCGAAAGGCCTGCACCGCCGCTGGCTCTTCCCAGAGCACGCCCAGTTCACTGTCCCAGCTGAAGCTGCGACCATTGATGTTGGCACTCGACACCAGTGCCGCCCGATCATCGGCGATGAGCAGCTTTGCATGCACATAGATCATCCCGGCGCCAAACGCCGTTCCGCGCGACGCAATGAATTCACGCTCCTCCGGCTCGATCGACTTCTGGCGACCCAGTGCATACAGCCCCAAGCGGGCGCCCAGCCGCTTGCGCAGATAGCCGAGCGCCCTCGCCTGCTGCCATTCGCCATGCCGATGCGCCGGATTGCCGCCGGCGCCATCGAATGCCACCTCCTCGGGCGCTTGCGGCATGACCACGATCACCTGCAGCCCCGGCGATTTGCGCGCCGCCTGCGCCACCCAGCCCGCCGCGCGCGCCGAGCGGAAAAATTGTGCTTCGATATAGAGCAACTTTCGTGCCGAAAGGATCAGCCGCTTGTGGCCAGCCATCAGCTCGCGCACCTCGCGTTTCGGGCCGGGTGCCAGCGGCATGCGGCTGCGGCGCGAGAGCGTGCGCAGCACTTGCATCCGACCCTCCCCAACAGCCGGCCCGGACTTGAACGGCTCGGGCATTTCGTCGAGCGGCTCTACCGTCAGCTCGCGCTCCGCGCCTGTCATCCAGAACTTGGTGATCTCGCGGTAGCGCGGCAGCGCCTCGTTCCAGAGCGTGCGGAAATGCTCGGCAAGGTCGGCGGCCGCCGGCCCCTCCACGGCGATGCTGATGTCATGCCAGCTTTCATCGGCCGGCTTGTCATAGGCCGGCGTTTCCCATCGCCGCTCGTTGACATCGATCCCGCCGACAATCCCCCGCGCGCCATCGGCAACAGCAAACTTGTGATGAAGCGTGGCAGGCCACAGCCGCGGCGCCACGCTGCGCCGATACCGCGTCTTGCCTTCGGCATTGCGGGAATAGCGCCAAAGCCCTGGCCGCACCGCCAGTGGATCCTTGTCATCGGTACCGGCCATCCGCACCAGTGCCCGGCGCACCGAAATGCCGGCGGGGATGCGCAACAATTGACGCAGCACCCAGCCAACCTCGCCCGGGTGCTGCACCACCATCATCTCCATTCGCTCGAGCGCAGCTTCGGACAGTGTCTCGGCCATGTCGCGCAGCACCCGGAAGGTGGTCCATGATGTGCCGTGCAGTTGGTCGGCAAAGGCCGGCTCGAAATCTGTGAGCAGCAGACGCACGGTGACCCCGCGTTCGACCGAATGGCGAATCAGCGCTGTCCAGTCCGTCAGTCCCAGGGCTTTTGCTTCCTCGCTGCGCAGCGCCGTCGTGGGATCGAACACCCGGAAGGCCAGAAACAGGACGTCGTTCGCGCCCAGCGCCAGGCGTTCGAGCGCCGGATACATCTCGCAGGCCAAAATGAGCGGCGTGGCCTGACAGCCGTCGCGCGGCGGAAAGCCGGGCGGCAGCTTGCCGCCGCGCACCCGGCCATCGGGCACCCAGATGTCCATGACCCCTTGTCCTGTCCGCTCAGAGCTTGACGAGCATCTTGCCGGTATTTGCACCGGAGAAGAGCCCGATGAAGGCATCCGGTGCGCGGGCAATGCCCTCCTCCACCGTCTCCTGCCACTTGATCTCGCCGGCAGCGATCCAGTCCATCATCTCGGAGAGGAACTGCGGGCGAAGTGCTGCAAACTCCATCACGATGAAGCCGCGAATCATCAGGCTCTTGCCGACGACCTGAATGATGTTGCGCGGTCCGGGTGCAGGAGCGGTGTCATTATAGGCCGAGATCATCCCGCATTCGACGAAGCGCGCGAACGGCCGGGCGTTCTCGATCGCCACTTCAAGATGCTCGCCGCCGACGTTGTCGAAATAGACGTTGATGCCCTTGGGGGCGGCGGCCTTGACCGCGTCGTCAAGGTTGCCGCAGGTCTTGTAGTTGATCGCATGGTGCACGCCGACCGAGCGCAGCCATTCGCACTTCTCGTCCGTACCGGCGCTCGCCACCACGGTGCAGCCCTTCAGTCGGGCGATCTGCGCCACCACCGAGCCGACAGCCCCCGCAGCGCCACTTACGAACACCGTGTCACCTGCCTGCGGCTTGCCGATCTCGAGCAGCCCCGCCCAAGCCGTGAGCCCTGGCATGCCGAGCACGCCCATGAACGCCTGGTCCGGCACGCCACCGGCGCGGGGCAGCTTTTCGAGGGCCGAGCCTGGCGCCACGAACGCCTCGCGCCAGCCGAACATGCTCGACACCAGGTCACCGGGCGAAAAGCCTTCGGCCCGGCTTTCGATCACTTCGCCCACGGCCCCGCCCTGCAGCGGCTCGTTGAGCACAAACGGCGGCACATAGCTCGCACGGTCAAACATCCGGCCGCGCATATAAGGATCCACACTCATCCAGCGGTTGCGCACCAGCACATCACCGTCCGCGAGACTGCCGAGCGTAACCTCGGTCAGCTCGAAATTGTCGTGCGCCGGGGTGCCGACAGGGCGGCTTTTCAGCCTGATCTCGTGGCTCTGCATTATGTTATCCTCTTGTTCATGCCAATCCTACGCCCGCACGGCTGCGGCGTCATCCTCTTCATCATCGACCAGCGGGATCTCGCCAAGCGCCCCGGATTCGAAGCTGATGCGCTCGCGGATCAGGCGATCGGAGCCCGACTGGTTGTCGCCCGAGCACAGCTGCAGGTCGAGACGCTCGCTATCCCGCCGCCGGTACACGTCCTCGATCTGGTCGATCATCGTCTCGGCGGTGCCGAGCGTCGCCAGTGCCTCGCGGCCCAGCGCCACGCCGCTCTCGAAGGTTTCGCGCACTGCGGTCTCCACGCCCGATCGGCGCAGCGCCAGCCAGTGCGTCCGGTCATAGGCGCGCGCCAGAATCGGCAGGTCCGGCCAGGCAGCCTGGATCGGCGCCAATGTCGTCACCGGATCCCAGGCACCATCGACGGCAAACACCAGCAGCCCCGCCTCGTTGGCACCCGCTGCACGCAGGATATCGAGCCGACGGCCATCGCCGAAATACACCTTGTTGCCGAAGCTCTGCGACACCTCGATCAACTGCGGATCGAGATCGATGCCCACAACTTCCACGCCGCGCGCGCGCAGCATCTGTCCCACCACCTGCCCGACGCGCCCCATGCCGACGACGATCGCTCTGCCCTCCATGCCATCGCCATGCAGTGCCATTTCCGGCCCATCCTGAACCGGCCCGGCCACGGTGCGCGGCTGCAACCGGGACGCTGCCAGAAACAACAACGGCGTCAGCGCCATCGAAACCGTGACCACCGCGCCGAACAACTGCACCGCTGCCGGCGCCAGCAGGAGCCCACGCTGCGCTTCCGCAAACAGCACGAAGCCGAACTCGCCGCCCTGGCTCAGCAGCAGCCCCATCTTGAATGCCGAAAGCCAATCCTTGCCGAACACCCGCGCCAGCACCATGATCATCCCGGTCTTGACGCTCATCAGAGCGGCTACCAACCCGAGCACCAGCAACCACTGGCCCTGCACCACCGCCAGGTCGAGCGTCATCCCGATCGCGATGAAGAACAGTCCGAGCAACAGGCCGCGGAACGGCTCGATATCCGCCTCCAGCGCATGCCGATACGGGCTTTCCGCCAGCATGACGCCGGCCACAAAAGCGCCAAGCGCCATCGACAGCCCGAGCGAGGCCATGAGATAGGCGCTGCCGAGCACCGACAGCAAAGCCGCGGCCACGAACGCCTCCCGCGCGCCCAGCGATCCGATGATGCGGAAAACCACCGGCAGCACATAGCGCCCCGCCAGCACCAGCCCGCCCAAGGCCGCAACCGTCATGGCCGCCACCTGCCACCCCGGCGGCGCGCCTGGATCAGGCACTCGGCTCAGTGCGCCGACAATGGTGAGCATCGGCACGATCGCGAGATCCTGGAACAGCAGGATCGAGAAGCTGCGCTCACCGAAGCTGGTGCCGGCAAGGCCGCGCTCGGCAAGCAGCTGCATCACCAGCGCGGTGGAAGACAGGCCGAGCGGCAACCCCACCACCAGTGCCGCCTGCCAGCTGAGCGAGGTCATGGCGAAGATCACTACCGTCAGTGCCAGCCCGCACAGCACGACCTGCGCCAAGCCCAGCCCGAAGATGTCGCGGCGCATTGCCCATAGTCGAGACGGCTGCAGCTCCAGCCCGATCACGAACAGCAGCAGCACGATTCCGAATTCGGCATACTGCAGCACGCGCTCGGGCTCGCTCACCAGCCCCAGCACCGATGGGCCGATAAGAATGCCTGCCGCCAGATAGCCGAGCACGGCGCCGAGCTTGGCGCGCACGAACAGCGGCACCAGCACCACCGATGCACCGAGATACACAACTGCTTCAGGCAGGAATTCGGGGACAGGGGCTCCCGCCATGCTCAGGCGTTCACGCGCGCCGCGTCCACCGCAGCGATGGCGGCATCGAAAGCGAGCAGGATCGAGGCGTGGCGTGCCCGGTGCGGCCGGGCTGGGGCAAAGACCGCAAAGCCCGGCCAGGCCGGCTCGTCGGCCCCGCCGGCCAGCCAGCCGGCAAGCTCGGCTCGCGCTGCAGCCAGGGCTGCCCGATCCTGCCCGGTGATGCCGCGTGCCACCAGCGTCGCTGCTGCCTGCCCGAGCGCACAGGCGCGCACTTCCTGCCCATGATCCACCACGACTCCAGCGGGATCGAGGACGACATCGGCAGTCACCCGGCTGCCGCAGACTGGCGAAACCTTCACCGCCGAGCCCATCGGGGCAGCGAGACGCGTGGCGCCGCCGCCTTCGGCCGCAAGCCGCAGGATCTCGCGATTGTACAATGTATCATGCATCATCCTACTCTACCTCAGCCACTGCGCGCTGGCGAGTACGGAGGCACTGTCACTCGAAGCCGAGCGTCGCTTTCCACGCCGGTGCCACGAGCGTCGCCACGCCCTCGGGCCACACCAGCTCGATCGTGTAACTGCCCTCGACATAAGGGCCGGCCAGATAGGGCGGCAGAACCACGCGCACCTGGCGGGCGGGCGCGCCCATCATGCCGACCGGAAGAATGACCTGCTCAGCAAGGGGAGGACAGGCATCGAAATCATTCCCCGGCGCCGTCTCGCCGCGTCGCTTGCGTTGCTCGGCAGCAAGGGCAGCGCAGTAGGCAGGCTCGATGAGCTTTCGGGCTCGTGGCCAGTCGGTAAACAGCGCCTCGATGCCGATGCTGCGCCGCGCTTGCCGGTCCCACAGCCGGCCGGCATAGCCGGTGTTGCCATGGGCACCGCCGGTAAAACGCCAGACCTCGCCCTGCAACACGAGCAGCTGCGGCGTGTCGGCCGCCACGCTCCAGTCGGTGATGGTCTCATAGCCTCGCAGCGGGTAGCCGCCCTTCCGCGCTTCCGCCATGGCTTGCCGAGCCGCCGCGCGCTCCGTGCCGAGCGCCACCATCGCCTCGCCGCGCATGGCACGGAGCAGGGTCGGTTCGAGCCCCACCTCGGGGGCGGCGCGCCAGCGCCAGCGCAGCGCCGGCTCGGTCGCGGTGATGAAGAGCTCTCGCACCAGCACCGGCGCCGGGCCGGACGGGCGCTTCGCCGGGGCCGCAGCGGCCAGCAGTACCGCGAGCACCACCAGGATCAGGCGCGGCGCCATGACGTGCCATCCTTGGTGACGACGAGCTTGATGCCGTTCGCCTCCGCCTCGGCGCGGATCGCATCCGCCCGGGCGAAATCGCGCGCACTGCGGGCGGCGGCATAGTCGGCAAGCGCCTTCTCCAGCCAGGCAGGTGCCGGGACCTGCAGGCTGAGCCGGCCGAAACCGAGCAGCCGGCCACTCGCGGCAAACTGTCGGCGCAAAGCCAACCGCTCCGTCCCTTCGGCGGCAAAAATCGCCGAGGCCAACGCCGACATCGCTTCCAGGGCAGCCGGCGTGTTGAGATCGTCCGCAAGGGCCGCCCGCACCCGGGCATCGGGGTCCGCGCCGTCCAGCGACCCGTCATCGTCAGCCGCCTCGCACCAGCGATCGAGCCGGGCGCGTGCTTCCCCGAGCAGCCGCTCGGTCCATTCGAGGGGCTGGCGATAGTGCGCGCTGAGCAGCGCCAGCCGCAGCACCTCGCCGCTCCAGCCCGCCTCCAGCAGCGCGCCCACAGTCACCACATTGCCGAGCGATTTCGACATCTTGGTGTCGCCGGCTATGTTGAGAAAGCCGTTGTGCATCCAGATCCGCGCCAGTGCGGCCCCGCCATGAGCGCAGGCGGATTGCGCCAACTCATTCTCATGATGCGGGAACTGCAGGTCGAGCCCGCCGCCATGGATGTCGATTGTCTCGCCCAGCGCCTCGGCGATCATCGCCGAGCATTCGATATGCCAGCCAGGGCGGCCACGACCCCATGGGCTGTCCCACCCCGGCTGGTCGTCGGTTGAAGGCTTCCAAAGCACGAAATCCGCTGGCGCACGCTTGTAGGGCGCCATCTCGACGCGAGCGACGGCAACCATCTCGTCCATAGGCCGCCGCGAGAGCTGGCCATAATCGGGTGCCGTCGCCACTTCGAACAGGACATGGCCTTGCGCTGCATAGGCATGACCCTTGGCGACCAGACCCTCGATCATGCCGACCATTGCCGGAATGCTTGTCGTGGCGTGCGGTGCCAGATCGGGCGGTCGGACGCCGAGTGCTCCCATGTCGGCAAGGTAGAAACTCTCGAAGCGCTGCGTGATCGTTTCGATCGGTACGCCCTCGGCGATTGCTCTGGTGATGATCTTGTCGTCGATGTCGGTGATGTTGCGGGCATAGACGACATGGCCTTCGCCATAGACGTGCCCCAGCAGCCGGCGCAGCACATCGAAGACGACCGCCGGACGGGCATTGCCAATGTGCGCCCGGTCGTAGACCGTCGGCCCGCAAACATACATCGTCACTCGCCGCGGATCGCCTGGAACCAGCGGCTCCTTGGCGCGGCTGAGGGTATTGTGGAGCCGGATCGTCATGCGTCAGATCGGGGTGGACGGAATCTGCTTTTCCTGCTGGTCGAGCAGTTCGTCGAGCGCCTTGCGATCACCGGAACCATAGCCCTCCTGGTCAGGGGAGGGGCCGAATGCAGGGGGGATGCCGAGCCCGGAATGCGGATCGCCGGCCACCGAGCCATCGAGCCGCCAGCCATCATCGACGAAATCGAGAAGGGCACGCGACACGATCGCCAGTGTCGGCACGGTGCGCGCCTCCAGCATCCACTGCGGCTGGGGCTGTCCGGGGAACAGCGTCGAAACGGCCATGGTGGCGAGCAGGAACATCAACGTGGCTGCCACCACGCCCTTGGCGGCGCCGAAGCCCAGCCCCAGCAGCCGGTCGATCGGGCCGATGACCGATGCCTTGGTGCTGCGGCTCATCGCATCGCCCACCAACCGCACCACGATGAAGGCGCCGAAGAACAGCCCGACCAGCGCGACAATCGAAGCGCCCGCCTCGCTCTCCATCCAGCTGCCCACGAAAATCTTGGTCTCGGTGTGGAAATAGCGCACGGCCAGCACACCGGCGACCCAGGCGAACAGCGACGCGATTTCGCCCACGAAACCGCGCGCCAGCCCGGCCACCGCGGCGAAGCCGACAATCGCGAACACGGCGATATCGAAAGCGGTGAGACCATCCAGCATCAGCTTGCTCTACGCAGGCCCCGCCAGCCGGTCAACGAGCGCCCCCAGCGACGAAAGCGCCTCCACCCTGAGCCCGCCGCCACCGCTGGTGCCGGTGGGGACATAGGCGCCGGCGAAGCCGAGCTTCGCCGCTTCCTTGAGCCGCAGCCCCGCCAGCCCCGCCGGGCGCAGCTCGCCCGACAGCGCCACCTCGCCGAAGGCGACCCAATTGAGCGGCACCGGCCGGTCGGTGAGTGCGCTCACCAGGGCGGCCGCCACCGCCAGATCGGCCGCCGGGTCCTGGACGCGGAAGCCGCCGGCGACGTTGAGATACACCTCATGGTTGCCGAACCCCAGCCCGCAGCGCGCTTCCAGCACAGCCAGCAGCATCGACAGCCGCGCCGAATCCCAGCCCACCACGGCACGCCTCGGGGTGGCGCCGCTGGGCAACTTGACGACCAGCGCCTGGATTTCGCACAGCACCGGGCGCGTGCCTTCAAGGGCCGGAAACACCACGGCGCCCGACACCTGCCGGCCATCCTCGCGGTGAGTGAGGAACAGCGAGGAAGGGTTGGACACTTCCTCGAGCCCGCTCGCCCCCATGGCGAACACGCCGATCTCGTCGGTGCCGCCGAAACGGTTCTTGACCGCGCGTAGCACCCGATACTGGTGGCTGCGCTCACCCTCGAAATAGAGCACGGTATCGACCATGTGCTCGAGCACCCTCGGCCCTGCCAGTTGCCCGTCCTTGGTGACATGCCCGACGAGAATCAGCGCGCAGCCGCTCGACTTGGCGTAGCGGATCAACTCCTGCGCACTGGCCCGGACCTGGCTGACCGTGCCCGGCGCACCCTCCAGCGTGTCCGAATGCATCGTCTGGATCGAATCGATCACCAGAAGTGCGGGCGGCGGCCCGCTTGCCATCGTCGTCAGAATGTCCCGCACGCTCGTTTCGGCGGCCAGCGCCACGTCGGCGCGGGCCAGCCCGAGCCGGCGGGCGCGCAGCCGCACCTGGTCCGCCGCTTCCTCACCTGAAACATAGGCGACCTTGTGCCCGGCCGCCGCCATCCGCCCCGCTGCCTGCAGCAGCAGCGTCGATTTGCCGATGCCGGGATCACCGCCGATCAACACCACCGACCCCGGCACCAACCCGGCTTTCACATTGGGCCCTTCGCCGATGCCGCCCAAGGCACGGTCGAGCTCGGCGATGCCGGTGGAAAGCCGGTCGGGAAGTGCCACCTCGTCGGCAAGGCTCGTCATCGCGATCCGGCGGCCGCCGCCAGCCAGCGAATGCTTGGCGGCAAATGCCGTCACCACCGCAGTGGCTTCGGCCTGGATGGTGTTCCATTCGCCGCAATCGCCGCACTGCCCCTGCCAGCGCGGCGCCACCGCCCCGCAGGCCTGGCAGACATATCTTGTGGCTGACTTCGCCATGTGCTCTTTCCGTGAACAGATGTGGAACGATAGCGGGACAAGGCGTCTGGAACAAGGTGGCTCCGGCGGGTGCGAAGTTGGCGAAGTTTACACGAAACGCGGTTTTTCAGGGCGTTTCCGGCAACGGTTTCAGTGAGGGGACAATGGCGCAAATGCAGGTCGCCGCAACCCTGACCTTCCCTTGGCCCGGCCGTACCGCTAGCGTGGCGCGATGCGCACATCCCTGCTCCTTTTCGCCCTTCTCGCCACCCCTGCCGCCGCGCAAAGCCCGGCGGCGCTGAAGCTGGCGCATGACAATATTGCCAATGATTACAAGCAGATAGTGGCAGAGGTCGTGCAGCTTACCGAGATTCCGGCGCCACCCTTCAAGGAGGCGGCGCGCGCTGCGCGCTATGCCGAGATGATGAAGGCGGTGGGGCTGCAGGAGGTGACGATCGATGCCGTCGGCAACATCACCTCAGTGCGGCCGGGCAGGGACCGCAAGGCCAAGGCGCTTGTCGTCTCGGCACACCTCGACACGGTGTTTCCGGAAGGCACGCCGATCAACGTCCGCCGCGAGGGCACCACGCTCCACGCGCCGGGCATCGGTGATGACACGATCGGGCTGGCGTCGATGCTCGCCTGGGTGCGCGCAATGGATGCGGCGAAGATCGAGACGCGCCGCGATATCCTGTTCGTCGCCACCGTCGGCGAGGAGGGGCAAGGGGATTTGCGCGGCGTGAAACACCTGTTCACCGAGAACCCCCTCAAGGCGCGGATCGGCGATTTCATCAGCTTCGATGGCAGCGGCGTCAATGGCATCACCAACGGCGGGGTCGGCTCGAAGCGCTACAGCGTGACCTTCAAGGGCCCTGGCGGGCACAGCTATGGCGCCTATGGCATCGTCAACCCGATGGTGGCGATGGCGAGCAGCGTCACCGGCCTCTATGCCATCACCACGCCGACCGACATCAAGACGACTTATGCTGCCAGCACCGTGACCGGCGGCACTTCGGTCAACTCGATCCCCAATGCCATCACCATGGAGTTCGACATGCGCTCGCGCTCGCCGGCCAATCTGGCGGCGCTCGAAAAGCAGCTGCTCGGGGTCATCGAGGGGTCGGTTGCGGCCGAAAACAGTGCGCGAAACACCCGTTTCGGGACCATCAGCGCCGATCCCAAGCTGATCGGGGACCGGCCGGCCGGGGAAACCCCGGCGAGCGACCCGCTCGTCAAGGCGGCGCAGGCGACGCTCGCGCGCAACGGCTACAAGTCCGAACTCGGGGCATCCTCGACCGACAGCAACATCCCCATCAGCCTCGGCATCCCCGCGATCACGCTGGGTGCGGGTGCGGGCGGCGGCCGCGCCCATGCCCTCGACGAGTTCATCAGCATCGAGGAAGCCCCCTTCGTCAAAGGCATCCAGAACGGCCTGGACGTCGTGCTGGCCGCCGTAGCCGTAGACCGAAAGTAACACATGGGGTCTGGGGCTTCAGGCCCCAGCCGCCGGAGGCTTTTCTTCCTGCCCTCACAAGCCTAGCCTGACCTGATGCGCCGCCGTGAGCTTCGTCTGGCCCTTGTCTGCTATGGCGGGGTGAGCCTCGCGGTCTACATGCACGGCATCACCAAGGAGGTGTGGAAACTCAGCCGTGCCTCGATGCGGCGGCATCATCAGCTTCCCGAAACGCTGCCGCCGGCGGATGACAGCGAGGCGGTGTATGGGGCGCTGCTGGCAGCATTGGCACCGAATCTCGATCTGACGGTGAGCACCGACATCATCGCCGGGGCATCGGCGGGCGGGATCAACGGCATCCTGCTGGCACAGGCGATTGCCACCGGGCAGAGCATGGAGCCGCTTCGCGGGCTGTGGCTGGAGGGTGCGGACAGCGACCGGCTGCTCGACCCGGTGGGCGCATCGAGCAGCTGGTCAAAGCTGTGGGCGATGCCGCTGATCGCCTGGACCAACCGGCACGGGCTGGGGCTGGGCGAAATGGAAGAGCCCGAGGTGCGCACCGAGGCGGCGGGGAAGCTCTCACGGCTGATGCGGTCGCGGTGGTTCACGCCGCCATTTTCGGGTGCGATGTTCAGCGGCATGCTGCTCGATGCCTTTGCAGCCATGGCGGCGACGTCGCCGACGCCGCCGCTGCTGCCCGACCAGCAGCCGCTCGACCTGTTCGTGACCGTGACCGATTATCATGGATCCGCGGTGCGGCTGGCGCTGCACAGCCCCGCCGAGATCTCCGAAACCGAGCATCGGCTGATCCTGGGGTTCCAGAGTGCGGGTGCGGGGCCCGACGGGGCGCGGCACCTGGCCGATGCCCCGGCGCTGGCGTTTGCGGCGCGCGCCACGGCGTCCTTTCCCGGCGCATTCCCACCGGCGGGGATCGGCGAGATGGACGCGGTGCTCGCTGCACGCGGTGACGAATGGCCGGGGCGAGCGGCGTTTCTGGCAGGCGCCTTTCCTCGCCATGCCGACCCTGAAAAGGTTGCGCTTATCGACGGCTCGGTGATCAACGGCCGGCCGTTCGGGCCGGCGATCGAGGCGCTGGGGCATCACCGGGCGCACAGGGAGGTGGATCGGCGGTTCGTTTATGTCGATCCGCGGCCGGGAATGCATGCCGAACGGGCGGCCGATGGGCGTAGCCCAGGGTTTTTCGCCACGATCCTGCGCAGCCTTGCCGATATTCCGCGCCAGCAGCCGATCAACGACAGCCTTGGCACGATCGAGGCACTCTCGGCGCGGGTGCGGCGACTGCGGGCGGTGACCGAGGGGATGGGCCCCCAGGTGGAGGCAGCGATCGAGGCGGCGGTGGGGCGGCGGTTCTTCCTGTTCGCCATCACCCCCGAGCGGCTGGCCGAGTGGCGGAGCAAGGCGCAGACCGAGGCGGCGACGCGCGCCGGCTTCACCTATGCGAGCTATGCGCAGCTGAAGCTCGCTCGCCTCACCGAATCGCTGTCGCAGCTGCTCGCTTCGATGGGGGCGGGGGCAGCCGAACCGCTGCGGGTGCGACTGGTGGCACATCTGCATGAAGAAGGGCTCGACAAGCCGGCGCAGGCGCAGGGCAAGAATGGCGCCGGTTCGCCATTCGTATTGCTGCTGCGGCAGTTCGACATCGAGTTTCGCATCCGACGGCTGCGCTTCGTGATCCGCCGCATCAACGCGCTGGCGGCCGCGGGGCTGCAGCCGGCGGCGATGGCCGCGGTGGAGGCGCTCAAGGCTGGCTTCTACTCGCTGATCGACATTCACCTCGGCCGCCGCAACCCGGCGCGGCTGGCAGCGCATGCGGCGCTGGATGGAATCGACCTGACCGACCCGGCAGCGGCGCTGGCGGGGCTTGCGCAAGCGCTCGACCTGCGCGCGCTCGATACCGAATCGGACCGCAACATCTGCGCACTGTTTGCGCAACCGATGCCCCGCGCCGTTCGCCGCAACCTGCTCAACGCCTATCTTGGCTTCCCGCTCTACGATATCGCCACGCTGCCGCTGCTGGCGGGGGATGGATCGGACGAGTTCGACGAGATCAAGGTCGACCGACTGTCGCCGCTCGACTCGCCGTCGCTGGCGCATGTCGGCGGCACGAAACTGCAGGGCAGCCGGCTGAATGCGTTCGGCGCGTTTTTCAGCCGTGCCTATCGCGAGCATGATTATCTTTGGGGCCGACTCCACGCTGCGGAGCGGCTGATCGATATCGTCGCTTCGGCGACGGCGAACCCGCCCGATCTGGTGCCGTTCAAGGATGCCGCCTTCCGGGCGATTCTCGCCGCTGAGCGCGAGCAGCTGCCGCACATTGCCGAGCTGATCACTCGGCTGGAAGCGGCGCTGGCTTCTTCGGCGCCCAGATCCGCAGGTGATGGAAGATGATCCACAGCCCAAGAATGGTGGGCACCGCCCAGATGGCTGGGTTGAAGGCGTGTGCAGGGAACAGATCGACCAGCCCGACCGACAGGAAGGCGGTATAGGCCGCGATTCCGCACGCGACCATCGCCTTCAGATGCTCGGGGATATGGTCGGTGCGGCCGACCTGCGGCTTGAGCATGTAATGGAGGTAGGTCGTCGAGGTGCCGAAGCCGAGCAGCGAAATGCCGATCATCAACGGCTGGCCGAGGATGATGCCGTGCACGAGGCAATTGGCGCCAGTTGCGAACACCGCAAGCTGCAGCGCCACCATGCTCCAGTGGCGGTTGCGGGCATGGGCGGTCTTGTTGGCGATCATCGCGAGGCCATAGCGCGTCATGCTGACGGCAAGCACGGCGAGGTAGATCATCATCCAGCCGAACAGCCCGCGGTAGAGTGGCTCATCGGTAAGCTGCGGGTGCATCGCCAGCGGCCAGATGACCGACAGAGTGCCCATGATGAGCGCCTGGGCACTGGCAACATAGATGGCTGCAGCAAACACCCGCCCCCAGCGCCGATGCGCCGGGCCGCCCTTGCGGGTTGCAACCGAGCCCCAGAAGGTGATCAGCGCGACAAGCCCGGCGCCGACATGGGCCGCAAGAACGAGTTGGAACAGCCAAGGCAAAGTGCGCGATCTCCCGTGTTGCCACGTTTAATCCGCCTGCCCGTACTTTCCAATCGCTCTTGCGGGGTGCTCCGTGTCGGTGATCAGGCGGTGATAGCGCCGGCAGTGCGCCGGCGGCGCAAAGCCATTCCGGTCAGGCCGAAACCGGTGATGAGCAACGCCCAGCTCGCCGGTTCGGGAATGGCGTTGATGGCGACGCCAATGCTGGGCGTCGATTGGAACCGGAAGCCTTGCAACGACGAGCCGGCAATCTGGGCATAGCCATATTGGAAACCCTGGCCGAGATCGAAGCGCAGCCCGATGATGCTGTCCGACAAGGAAAAACGAATCACGGCCGGATCATTGTAGCTGACGAACTGCGCAGGGGTGTCGGGGCCGATGCTGCCGCCGCGATTGGAAAAATAGGATGTCGGCTGTGGCGGGTTGAAAAAAGGCGCGCCAAGGCTGGCGATCTGCGTGGTGCCGCCGGTCGAGACGCCGGCAGGATCGAACGAGAACCCCGGGTTGACCGTGGTGAAGGTGACCGAATTGCCGCCACCGAAATCATAGGTGAAAGGCGCGTCGGCGAAAGATGCGGTAAGCGGAACAGTGATGATCATGGCATTGGCGCCTGCAGCGCCGAGGAGGATCGCTGGAACGAGCAGTGCTGCAGATATCTGGGTACGCAAAGCAACCTCCTGACAAATCGGCCGACAATACGCGCCGCCCTGTGATGCCAAGGTTAGTGCGAGCGTAAAGTTCCGCCTTGCTGGAAACAAATTGCTAACTGTGATCTGCCGGCAGCATTTTTATGCCTAAAGCCAGCGTGGGTGATACGCGCTGGCGCTGGCTGCAGCACCGCGCAGGCTCGCTTCACGCCGCATGCTGCCTTGCACAAGGGCGCACCCCGTGCTAGCCGCCCGGCGTCTTTGCAGAGCAGCCGCAAACGCAAATGCTTTGGCGAAACCGAAACTCTAACAAGCCGGAACCCGGACCCTTGGACCCTTCAACTGGCACCGCCCGCGCGAACATCGCCCAGGGCCTGTCCGGCCGCTATGCGACCGCACTTTTCGACCTTGCCGTCGAGCACAAGGCGCTGGACGGCGTTCTGGCAAGCCTTGCCACCCTGTTCGATGCGCTGGGCCGGTCGGACGAGCTGAAGGCCGTGACCACCAGCCCGATGATCAGCCGCGCGCAGGCCGCAGCGGCGGTGAAGGGCCTGGCCGCCGCGATGCAGCTCGATTCGCTCACCGGCAATTTCCTCGGCGTGCTTGCCCACAACCGCCGGCTGGCGTCCTTGCCGCATATCATTCGCGATGTGCGCGCCCTTGCCGCCGCCCGGCGCGGGGAAGTGACTGCGCGCGTGACGAGCGCGCATGCACTGACGGGGGAGCAGCAGACAGCGCTCGCCGCCAAGCTCAAGGCCGGTCTGGGGCGCGATGTTGCCCTCGATCTCACCACCGATCCCGCCATCCTTGGCGGCCTCATCGTCCGCGTCGGCTCGCGGATGATCGATTCTTCGCTTCGTACACGGCTGGGCCAGCTCGGCCAGGCACTGAAAGGCTAACCCCATGGACATAAACGCCGCCGAAATCTCGCGGGTCATCAAGGATCAGATCGCCAACTTCGGCGCCGAGGCGGAAGTCTCGGAAGTCGGCCAGGTGCTGTCGGTGGGCGATGGCATCGCCCGTGTGCACGGCCTCGACAATGTGCAGGCCGGCGAAATGGTCGAATTTCCCGGCGGCATCAAGGGCATGGCGCTCAACCTCGAAGCCGACAACGTCGGCATCGTGATCTTCGGCTCGGATGCCGCGATCAAGGAAGGCGACACCGTCAAGCGCACCGGCACGATCGTCGATGTGCCCGTCGGCTGTGGCCTGCTCGGGCGCGTGGTCGATGGCCTCGGCAACCCGATCGACGGCAAGGGCCCGCTCACCGATGTGACGCGCAGCCGTGTGGAAGTGAAGGCGCCGGGGATCATCCCGCGCAAGTCGGTCAACGAGCCGATGCAGACCGGCCTCAAGGCGCTCGATGCGCTGGTGCCGGTGGGCCGTGGCCAGCGCGAGCTGATCATCGGCGATCGCCAGACCGGCAAGACCGCGGTGGTGCTCGATACCTTCATCAACCAGAAGGCGATCAACGCCGGGGATGATGAGTCGAAGAAGCTCTATTGCATCTATGTCGCCGTCGGCCAGAAGCGCTCGACCGTGGCGCAGATCGTGCGCGCGCTCGAAGAGAATGGCGCGATGGAGTATTCGATCGTCGTTGCCGCCACCGCCTCGGAGCCGGCACCGCTGCAGTTCCTCGCCCCCTACACCGGATGCACCATGGGCGAGTTCTTCCGCGATAATGGCATGCACGCCGTGATCGCCTATGACGATCTCACCAAGCAGGCGGTCGCCTATCGCCAGATGTCGCTGCTGCTGCGCCGCCCGCCGGGCCGTGAAGCCTATCCGGGCGATGTGTTCTATCTCCACTCACGGCTGCTCGAGCGCGCCGCCAAGATGAACGACGCCAACGGGGGCGGCTCGCTCACTGCACTGCCGATCATCGAGACGCAGGCCGGTGACGTGTCGGCCTACATCCCGACCAACGTGATTTCGATCACCGATGGCCAGATCTTCCTCGAAACCGAGCTGTTCTACCAAGGCGTGCGCCCCGCCATCAACGTCGGCCTGTCGGTGAGTCGCGTCGGCTCGGCGGCACAGACCAAGGCGATGAAGAAGGTGGCGGGCACCATCAAGCTCGAGCTCGCCCAGTATCGCGAGATGGCGGCGTTCGCGCAGTTCGGCTCGGATCTCGATGCCTCGACGCAGAAGCTGCTCAACCGCGGCAAGCGGCTTACCGAGCTGCTGAAGCAGGGCCAGTTCCAGCCGATGCCGTTCGAGGAGCAGGTTGTGAGCATTTTTGCCGGTGTGAATGGCTATCTCGACACCGTCGATGCGAACGCCGTGACGCGTTTCGAATCCTCGCTGCTGGCGCATGTGAAGGCCGACCACGCGGGCGTGCTCACCGACATTCGCGAGAAGAAGGACCTGAGCGCCGACACCACCGCCAAGCTGAAGACGCTGATCGGCGACTTCGCCAAGACCTTTGCTTAAAATCCGATGCCCAGCCTCAAGGCCCTGAAAAACCGGATCGTCTCGGTCAAATCGACCCAGAAGATCACCAAGGCGATGAAGATGGTCGCCGCCGCCAAGCTGCGCCGTGCGCAGGAGGCGGCGGAAGCCGCGCGCCCCTATTCGGAGCGCATGGCGGCCGTGATGGCGAGCCTGGCGAGCCGTGTGCAGGTGGGGCCCGAATCGCCGCGGTTGATGGCGGGCACGGGCAACAGCCAGGTGCACCTGCTCGTCATCGCCGGCTCGGAGCGCGGTCTGGCGGGTGGTTTCAACACCAACATCACGCGCGCTGCCCGCAAGTTCCTCGACGAGCTGCTGGCGCAGGGCAAGACGGTGAAGCTGCTGTTCGTGGGCAAGAAGACCCGCGCGCCCTTCCTGCGCACCCACCGCAATCTGATCATCGGTACGATCGACCAGACGCACATCAAGACCGTGCGCTTCGCCGACGCCAAGGCGGTTGCCGACGACATCACCGCGCGCTTCGAAGCCGGCGAGTTCGATGTGGCGCATCTGTTCTTCTCGAAGTTCAAGTCGGCGCTCGCACAGGAGCCGACGCGGCTGCAGATCATTCCGGCAGCCCTTCCCGCCGTCGCCGAGAGCAAGCCCGTGGGCGATGTGCCGGCGGCGATCGAATATGAGCCCGATGAGGAATCGATCCTTGCCGACCTGCTGCCGCGCAACCTTGCCGTGCAGGTGTTCCGCGCGCTGCTGGAGAATGCCGCCAGCGAGCAGGGCAGTCGCATGACCGCGATGGACAATGCCACCCGCAACGCCGGTGACATGATCAACCGCCTCACCATCACCTATAACCGTACCCGTCAGGCCGCCATCACCAAGGAGCTGATCGAAATCATCTCCGGCGCCGAAGCCCTTTGAGGAGCACAACCATGGCCATCACCACCAACAATGTCGGCCGCGTCACCCAGGTCATCGGCGCCGTGGTCGACGTGCAGTTCGATGGCGAACTGCCGGCGATTCTGTCGGCGCTCGAAACCCGCGTCGGCGAACTTCGCCTCGTTCTCGAAGTGGCGCAGCATCTTGGTGAGAACACCGTGCGCACCATCGCGATGGACGCCACCGATGGTCTCGTCCGCGGCCAGGAAGTGACCGACACCGGCAGCCAGATCCGCGTGCCCGTCGGCCCGGCAACGCTGGGGCGCATCCTCAACGTCATCGGCGAGCCGATCGACGAGCGTGGCCCGGTGAATGCCGAGATCACCATGCCGATCCATGCCGAGGCACCGCTGTTCACCGACCAGTCGACCGAAAGCGCCATTCTGGTGACGGGCATCAAGGTCATCGACCTGATCGCGCCCTATGCCAAGGGCGGCAAGATCGGCCTGTTCGGCGGGGCGGGCGTCGGCAAGACCGTGCTCATCCAGGAGCTGATCAACAACATCGCCAAGGGCCATGGCGGCACCTCGGTGTTCGCCGGCGTGGGTGAGCGGACCCGCGAAGGCAATGATCTCTATCACGAATTCCTCGAAGCCGGCGTCATCGCGTCGGATGCCGACGGCAACCCGATCTCGGAAGGCTCAAAGGTCGCGCTCGTGTTCGGCCAGATGAACGAGCCGCCGGGTGCCCGCGCCCGCGTCGCCCTCTCGGGCCTGACCAACGCCGAATATTTCCGCGATGTCGAAGGCCAGGACGTGCTGTTCTTCGTGGACAACATCTTCCGCTTCACCCAGGCCGGCTCGGAAGTGTCGGCGCTTCTCGGCCGCATTCCATCGGCCGTGGGCTATCAGCCGACGCTGGCCACCGACATGGGCCAGCTTCAGGAGCGCATCACCTCGACCAACAAGGGTTCGATCACCTCGGTGCAGGCCATTTACGTCCCCGCCGACGATCTGACCGATCCGGCCCCGGCCACGTCGTTCGCCCACCTCGATGCCACCACCACGCTCAGCCGCTCGATCGCCGAGCTCGGCATCTATCCGGCGGTCGATCCGCTCGATTCGACCAGCCGCGTGCTCAGCCCGCGCGTTGTGGGCGAAGAGCATTACAATGTGGCGCGCTCGGTCCAGGAAGTGCTGCAGAAGTACAAGTCGCTGCAGGACATCATCGCCATTCTCGGGATGGACGAGCTCTCGGAAGAGGACAAGCTCGTCGTCAGCCGCGCCCGCAAGATCCAGCGCTTCCTGTCCCAGCCGTTCCATGTGGCCGAAATCTTCACCGGCACGCCCGGCGTGTTCGTGAAGGTGGAAGACACGATCAAAGGCTTCAAGGCGATCGTGGCGGGCGAATATGACCATCTTCCCGAAGCCGCCTTCTACCTCGTCGGCACGATCGAAGATGCGGTCGCCAAGGCGCAGAAGCTGGCTGCGGACGCCGCCTGATGGCGACGTTCAAGTTCGAGCTCGTCTCGCCCGAGCGGATGCTGGCCTCGGCCAATGTCGCGATGGTGGTGGTCCCGGGTGCCGAGGGGGACTTCGGCGTCCTCCCCGGCCATGCGCCGCTGATGAGCACGATCCGCCCCGGCATCATCGAAGTCTATGCGACCGAAGGCTCGAGCCCATCGGCGCGCTACGAGATCGAAGGCGGCTTTGCCGAAGTGACGCCCGAGGGGCTGACGATCCTCGCCGAGGCGGTGACGGCGATCTAGGCCTCCGGCGGCTGGGGCCTCGGGCCCCAGACCCCTTTTGGTGGTCTTCGCGCACATTGACCGGTTCGGATGTGGCAGCGCCCCGAGAAATGGCGTCCGGGGCCTGAGGCCCCGGCCGCCGGAGGCCCCTCACTCCCAGGACAGCGGACGCGCCACATCCTCGAGCGGCTTGCGCTCGCTTGCCAGCCCGATGAACCATGTCAGCACCGCCGCGGCCGCCATCAGCGCGGCGCCGAGCGCATAGCCGAGCAGCACCTGATCGCGCGAACCGCTTTCGATCAGCCGCCCGAACAGCCAGGGTGCCGCCACGCCGCCAAGCCCGGTGCCCAGCGCATAGAAGATGGCGATCGACAGCGCGCGGATTTCCAGGGGGAAGCTTTCCGCCGCGGTCAGATACGCTGCGGAGGCCGCGGCCGAGGCGAAGAAGAAGGTCACGCTCCAGCACAGCGTCTGGGTCGTGGCGTCGAGCAGCCCGGCCCGGAACGCGAGGCCGGTCGCCAGCAGCAGCACGGCCGACGCGCCATAGGTGAGCATGATCATCGGCCTTCGGCCCAGCGTGTCGAAGAACCGGCCCAGCAGCAGCGGCCCCAGCACATTGCCCGCTGCAAAGGGCAGGATGTACCAGCCGACATCGGCGCCGGGCACACTGTAGAAATCGGTCAGCAGCATCGCATAGCTGAAGAAGATGGCGTTGTAGAAGAAGGCCTGGGCGATCATCAGCGCCAGGCACCAGATGGTGCGTGACGGATAGGTACGCAGCAACGCCGTGGCGACATCCGCCAGCGTTGCCGCACCGCGCTGCCGCAGCCGCACCTGCAGCGGCGGCACGGGCGGCAGCCGGTGGCCTGCGGCCTCGGCCCTTGCTTCGATGCCGGCCATGATCGCCTCGGCCTCGGCCTGCCGGCCGTGCAATGCCAGCCAGCGCGGGCTCTCCGGCACGAAGCGGCGAAGCCACAGGATGACCGCGCCGATCAATGCGCCGCCGAAGAACGCCAGCCGCCAGCCGATATCGGGGGCGAAGCGTTGCGGATCGAGGAGCACGATCGACATGGCGCTGGCGAGTGCGGCCCCCACCCAGAAGCTGCCGTTGATCGCAAGGTCGGTCCAGCCGCGCCGCCGCGCCGGAATGAGCTCCTGGATTGCTGAATTGATGGCGCTGTATTCACCGCCGATGCCCGCACCGGTGAGGAAGCGCGCCAGCGCGAAGCTCGGCAGATCCCAGGTGAAAGCGGTGGCGGCGGTCGCAATCAGGTAGAGGCCGAGGGTGATGCTGAACAGCCGCTTGCGGCCCCATCGGTCCGCCAGCCAGCCGAAGAACAGCGCGCCGACCACGGCGCCGGCGAGATAGGCGCTGTTCGCCAGCCCGACATCGCTCGCCGAAAGCCCGAGGCTGGCGCTGCTGCGAACCCCTTCCGCGACCAGCCCGGCGATGGTGACTTCCAGCCCGTCGAGGATCCATGTGATGCCGAGCGCCATGACCACGAGCCAGTGGAAGCGGCTCCAGGGCAACCGATCGAGCCGTGCCGGGATGGACGCTGCGAGCGTGGAGGGGTGGTCGTCCGGGGTGATCGAATCGCTCCGTCCTGTGTCGTGTCGAAGGCGAATGTGCCCCGGCAGCGGCGGTGCCCGCAACCCTGGCCTCAGTGGACCTCTTCGCCACCCGACACGTTTAGCGCCTCGCCGGTGACATAGACGGCGTCGCTCGATGCAAGCCAGGCGCAGGCGGCTGCGGTGTCGCTCGCCAGCCCCGGGCGGCCGAGGGGGTTCTTGGCGCGCATGTTGGCGAGATAGGCGTCCACGCTCGCAAAGCCGAGCAGCTTCGAGAAATACTCGTTCTGCGCGGCGCCGAGCCCGGTCGTCACATGGTTGGGGCAGACGGCGTTGACGGTGATGCGGTGCGGCCCCAGCTCGACGGCGTTGGAGCGAGTGAGGCCGACCATGCCGTGCTTGGACGCGGTGTAGGGCGCCATGTGCGGGAAGCCCGATTTGGCGGCCTGGCTGGCAATGTTGATGATCCGCCCGGCAATGCCGTCTTCACCGGGTCCCTGCGCAATGAACTGGCGCGCTGCAGCCCTGGAGGCCAGAAACGCGCCCTTGAGGTTCACATCGAGCACCCGGTCCCAATCGTCGCCGCTGGTTTCCAGCAGCGGCTTCATCACGAAGCCGATGCCGGCGTTGTTGACCATCACGTCGATCCACCCGAACCGCGCGACGGCGGCCGCGACGAGCGCCTCGCATTCGGCTTCCTTGGCCACGTCACACGGCTGCACGAGCACCTGGGCGCCGCGTTGTTCGAGATCGGCGACGACTTCGGCCATGTCGGCCGAGCTTGCCAGCCCCTCGCCGCCGCTGCTCACGTCCGACACCACGCAGTGCGCACCTTCATCGGCAAAGCGCTGGAGGATCGCCTGCCCCAGCCCCCTGGGACGCCCCGAGCCGGTGACAATGACGACCTTGCCCCCAAAGCGCCGCATCAGGCCACCAGCAGCTCATTCGTGGTGAGGAACACCGGGGAATCGGTCCATTTTTCGAACTCGCCGGTGACTTCCTTCATCGCCGGGGTGTCGATGTCCTTCAAGAACTCGTCGATCTCGACGATGTCGATCACCTCGACATATTGGAAGGGCGGCTTCGCATCCGACCCGAACAGGCCGGTGACGCCGAACACGCGGAAATCCTTGATCGACATCAGCGAGCGCACATTGGGCATGTCGCGGGTCTTCGTCCATTCCTCGTAATCCGCAACTTCGACGCCGGGCTTCAGGTTGAACATCACGAACATGCGCATCAGTTTTTCTCCATTTCGAACTCTGGTCGGCGATAGGCCTGCAGCACGGCATCGAGCTTCGCTGCCATTGCCAGCAGCGTCACCTCGTCTCCGTGCCGACCGATGAGCTGCACCGCCACCGGCAGCCCATCATGATCAACGCCGGACGGCAAGGATAGTGCCGGCACGCCCGCCAGATTGGCGAGGGCGGTGAAATCGGCCTGGTTGACGGGGGCGGACCCATGCCCGAACGCCGCCTGCGGGGCGGTGGGCAGCAGCAGCAGATCGGCCTTTTCAAGCGCTGCCAGCACCGCGTCGCGGGCGTGGCTCGCAGCAGCGGCGCCAGCCTGATGCAGGGTGAGGGGTGCGGCGGCAGCGAAATCGAGCAGGGCGGCAAAGTCGGGCGAGATGTGCCCCGCGACGCGATCGGCGGCGAAATGGTCCGCGCCTTCGCGCGCGGCCTCGAGGAAGCCGCCGAGCCGGGCCTTCTTGAAGTCGATCTCGGCAAGCGGCAGCGCTTCGACCGTATGGCCGAGGCCGCGCAGCGCGCGCTTGGCGGCTTCATAGCCGGCGCGAACGGCAGGCTCCATGGTGGAAGCCTCGACATCGGCGAAGGTGGCGATGCGCGATACAAGACGCGGTGTGCCGAGCGGCATCATCACTGCCGCCACGGCCGCCAGATCGGCGACCGAGCGCGCCAGCGGGCCGATGCTGTCGAGCCGCGCGCAGAGATAGGCCAGGCCGCGCTCGTCGAGCAGGCCATTGCTCGGCTTGAGGCCGTAGATGCCGTTGTACGCCGCCGGGATGCGCACCGAGCCGAGCGTGTCGGTGCCGAGCGCCACCGTGCACAGCCCGGCCGCGACGGCTGCCCCCGAGCCGCCGCTCGAACCGCCGGGGGTGCGGCCGCGGCGATGCGGGTTTTCGGTGCGGCCGTGAAAGGGATTGTCGGTGGTGGCGCCGAGGGCGGCCTCGTGCATGTTGACGTGGCCGAGGATGATGGCCCCTGCGGCGCGCAGGGCGGCGACCATGGCGGCGTCCTCGGTGGCGGGCATGGTGCGTCCCGCGACCCCGGCGGTGGTGACCAGCCCGGCGACATCGATGTTGGCTTTCACGCCGATGGTGACGCCGCGCAGGGGCAACGGCATGCCCGCCGTGAGGCGCGCGCCAGCCCGAGCGCCCTGGGCGTCGACTGCCGTGAAGGCCTTGAGCGCCGGATTCAGCGCTGCGATGCGGGCGAGTTGGTGCTCGACCACGGCCACCGGGTCAGCGCTCGCCAGTTCCGCAACGCCCAACCAGTGCATCACGGCTTGCGCTCGTCGATCAGCCGGATCGGCTTTTGCCGCACGTCGATCTGCGTTGCCGCTGCGGTGCCGCCCGGCGGCATCAGCGCCACCGCCACCTCCACACCGAGCCCCGCGCGGAGCAGCACCACCAGCGGTGCCGTGTCACTCGCGGGATCGCGATGCTCCAGCGTCACTGTCATGCCGTCACTGCGCATGTGGCAGACATATTCGCCGGTCAGCTCCGGGCGGTTCTCGATGAGTGCGCCGATTGCATGCGGGAAGACGTTGATTCCCTTGAGCTTCACCATATTGTCCGAGCGACCGAGGAAGCCCTCGATGCGCCGGAACGGGATGCCATGGACATTGCTGTCGGTGCGGAAGGCCGACACATCATGGGTGTTGAAGCGGATGCACGGCGCCACGTCATCCTTGTAGAGGCAGGTGACGACCATGTCGCCCTTCTGGCCCGCCGGCACGGGTGCGCCCGAATCGACGTCGCAGAGCTCGAGATATTGCGCGTCTTCCCACACATACAGCCCGTCGCGCTCGGGGCCTTCGCCGGCGATGCAGCCGGTGTCCCCCACCCCGTACCAGTCGAACGCCCTGGCGCCGCCCCAGGCGTCTTCCACGCCGCGCCTGTCCTCGGTGCCGAGATGGCCGATGATCATGCGCAGTTTGATGTGCTCGCCGGGGATCAGCCCTTCGTCGCGCGCCACCTCGGCGAGTTTGCGGATATAGTCGATGAACCCGACCGCCACGGACGCGCCGAAATCGGCCATCAGCCGCACCTGCGCCGCCGAGCGCGTCTCGATGCCGGTGCCGGCACTCATGAAGACGGCGTTGGTGAAATGCGCATAGGCCTCGCGGATGTAGTGGCCGCCATTGATCATGCCATGGCCATAGACGCTGTGGACGACGTCGCCGTCGGCCAGCCCCTGCCAGAGCGCCATGCGGCCCACGAGGAGGTTGCCGACCTCGCGGCCGCGCGGGCCGAAGAGCAGCACTTGCGGCTTGCCGGTGGTGCCGCTGGTGGTGTGGAGGATGGCCGGGGAGGTGCCGACGCCGCCGGGCAGCCCATGAAAATCCCCGAACGGCGGGTGCGCGGCGATCGAGGCCATGAGATCGGCCTTGTCGTAGGTCGGCAGCCTGGCAATGTCGTCGAGGCTGCGGATATCGCCGGGCTCGATGCCCCTGGCGCCCCAGAGCCGCTGATAGAAGGGCACCGTCCAGCCCCTGGCCATGAGCCTTGTGAATTGCGCCTCCTGCACGCTCCGAAGCTGGTCGCTGGACATGGCCTTGTAGGTGCGGAGGAAATCGGTCCCGAGCGGATATTGGCGGAGCAGCCCCGGCACATCGGCGAGTGCGAAATATTCGGGACGGGTCATGCGGTGGCTCCGGTCAGCAGGGTGAGCGGGTCAGTCGGCGCAGGCGGCACCAGTGCGAGGCTATGCGCGAAGTCGATCTTGGCGCGGTGCTGCATCCGGGTGAGCGGGTTGGCAGGGCTGCCGAGGGTGGCGGGAACCTCGATTGTTCGCTCGCCGCCACCGGCCAGGCCGAGAACGATGCGCTGCGGCGCGAGGGCGTTGGGATCGGGGTTTCCGTCAACGATGATTGCAAGCCGTGCGCCGAGCGCCCGAAGCGCTGGATCGGCGAAATTTTCGCGGGTGAAGCGGCGCGGGTCGATATGGCCGTCGGTCAGCATCACCGCCACGAGGAAAGGCAGGCAGAGCCGCGCATAGGCCGGGCTCATGTCCGGCACCCAGGGTCGGCCGACCAGCCGGGCGACGAGCGGCGGCACTTCGGCACGGATGCTCTTGAGGTCGCTGGCTGAGAGGCCTTCCAGTGCTGACAAGACGGCATGGCTGGCGCGGCCGCTTGGCCAGGGCTTGATGCTGATTTCCGGAATGCGCCAGCTTTCCCCCAAAGTCGCCAGCAGCGGGGCTGGATCACCCTGGTCGAACAGCGGAAAATAGCCGAACGGGCCGGTGAGCGCATCATGCGGCCCCGGCAGGCCGGCGGCGACGAGATCGACCGTGGTGATCGCGGCGCGGGCGGCATTGGCGATTTGCAGCGGCAATGCCAGCGCGCCTTCGACATGCGCCTGCATCGTGCCCGCCACCTGCGCATGGGCGAGGCCCAGCACATCGCCGAAGCGGTCGCGCGGCAGGCCTGCCAGCCGCGCACAGGCGAGGGCGGCGCCGATCAACCCCGCCGTGGCCGGGCGGAAGAATTTGAGCGGCGAGGTGGCCGCCACGCCGAGCAGGCAGGCGATTTCGACGCCGACCACAACCGCTTCGAGCGCAGCTTCGCGCGAGGCCCGCCGATGGTGCGCGACGGCGTGCACCGCTGCCGTCACCACGCTCATCGCATGGACGACCGCCCGCTCGTGCACGGCATCCCATTCGAGGCAGTGGATCTGGAACGCGTTGACGAACGCAGCACTGGCTGCCGGCAACCGATCCGGGCGCCCGAGCACCGGAACGGCATCGCCGGCGCCCCAGCCGCGCGCCGCCACGAGCACGCCTTCCGCGCCGGGCGCGGTCGCCCCCGCCGCCCCCACCGCCAGCGTGTCTTCCAGAAGCATGAGTGTTGCCGCGCGCACGGCGGGCGGCAGCAGCAGCGGGCCTTGCGCGAAATCGAGCAACGCTACGGTCACAACCAGCGCACCAGCAGCGCCAGCAGAGCGTCGACGGACGCCGCCGCCTCGGCAGCCTCGGCCTCTTCCGGCGGCAGACCGCCCCATGCCAGCAACCTGCGCAGCTTCGCGGCATGGCCTGCAGCATCGAGCGGCGCCTCGGGGTCGCCCCAGGCATCGCGCACCTCGGCCGCAGCGCCGCCGGCGAGCACCCGCGCGCCGAAATGCGCCGGATAGGCGGTATCGAAACCGGGGGCGCTGCGACAGATGACCCGCGCCCGCACCGCCGCAATCGCCGGGTCGACGATGGCGGCCGGCTCGAAATCCGCCAGCATCGGGCGGCCGCGGACCGCCACCACCGCCACCGCATGCTGGAGCGAGAATTTGGCCTCGCCGCTGGTCCGAGGGACAGCCTGGTCGCAAAAGGCAAGCGCGTCGCCATAGCTTTCGACCATGATCGGCCCCTCGGCGAGCGCGCCGGGCGGCAGTTTCAGCGCGGCATCGATCGTCGGATGCGCGTGGCGGCACGCGCCCCAGGGCTTGAAGCTGACCTCGGCGATGCGCCAACCGCCAGCGTCCACCAGCGCTTCGGGAAGCGGCGTGCGGCACATGGCAGCGAACATCCCCTGCGGGCCTTCGAGGATGAAGCGCGGCCCTGCCGCCCCGGCGCGCGCCAGCCGCGCATGCCACAGCCCGGCAAGGGCGGCCTGCGCCACATGCACTGCCTTGGTCATCGCCGCGGGTTCGTGTCGCACCTGCCACAGCCCGCCGGCGAGCGATCCGGCATGGCCGAGCGCCCAGACCGTCCGCTCCTCATCGAGCCCGAAGATCGATGCGGCCGCCGCCGCGGCGCCGAAGTGCCCGGCAGTCGCGGTCGGGTGCCAGTGTGCGTAATGATGATCGTCGAGTGCGCGACCGAGCCGGATCATCGCTTCATAGCCGCGCACCGCGCCGTCGAGCAGGGCATCGAAGCTGGCCCCCGTCTCGCGCGCGGCGGAAAGCGCTGCCGGCCAGACCACCGGGCCGGGGTGCAACCGCCCCAGCCGGTCAACATCATCCATCTCAAGCACATTGCCGAGCAGGGCCGCTCGGGTGAGCAGGTCCGGCTCTGCCGCCGCCACCGGCCAGACGGCGCTTGCCTTGCCGCCCGCCACGCACCCGAGCCAATCGAGCAGATGCAGCCGCGCCCTCGCGCGCGCGCTGCCATCGACCGGGCGCGCCAGCAGCGCTGCCAGCCCCTCGGTCGATGATTGCAGCGCCGTTCCGCTCATGCCTCTCCGTTGCTTGCGCAAAATTTGTCCGGACTTATTGCGGATATGCGCGGCATCAATCAAGGTGCACCATCCTCGGGGCGAACAACGGACACAAGAACCATGGGACGACCAGCTGGCGGTGAACCCCGCTACGCACAGGTGGCGGCGGATTTGAGAGCGGCGATCCAGGCCGGCGATTTCGGCGAGGGCGCGCAGTTGCCGACGGAGAATGCCCTGTGCGAACGCTATGGCATCTCGCGCTTCACGGTGCGCGAGGCGCTCCGCCGGTTGCAGGCGGAAGGGCTGATCCGCCGCCGCCGCGGCTCGGGCACCATTGTCGCCAGCCCTGACCAGGTGCTGCGGCAGCCGCTCTCCGATGTGGCGGAGCTGCTGCAATATGCCGCCGAATCGGAATTCCAGTTCAAGGATTGCGGCACCATCACGCTGTCCGGACCTCGCGCCGAGGAGCTTGGCGTCGCCGGCGGCAGCCAGTGGCTGCACCTGACCGGGCTGCGGCGGATGAGCCCTGGCGGCGCTGCGGTCGCAGTCACCGAAGTGTACATCAATCCGGCGCTCGCAGCGCATGTGCCCGGGCTGCGGCCGGGGCCGGAAACCCTGTTCCAGCAGCTCGCGCGCGCCGGCGGATTTCGGGTAAGGCAAGTCGTGCAGAACATCAGCGCCATGGCAGCGGGCAATGCCGAAGCCGCAGCCCTTGGCATCGCTCGACGCGCGCCAGTGTTGCGGATCGTGCGCGTCTATTCCGACGAGAACGGCCGGGTTGTGGAGATTTCGGTGTCGTCGCACCCAGGCGATCGCTTCACCTATTCGATGCACATCGACCAGTAAGCCGCGTGCAGCGTTTGTTCATTTGCCCGCCACGCCTGATGCACTACAACCTTTCCAGAATGGCTTGAGGAGTGGGTTGATGCGTGTGTTGGTGGTGATGGTGCTGGCCCTGGCCACGACACCAGCAGCGGCCCAGGAGGCGCGGCCCGTCAAGGGGCCACCGGTGCCCGTGGACGCGCCAGCGCCGGAACGCGCCACCACCGAGACGATCACGACGCAAACGCCCGCTGGCGGTGCCGTGCGTTCGACCCTCAAGCCGGTCGGGGATCCGGGCGATGGTACCCAGCCTCGCCAGCGGCTTGTTACCGTGTTCGGCACCGAGCCATGCCCCAAGCCGACATCGCCCGACGAGGTGGTGGTCTGCGCCCGGCTTCCCGAGTCGGAAATCTACCGCATCCCCACCCCGCTCAGGCAGGCTGAACGCCGCGGCAATCCCTTCGAGGAGAACCGCGCACTGATGGTGCAGGATGTCGCAGGCGGGGGCATCGGCAGTTGCTCGGCCGTGGGTGCCGGGGGCGCCGTGGGCTGCAATCGCAACCAGGTCGATGCCTGGGCGCGCGACCGTGCCGGGCGCATGGGCACCGAAGAGGAAATCCCCCGCCAGTAATGGCGGGGGTTCCTGACATCAGCGACCGGGACGAACCGTCGGGGTCATTTCCGGACGCGCCGGATCGAATTTCACCCGCACCGTCTCGCCGCTGTTGCCGGGGAAGTTGGTGAAGATTGCCGTCACCAGATTCGGGACGAGCCGGGTAAGGTTGTTCGAGCTGCTCACGGTTTCGGCGCGGCCTTCGAAAAGGCTGGTCTTGTCGGCATTGCGCTCGATCTTGATCGCCACGGCGGAATTATACTGCGTCACCGAATAGACATCGTTGCCGCCCCAGCCGCCACCACCGAAGCCACCACCCCAACCACCGAAGCCGCCGCCCCAGCCGCCGAAGCCACCGCCCCAACCGCCAAAGCCACCGCCCCAATAGGGGTTCCAGCCCCAGCCGGGGCCAAAGCCACCCCAACCGCCGAAGCCGGGGCGGGTGCGGATCTGCTCACGCGGTGCGCCCACGGTATAATCGAGCTTGACGGTGAGTGCAGCAGCGCCAGGACTCTGTGCTTCGGTGTAACCATTGGCGACAAGCTTCTGCCGCACGAGACTGGCGTATGTTGCAAATTCGAGCCCGCCGACATTCTCCTTGTCGCGCGGCTCGATCACGAACGTCTGGCCGCCGGGGGGCGGCAGCTGCTGGAAGCGCGCAACACGCGCTTCAAAAGTAGGGGCGCAACCGGCGAGAAGTGCCAGCGCTGCGAGCGGCATCAGCTTGGTCGTACGCGACATGGTGAGTGTTCCTTGCAGGGAAGTCTGCTCTATAGCCCTGGAGTTACGGGAACCGAAGTGAATTGGCGCTTAACCCGGGCTGTACCTGGGTGTCGCAGGGACTCACTCTGCCAGACCGACAGCACGATGCACCTCGGCCAGCACCGGCTCGGCGATCGCGCGCGCCTTGGCAGCACCCGCGGCCAGCACGGCATCGAGCGTCGTCGCATCGTGGCGCAAGGCGTTGAAGCGTTCGGTGATCGGCGCGATCGTCGCCACCATGAGTTCGGCCAAGGCCGGCTTGAAAGTTCCAAAACCCTGCCCACCGCGCTCGGCCAGCACTTGCGCGACGCTCTGCCCGGACAGTGCCGCCATCAACCCCACCAGGTTTGCCGCTTCCGGCCGCCCGGCCAGCCCCGCCGCCTCGCTCGGCAATGGCTCGGGGTCGGTTTTCGCGCGCTTGATCTTCTGCGCGATCGTATCGGCCGAATCGGTCAAATTGATCCGAGCGGCATCACTGGGGTCGGACTTGGACATTTTGGCCGAACCATCGCGCAGGCTCATCACGCGCGTGGCCGGTCCCTCGATCACCGGCTCGGGCAACGGAAACAGCTCGACGCCGAAATCGTTGTTGAATTTGGCGGCGATGTCGCGCGCCAGTTCGAGGTGCTGCTTCTGGTCCTCGCCCACCGGCACATGCGTCGCCTTGTAGGCCAGGATATCGGCGGCCTGGAGCACAGGATAGGTGAACAGTCCCACGCTGGCCCCCTCCCGGTCCTTGCCCGACTTTTCCTTGAACTGCGTCATGCGATTCAACCAACCCATCCGCGCCGTGCACATCAGCACCCAGGCCAGCTCGGCATGCACGCGCACCGCACTCTGGTTGAACAGCACGCAGCGATCCGGATCAAGCCCGGCAGCGATGAGTGCCGCGGTCATCTCGCGGATGCCGGCGCGCAAGCCTTTCGGCTCCTGCGCCACGGTGATGGCATGGAGATCGACGACGCAGAACAGGCACTCGGCCTCATCCTGCATCCGCACCCAATTGCGGATGGCGCCGAGGTAATTGCCCAGATGCAGATTGCCCGTCGGCTGGATGCCCGAGAACACACGCCTCATTTCTTGCCCCTTCTGAATTGCGCCTTCAATTCGGCGAGCGTGAACACGCCCGTCAGCCGCACCGCGACCAGATAGGCCAGGCCGCCGCCGCCGATCAACACCAGCAGACCCATGGCCCGCCATGGCAGCGGCCCGGCCATCAGCCCGGCGACCGCCGGACCCAACGCCAGCAGCGCGGCCACCATCAGCCCCGCTGCCAGACCCAGCCGCGGCAGGGCCCGCAACAGCCGCGCATCCATGGCAAAGTGCCCGCGCCGGCGAAGCACGATAAACAGCACGGCCGCATTTACCCAGGCCGCCGCCGCGGTGGAAAGGGCGATCCCGACATGGCCGAGCGACCAGATGAGCAGCAGGTTGCCGACAAGATTGACGAGCATCGAGGCCACCGCGATCCGCACCGGGGTGCTCGTGTCCGACCGCGCATGGAAGCCGGGGGTCAGCACCTTGATGAGCACATAGGCCGGCAGCCCCAGCGCGAACGCCGCCAGCGCCGCAGCCGTTGCTGCCGTGTCGGCTGCCTGGAACGCTTCATATTCGAGCAGGCCGTGGATGATCGGCCCTGCCGCCACCGCCAGCCCCGCAGCCGCCGGCAGCGTGAGCAGCAGCACGAGCTCGATCGCGCGGTTCTGGGTCCGCACCGCCGCTTCGGCATCACCGGCACCCAGCTGCCGCGAAAGGGCGGGCAGCAGCGCCGTCCCCACGCCGATGCCGATGATGCCGAGCGGCAGCTGGTTGAGCCGGTCGGCGTAATAGAGCCAGGACACCGCCCCTTCGGGGAGGAATCGCGCAGCCAGCGCGGTCGAAATCAGCAGGTTGACCTGAACGGCGCCGGCGCCAAGGGCGGCGGGAACGATGAGCCGCATCAGCTTGCGCACCTGCTCGCCGAGCCTGGGTGCCCGCAGCCGCAGCTTGATGTCGGCGCGGAGGCACGCCCAGAGCAGCCACATGAACTGCGCGATTCCGGCCAGCGAGACGCACAGCGCCTGCACGCGTGCGGCATCGACCTTGTCGGCGCCGTTTGAAAAGACCAGCCCGCCGATCAGCACCAGGTTGAGCAGGATCGGCGCTGCCGCGTTGATCCAGAAGCGGCCGAGCGAGTTGAGAATGCCCCCCATCAGGCTCACCAGGCTGATCAGCAGCAGATAAGGGAAGGTGAGGCGCGTGAAATCCACTGCCAGCGCGAACTTCTGGCTGTCATCGCCGGCAAAGCCACCCGTCAGGGCCCAGACCACAGGGCCCGCGAGCAGAACCATGACCCCGGTGAACACCACCAGCACCGGCAGCAGCACCGACAGCACATCCTCGGCAAAGCGCTTGGCGCGGCCGAGATCGCCACCGTCGGCGCCGACCTGCCGATTGAACATCGGCACGAAGGCCGCCGAAAAGGCCCCTTCGGCAAACAACGCGCGGAACAGGTTGGGCAAGCGGAACGCAATGAGGAACACGTCTGCCGCCATGCCGGCGCCTAGCACACGTGCCATCAGCACATCGCGGCCGAAGCCGGCGATGCGGCTGAGCAGGGTGAGGCTGCCGATCGTGGCGGTGGCGCGGAGGAGGTTCAGAGGGGCCTCCGGCGGGCAGGGGGCTCGCCCCCTGCACCCCTGGCCTTGGGCCTGTGCTGTTTGCTTCTCATGTAGCCCCCGTAAACATCAGGGGTGCAGGGGGCCAGCCCCCTGCCCGCCGGAGGCTGGCTCAGGCGTTGCCCACCGGCTGGCCATCCGGCCCCATCCCACGCTGCTGCAGATACAGCGTGTGGAAATCGATCGGATCGAGCATCAGCGGCGGGAAGCCGCCATCGCGTACCGAATCGGCGATGATACGACGGGCGAACGGAAACAGAATTCGCGGCGCCTCGATGATGAGGAAGGGCTCGAGCGCCTCCTCGGGCACATTCTGCAGCCCGAACAGCCCGGCATAAAGCACGTCGACGACGAAGCTCGTCATGTCTCCGTTCTTGGCGGTGGCGGTGATCTTGAGCTCGACCTCGAACATCGTGTCATTGGCGCGGCGGGCATTGACGCCGACATTCACGTCGATCTGCGGCTGGCCCTCGGCCTGCAGCGAAGCCGGAGCGTTGGGGTTCTCGAAGGACAGGTCCTTCACATATTGCGTCAGGATGGAAACCTGCGGCAGCGGCGCATCGGCATCGACATCGACGCCATTGGTTGTGATGAGATCGTCAGCCATGGATCAGGGCCTTTCGCAATTGAGGAGACTCGGGCTTTAGCCTGCGAAGATCAATCTTCGGAGTCGAAGCTCTCGACAGGGCCCGAGTCCTGGCCCTTGGCACTGGTGTCGCGGTCAACGAACTCGACGACCGCCATCGGCGCTGCGTCGGATCGGCGCGAGCCGGCCTTGATGATGCGGATATAGCCGCCTGGCCGGTCCGCGTAGCGGGTCGCAAGCACGTCGAACAGCTTGGCAAGCTGCGTTTCGTCGCCGAGGCGCGCCATGGCGAGACGACGGTTGGACAGGCCGCCATGCTTGGCGAGCGTGATCAGCTTTTCGAGATAGGGGCGGATTTCGCGGGCCTTGGGCAGCGTCGTGGTGATCTGCTCGTGCTTGATGAGCGCTGCCGACATGTTGCGGAACATGGCGATGCGGTGGCTGGTGGTCCGTCCCAGCTTACGATGGGCTACACGATGGCGCATGGTCTTCTCTCCGTTCGTGGCCGGGCCGTATCAGGCACCCGGCGACTGGCTGTGGATGGGGCAGCCGTGGACCCCTTTGGTGATTGTCTTTTCGGGCGGGCGGCGCCGCGGCAAAGCCGCGTCGTGACGTCAGACCGGTTCCGGTGGCGCAGCCACCGGCCCGGCTGGCCGACGCTGCGCCGAGTCCGTGCGCGGCACGCGCACGGCCGGCTTGCTTAGAACTCCTGTTCGAGCTTCTTCGCCATTTCCTCGATGTTCTCCGGCGGCCAGCCCGAAATTTCCATGCCGAGCCGCAGACCCATATGACCAAGGACTTCCTTGATTTCGTTCAAGGACTTGCGACCGAAGTTCGGGGTACGGAGCATTTCGCTCTCGCTCTTCTGCACCAGATCACCGATGTAGATGATGTTGTCGTTCTTGAGGCAGTTGGCGCTGCGCACCGACAGCTCGAGCTCGTCGACCTTCTTGAGCAGGTAGCGGTTGATCGCGGTGTTGTCGTCCACCTCGATCGGGCCGCCGGCGGGCAGCGGCGCTGCCACGGGAGCGACGACATCCTCGAAGTTGACGAACAGCTGCAGCTGATCCTGAAGGATCTTGGCGGCATAGGCCAGGCTGTCCTCAGGCGTGACCGAACCATCGGTCTCGACCGTGATCGTCAGCTTGTCGTAATCGAGCTCCTGGCCGACGCGGGTGTTGTCCACCTTGTAGCTGACTTGGCGCACCGGCGAATAAAGCGCGTCCACCGGGATCAACCCGATCGGCGCATCGGCGGGGCGGTTGGCGCTGGCGGGCACATAGCCCTTGCCGGCTTCGACCGTCAGTTCCATGTTGAGCGTGGCGCCCTCATCGAGCGTGCAGATGACGAGGTCGGTGTTCATCACCTCCATGTCACCGGTCACGTTGATCTGGCCGGCGGTCACTTCGCCCGGGCCGGTGGCATTGAGGTGCACACGCTTGGGCTGGTCGCCCTGCATGCGGATCGCCACCTGCTTAATGTTGAGCACGATGTCGGTCACGTCCTCGCGCACACCGGCAAGGCTCGAGAATTCGTGAAGCACACCGTCCATCTTGATGGCGGTGACGGCTGCACCCTGCAGCGAGGAAAGCAGCACGCGGCGAAGCGCGTTGCCAAGCGTGAGGCCGAAGCCACGCTCGAGCGGCTCGGCGATGAAGCTTGCCTTGCGCCGCTGGTCGGCAGCAGCCTTGGATTCCAGCCGGTTCGGCTTCTTCAGTTCGGTCCAGTTCTTGGCAATAACAGCCACAGGCTCACCTCATCATCAGCAGGGCAGACGGGTCGTCACCCGCCCACCCCCGGCATCAAAAAAACGCTCACACCGCCGCGCCGGGGGACACGGCAGCGCACAGGAGCAAAACTCAGACCCGGCGGCGCTTCGGAGGCCGCACGCCATTGTGCGGGATCGGCGTCACGTCGCGGATCGCGGTGATCTGGAAGCCGACCGCCTGCAATGCGCGCAGCGCCGATTCGCGGCCCGAACCCGGCCCACGCACTTCGACTTCGAGCGTGCGCACGCCATGTTCCGCGGCCTTCTTGCCGGCATCTTCGGCCGCCATCTGGGCGGCGAACGGCGTCGACTTGCGGCTGCCCTTGAACCCCATCGTGCCGGCGCTCGACCAGGCAATAGCATTGCCCTGGGCATCGGTGATGGTGATCATGGTGTTGTTGAAGCTGGCGTTCACATGAGCGACGCCAGAGGTGATGTTCTTGCGCTCCCGGCGCTTGATGCGTGCGACTTCGCGTGCCATCGAATTGATCCTGTTCCGTGTCTGCTGGTGAGAAAGAAGTGAAGGCGGTTGCGCTTACTTCTTCTTGCCGGCGATCGGCTTGGCCTTGCCCTTGCGGGTGCGGGCGTTGGTGTGGGTGCGCTGGCCGCGGACCGGAAGGCCCTTGCGGTGGCGCAGCCCGCGATAGCAGGCGAGGTCCATCAGCCGCTTGATGTTCATCTGCGTCTGGCGACGCAGGTCGCCTTCCACACTGAGCTCGCGGTCGATCTTCTCGCGAATCAGCAGCACTTCGGCGTCCGTCAGTTCCTGCACCCGGCGCTCGGGCGGAAAGCCCAGCTCGCCGGCAAGACGCTTGGCAGTGGTGCGACCGATGCCGTGAATATATGTGAGCGCGATTTCAACGCGCTTGTTGGTCGGGATGTTAACACCCGCAATACGTGCCACAAATGCTTCCTTCCATGCTCCACGGGGCCGAGGGCAACGGTCCCATCTCAAAGCAGCCGTTCAAACGGCTGAAATGCCGCTCAAAGCCTATTTCCGGTTCATCGGAGTGAGCGGCGGTATAGACCGACTCCAGAAGAGTCAAGCCCGAATCAATATCTGCGCCTCAGTTGCCGATCACTGCATCGATGCTTGTTGCCACCGCATCCATGTCGGCCATGCCATCGAGCCGGCTCACCAGCCCCTGCGCTTCGTAGTGCGGCAGAATGGGCGCAGTCTTGGCACGATACTCGGCCATGCGCGTGCGCACCGTGTCGGCATTGTCGTCGGGCCGCCGCTTGAAGCTGCTGCTGCCGCACACATCGCACACACCCTCTTGCGCAGGCTGCTTGAAGACATCGTGATAGCCCTCGCCGCAGCTCCCGCAGGTAAAGCGGCCGGTGATGCGCTCGACGAGCGCCTCCTCATCGACCATGAGCTCGATGACATGGTCGAGCTTCATGTTCTTGGCGGCTAGCATGGCGTCGAGCTCATGCGCCTGTGCGGGTGTGCGCGGATACCCGTCGAGGATGAACCCGCGCCTGCAATCCTCATGGTCGAGACGCTCGGAAAGGATGCCGTTGACGATGGCATCGGACACCAGCTCGCCGGCTTCCATGACCTTCTTCGCAGCAATGCCGATCGGCGTCTGGGCGGCAACAGCCGCGCGCAGCATGTCTCCGGTGGAAAGCTGCACCAGGCCTCGCTCCTTGACGAGCCGTCCGGCCTGAGTGCCCTTGCCCGCCCCCGGCGGACCCAGAAGAATGAGGTTCAACGCCGTCCGCCCCGCAGTTTGGATTTCTTGATCAGCCCCTCATATTGATGGGCCAACAGGTGGCTCTGGATCTGCGCCACCGTATCCATGGTGACATTGACCACGATCAGCAGCGATGTGCCACCGAAATAAAACGGCACTGCCAGGCTCGAGATAAGGAACTCGGGAAGCAGGCAGATCAACACCAGATAGGCTGCCCCGACCACCGTGATCCGGTTGAGCACATAATCGAGGAATTCCGCCGTGCGCTGGCCTGGCCGGATGCCCGGGATGAACCCGCCATATTTCTTGAGATTCTCGGCGGTCTCTTCAGGATTGAACACGATCGCGGTGTAGAAGAAGGCAAAGCCGGCGATGCCGATCGCATAGAGCGCCATGTAGAGCGGCGCGCCGTGCTGAAGCGCCGTCGTCACGGTGATCAACCAGTCGGGCCCGCTGCCGCCCTGCGCCGCGAACTGTGCCACGGTGAGCGGCATCAGCAAGAGCGACGAGGCAAAGATCGGCGGGATGACGCCGGCAGTGTTGATCTTGAGCGGAAGGTGCGAGCTCTCGCCCTGGCTCATGCGGCTGCCGACCTGGCGCTTGGGATACTGGATCAGGATGCGGCGCTGGGCGCGCTCCATCAGACAGATGAAGGCGATGGTTGCGAGAGCCAGCACAAGGACCAGAACCACGAAGCCGCCGGAAATGGCACCGGTCCGCGCCTGCTCGAACATGGTGGCCGCACCACTCGGCAGCTGCGCCACGATGCCGGCCATGATGATGAGCGAAATGCCGTTGCCGATGCCGCGGCTGGTGATCTGCTCGCCGAGCCACATCAGGAACAGCGTGCCGCCCACCAGGCTGATGACCGTGGAGATGCGGAAGAACATGCCCGGATCGATGACAGCGCTCAGACCATCCGCCGAGCCCCAGCTTTCAAGGCCGACAGCGATGCCATAGCCCTGGACAATCGTGAGGAACACCGTGCCGAAGCGCGTGTACTGGTTCAATGTCTTGCGGCCGGTGTCACCTTCCTTCTTCAGCGCCATGAAGCTGGGGACCAGCGAGGTCATCAGCTGCACGACGATGGAGGCGGTGATGTACGGAGTCACGCCGAGCGCGATCAGGCTCATGCGCTCGAGCGCACCGCCCGAGAACATGTTGAAGAAATCGAGGACGCCACCCTTGGTGCCCTCGAACAGCGTGCCCAGCGCCACGGGGTCGATTCCCGGCAGCGGCACGAAGGACACCAGCCGGAACACGACAAGCGCACCAAGCGTGAACCAGAGGCGCTTCTTGAGCTCGGTGGCCTTGGAGAAATTCGCGAAGCTGAGGTTCGCGGCCATTTGTTCGGCGGCTGATGCCATCGTCCCTGCCTGTCACCCTTCAGCCCGGAAGCGGGCCTGTTTCGCGTAGATAGGGTGGACCAGCCCGCATTGCCATGCTGCTTTTTGACTGGTCCGCACATCCGCCGGTTGCGGATGCTCCATCGACTGGTTCAGCCGGCGGCCTTGGCCGCACGGGCTTCGGCGCGCGCGGCCTTGGCTTCGTCCTTGGTCAGCGCCGCAGGCTTGGGCGCCGGCAGCTCGATCGAGCCGCCTGCGGCTTCCACGGCAGCCTTGGCCGACGCACTGACGCCATCGACCTTCAGATTGACCTTGGCGGTCAGCGCACCCTTGCCGAGCAGGCGAACGCCATCACGGCCATGTGTCAGAACCTTGGAGGCCAGAAGCGCCGCCGAGTCGATCACCTGCGAGACATCGAGCTTGCCGGCGTCGATCGCGGCCTGCAGCGTGCCGAGGTTGATCTCGGCATAATCCTTGCGGAAGATGTTGTTGAAGCCGCGCTTCGGGATGCGCATGTGCAGCGGCATCTGGCCGCCTTCGAAGCCCTTGATCGACACGCCTTCGCGCGACTTCTGGCCCTTCATGCCGCGCCCGGCGGTCTTGCCGATGCCCGAGCCGATGCCGCGGCCGACGCGAACGCGGTCCTTGCGAGCGCCGGGATTGTCGTGGAGATCGTTGAGCTTGGTCATGGGGTGCACTCGCTTTCGCTTTGGTCGCGCGGTTGAAAATCAGATGGATCGGGAGCCGCCTCAGGCGATCTCTTCGACCTTCACCATGTGCGCAACCTTGGCGATCATGCCACGGATGGACGGGGTGTCCTCCAGCTCGCGCGAGCGGTTCATCTTGTTGAGGCCGAGGCCGATCAGCGTGGCTTCCTGCGAAGGCGCACGGCGGATCGGCGAGCCGGTCTGGGTGACTTTGATCTTGGCCATGTCAATCAATCCTTATGCCACAGCTTCGGCATCGGCTTCGGCAACGCGTGCCGAAACATCGCCGCGCCGGGCCATCAGATCGGCAATCTTCTTGCCGCGCCGCTGCGCCACGCTCTTCGGGCTGGTCTGCTCGGAGAGGGCCGCAAAGGTCGCCCGGATCATGTTATAGGGGTTATTGGTGCCCACAGACTTCGTCACCACATCGGCCACGCCGAGCGATTCGAACACGGCGCGCATCGGCCCGCCGGCGATGATGCCGGTACCCTGGGTAGCGGAGCGGACATAGACCTTGCCGGCGCCGAAATGGCCATAGCCATCATGGTGCAGGGTGCGGCCATCGCGCAGCGGCACGCGGATCATCGCCTTCTTGGCAGCGGCCGTTGCCTTCTGGATGGCTTCCGGCACTTCGCGCGCCTTGCCATGGCCGAAGCCGACGCGGCCCTTGGCATCGCCGACCACCACGAGTGCGGCGAAACCGAAGCGCTTGCCGCCCTTGACGGTCTTGGACACGCGGTTGATGTGCACGAGCTTCTCGACCAGCTCCTCGGCGCCCGGCTCGGCATTTGCGTCACGGCGGCCACGGTTGCGGTCGTCACGACCACCACCACGCCCCGGACCACGGTTGCCATCACGGCCACCACCGGGTCCACCCCGACCACCACCAGGCCCGCGACGGCCCTGGGGCTGTTCCGCGGGTGCTGCGCCGGCGTCAACGATCTCATCAGCCATCTTAAAACTCCAATCCGCCCTCGCGGGCGCCCTCGGCCAGCGCCTTGACGCGGCCATGGAACAGGAACCCGCCGCGGTCGAACACGACCGCCGAAACACCCGCCGCCTTGGCACGCTCGGCCAAGTGCTTGCCGACTTCGGTTGCTGCATCCTTGGTGGCGCCGGTGGTGGCACGCACCTCGACTTCCAGCGTCGAAGCGGCCGCGAGCGTCACGCCCTGGCTGTCATCGATCACCTGCGCATAGATATGCTGCGACGTGCGGTGGATCGACAAACGCGGGCGACCGCCACCCTTGGAGCGGAGAGCCGTGCGCACGCGCCGACGGCGCTGCTCGAAAACAGAGAGCTTGGCCATTACTTCTTCTTCCCTTCCTTGCGGAAGATGAACTCGCCGCGATACCGCACACCCTTGCCCTTGTAGGGCTCGGGCTTGCGCCAGCGGCGGATTTCCGCTGCCACCTGGCCGACGCGCTGCTTGTCCATGCCGCTGATTTCGACCGTGGTCTGATCCGGCGTCTTGATGGTGATGCCATCGGGGATGGCGAAATCGACATCATGGCTGTAGCCAAGCTGCAGGCGCAGGTTGGAACCCTGCACCGCTGCACGATAACCGACACCGGTGATCTCGAGGACCTTGGTGAAGCCGCCCGACACACCCTGCACCAGATTGGCGACGAGCGTGCGCTGCATCCCCCAATAGGCACGGGCACGCTTGCTGTCGTTGGCAGGCGTCACGCCGATCTCGCTGTCACGGACCTCATAGGCGATATCGTCCACCAGTGGCAACGTGAGTTCGCCCTTGGGGCCCTTCACGCTCAGCACGCGGCCTTCGATCGAGGCCGAGACGCCCGCAGGCACCGCAACCGGCTTTTTTCCAATGCGCGACATGATCAGAATACCTGGCAGAGGACTTCGCCACCGACATTCTGCTCGCGCGCTTCCGCATCCGAGAGAACACCACGTGGCGTCGAGACGATGACAATGCCGAGGCCATTGCGGACCCGCGGCAGTTCGGTGGCACCCGAGTAGACGCGGCGGCCGGGCTTCGACACGCGCGAAACGTGCTGGATGGCCGGCTGGCCCTCGAAATACTTCAGGTCGATACGCAGGGCGGCCGAGGTCGTGCCATCGTCTGCCTTGCTGTAGCCACGGATATAGCCTTCACGCTGGAGCACATCGAGAACGCGTGCGCGCAGCTTGGAAGCCGGGGTGAGAATCGAATCCTTCTTGGCCTGCTGGCCATTGCGGATCCGGGTGAGCATGTCGCCCAGGGGATCGGTCATCGACATCTGTCAGGCCCTTACCAGCTCGACTTCGTCACACCGGGGATCAGGCCCTTGTTGGCCAGTTCCCGCAGCATGATGCGCGAAAGCTTGAATTTGCGGTAATAGGCACGGCTGCGGCCGGTCAGCTCGCAACGGTTGCGCACCCGCGTCGGATTGGCGTTGCGCGGCAGCTCGGCCATCTTCAGCCGCGCCATCAGCCGCTCATTGTCATCGCGCGACGTGTCGGCCGCGATGGCCTTGAGCACGGCGAACTTGCCCGCATACTTTACCACCAGCGCCTTGCGACGCTCGTTCTTGTTGATCGAGGAAAGCTTTGCCATGGCTCAAGCCGCCTTCTTGTCTTGGGTGAGACCGATGAACGGAAAACCGAACAGGGCCAGCAGTTCGCGGGCTTCGTCGTCGGTCTTCGCCGAAGTGGTCACGATCACATCCATGCCGCGAACCTTCTCGATCCGATCATAGTTGATTTCGGGGAAGATGATCTGCTCCTTCAGGCCCATGGCATAATTGCCGCGGCCATCGAAGCTCTTCGGGTTGAGACCGCGGAAATCGCGGACGCGCGGCAAAGCGATGGTGATCAGCCGGTCGAGGAATTCGTACATCCGCTCGCGGCGCAGCGTCACCTTGCACGCGATCGGCATGCCTTCGCGCAGCTTGAAGGTGGCGACCGACTTCTTGGCCTTGACGATCACCGGCTTCTGGCCGGCGATCAGCGCCATTTCGGCAGCCGCGATATCGACCTTCTTCTTGTCCTGCGTTGCTTCACCCACGCCCATGTTGAGCACGATCTTCTGGATCGACGGCACCTGCATGACATTGGTGTAGCCAAAGCGTTCGGTCATCGCCGCGCGGATCTTCTCGGCATACAGCGCCTGCATCCGCGGCGTGTAGCTGGTCTCTGAATCAGCCATTGATCACCTCTCCCGACCGCTTGGCGACCCGCACCTTGCGACCATCTTCCAGCACCTTGAAACCAACCCGGGTCGGCTTGCCGTCCTTGGGATCGGCGAGTGCAACTTTCGAAACCGCCATCGGCGCTTCGATCTTTTCCAGGCCGCCATTCGGATCGGTCTGGCTCGGCTTCTTGTGGCGGGTCATGATGTTGATGCCCGCAACCACGACCTTGCCGTCACGCGGCAGCGACTTGGTCACTTCGCCCGACTTGCCCTTGTCCTTGCCGGACAGGATGACGACGGTGTCGCCCTTCTTGATCTTGGCAGCGCTCATTACAGCACCTCCGGCGCAAGACTGATGATCTTCATGTGACCCGTTGCGCGCAGCTCACGCACCACCGGCCCGAAGATACGGGTGCCGATCGGCTCCTCGTTCTTGTTGATCAGCACCGCGGCGTTGCCATCGAAGCGGATCACCGAGCCATCGGGACGGCGAATGTCCTTGGCGGTGCGAACGACGACGGCGCGATGCACATCACCCTTCTTCACCTTGCCCTTGGGCTGCGCTTCCTTGATGGACACCACGATCACATCGCCGACGCCGGCAAACCGACGCTTCGAGCCACCGAGCACCTTGATGCACATCACCCTCTTGGCGCCGCTGTTGTCAGCGACATCCAGGTTCGTCTGCATCTGGATCATTTTTCAGTCTCCAGGACTTTCCAGGTCTTCAGCTTGGAAATCGGCGCGCACTCTTCGATGCGAACGATGTCTCCGGCCTTGACGGTGTTGCCCTCATCATGGGCGTGATACTTCTTCGAGCGGCGAATGATCTTGCCATAGACCGGGTGCGCAACCTTGCGCTCGATCAGCACGACCACCGTCTTTTCGCCCTTGTCGGACACAACGGTGCCCTGCAGAATGCGCTTCGGCATGTGTTAAGCTCCTTCGCCGGCAGCCGGCTTGCGGGCCGACTGCAGCGTCTTGATGCGCGCGATGGTGCGGCGCACCTCACGAACCCGGCCCGGCCGCTCCAGCTGGCCGGTGGCCGCCTGGAACCGCAGGTTGAACTGCTCGCGCTTAAGCTGGGAGAGCTCGCCGGCAAGCTGGTCATCACTCTGGACCTTGAGGTCCGCAATCTTCGTCTGTGCCATCGCCTCAGTCCTGCTTCGTCGTCGACTCGCCGAGGCGAACCACCATCTTCACCTTGATCGGCAGCTTGGCAGCTGCACGCTCGAAGGCACCCGCGGCAACATCGTAAGGCACACCGTCGAGCTCGAACATGATCCGGCCCGGCTTGACGCGCGCAGCCCAATATTCCGGCGCACCCTTGCCCTTGCCCATGCGGACTTCGGCAGGCTTGCTCGACACCGGAACATCGGGGAACACCCGGATCCAGAGCCGACCGGCACGCTTGATGTGGCGCGAGATCGCACGGCGAGCCGCTTCGATCTGGCGCGCGGTGATCCGCTCGGGCTCGAGGGCCTTGAGGCCGAAGGCCCCGAAGTTGAGCGCCGTGCCACCCTTGGCTTCACCATGGATGCGGCCCTTGAAGGCCTTTCGGAACTTTGTGCGCTTTGGCTGCAACATTTCTCAATATCCCTTAGCGCGCCGGCCGCACGCCGCTGGTCTGCGATTCCATCATCAGACGGTCCTGCGCCATCGGGTCATGCCCAAGGATTTCACCCTTGAAGATCCAGACTTTCACACCGCAGACGCCATAGGCGGTGTGCGCCTGCGCTTCGGCATAATCCACATTGCCGCGCAGCGTGTGCAGCGGCACCCGGCCTTCACGATACCATTCGGTCCGCGCGATTTCCGCACCACCAAGACGACCCGAGCAGGTGATCTTGATGCCCTCGGCGCCGAGACGCAGCGCCGATTGCACGGCACGCTTCATGGCGCGGCGGAAGGCGATCCGGCGCTCGAGCTGATCGGCAACGCCCTGAGCGACGAGCTTGGAATCGATTTCCGGCTTGCGGATCTCGACGATGTTCAGGCTCACGTCGCTCTTGGTCATCTGCGCGATCTGCTTGCGCAGCTTCTCGATGTCCGCACCCTTCTTGCCGATGATCACGCCGGGACGCGCAGCATAGACCGACACGCGGCACAGCTTGGCGGGGCGCTCGATCACCACCTTGGAGATGGCAGCCTGGGCGTGATTCTTGACGATGAACTCGCGGATCCGGAGATCTTCGAGCAGCAAATTGCCATACTCGTCGCCCTTGGCGAACCAGCGGCTGTCCCAGGTGCGGTTGATCTGCAGGCGCAGACCGATGGGGGAGGTTTTATGACCCATTATGCCCGATCCTTACCAGTGGCTTCCGCCGCGTCGTCACCGAGTTCACGAACCACCACACGCAGCCGGCTGAACGGCTTTTCGATGCGGGCAGCACGGCCGCGAGCACGCGGGGTGAAGCGCTTCATCATGATCGCCTTGCCGACGCTGGCTTCCTGAACCACCAGCGCGTCGACATCGAGGTTATGGTTGTTCTCAGCGTTCGCCACTGCCGATGCGAGCACCTTGCGGACGTCGATCGCCATGGCCTTCTTCGAGAAGGTGAGGATGTTCAGCGCTTCGCCGACCTTGCGGCCGCGGATGAGGCCGGCCACCAGGTTGAGCTTGTACGCCGAGCCGCGGATGGCGGTGGCGACAGCAAGCGCCTCGCGGTCACCGACCTTGCGGGGGGATTTGGGCTTCGACATCAGCGCTTGCCCTTCTTGTCGGCGGCATGGCCGGGGAAGCTGCGCGTCGGCGCGAATTCACCCAGCTTCATCCCCACCATGTCCTCGGACACCGAGACGGGGATGTGCTTCCTGCCATTGTAGACACTGAAAACCAGGCCAACGAACTGCGGCAGGATGGTGGAGCGGCGCGACCAGGTCTTGATCGGCGCGCGCGCACCACTGGCCTGCGCGGTTTCGGCCTTCTTCAGAAGGTGGAGATCCACAAAGGGACCCTTCCAGACGGAGCGGCTCATCGGCCCTTACCTCTTCTTCTTGGCATGGCGCGAGCGGATGATCATGTGATCCGTCGCCTTGTTGTGGCGCGTCTTCGCACCCTTGGTCGGCTTGCCCCATGGGGTCACCGGATGGCGACCGCCCGAGGTGCGGCCTTCACCACCACCATGCGGGTGATCGACCGGGTTCTTGGCGACACCGCGCGTCAGCGGGCGATGGCCCAGCCAGCGATTGCGACCGGCCTTGCCGAGGTTGGTGTTGCTGTTGTCGGGGTTCGACACCGCACCCACCGTCGCCATGCAATCGCCGCGCACGTAACGCTGCTCGCCCGAATTGAGGCGAATGATCACCTGGCCACGGTCACGACCGACAACCTGGACGAAGGTGCCGGCGGCGCGCGCCATCTGACCACCCTTGCCGGGCTTCAGCTCGACATTGTGGACGATGGTGCCAACCGGCATCTGGCCGATTTCCATGGCATTGCCAGGCTTCACATCGACCTTCTTGCCTGCGGTGACCGAGTCACCCACGGCGAGACGCTGCGGCGCGATGATGTACTGCTGCTTGCCATCGAGATACTTGACCAGCGCGATGAACGCCGAACGGTTGGGATCATATTCCAGCCGCTCGACGGTCGCTGCCACGTCCCAGGTCCGCCGCTTGAAATCGATCATGCGGTAGAGCTGCTTGTGGCCGCCGGCGATGCCGCGTGCCGTCGCATGACCCATGTTGTTGCGGCCACCCGACTTGCGCAGGCCCACCGTCAACGACTTGATCGGACGACCCTTGAACAGGCCCGACCGGTCGACCAGGATCAGGCCGCGACGGCCCGGGCTGGTGGGGTTGTAATTCTTCAGAGCCATGGTCTCAAATCCCCGTGGTCACGTCGATACGGTCGCCGTCGGCCAAGGTCACGATCGCCTTCTTCTCGTCGGAGCGGCGATATTCCTTGCCCTTCCAGCGCTTGGTCTTGCCCTTCTGGATAAGGGTGTTGACGCTCAGCACCTTGACGCTGAACAGCGCTTCGATGGCAGCCTTGATCTCGGGCTTGGTCGCATCCTTGGCGACCTTGAACACGACCTGGTTGAACTCGCTCACCAGCGTCGACTTCTCGGTGATGACCGGCTTGGTCACCAAGTCGTAATGCTTCAGGTCGATGACCTTGGGTTCAGCCTTAGCCATTTGCCCGGGCCTCCAGCGCAGTGACCGCAGCGCGGGTCAGCACCAGCGTGTCGTGGTTGAGAATGTCGTACACATTGGCGCCGATCACCGGCAGCACATCGACATGCGGAACGTTGGCGGCACCGAGCGCAAAGCTGCGGTTGACTTCGGCACCATCGATGAACAGCGCCGAGGTGATGCCGAGCCCGCCGAGCGCGCCGATGACGGTCTTGGTCTTGGCTTCGATGTCGAGGTCGTCGACCACAATCAGCTTGCCTTCCGACGCCTTCACCGACAGCGCGGTGAAAAGGCCGAGGGTGCGGATCTTCTTGTTGAGGCCAGGATTGAAATCACGAACGCGAGGACCGTGCGCCTTGCCTCCACCGACGAACTGCGGTGCAGCGCGGTTGCCGTGACGGGCCGAGCCGCCACCCTTCTGCTTGCCGAGCTTCTTGCCGGTGCGCGCCACTTCGGACCGCTCACGCGCCTTGCGGGCGGTGCCGCGGCGCTTTTCGAGCTGCCAGGTGACAACGCGGTGGAGGATGTCGAGGCGCGGCTCACGGCCGAACACCGCTTCCGAAAGCTCGATCTCGCCCGCATCCGCGGCGCCGATCGTCTTGACGGTAATTTTCATGGTCCTCAGGCCTCCGAGGTTTCGTCAGCGGCCGGAGCGGCGTCAACCACTTCGACAGGCGCCGGATCATTGTTCTGCTCGGGAGCAGCGGTCGACTTGAGCGAGGCCGGATAGGGCAGATCGGCCGAAGCCTTGACCTTGACCGCATCCTTGATCAGCAGCCAGCCGCCCTTCGAGCCCGGCACCGAGCCGCGAACGAAGATGAGGCCGCGCTCGACATCGGTCGAGACGATTTCGAGGTTCTGCTGGGTGCGCTGCTTGTCGCCCATGTGGCCGGCCATCTTCTTGCCCTTGAAGACCTTGCCCGGATCCTGGCGCTGACCGGTGGAGCCCAGCGAACGGTGCGAGACCGACACGCCGTGGGTGGCCCGCAGACCGCCGAAGTTCCAGCGCTTCATGCCGCCGGCAAAGCCCTTGCCCTGCGTCACGCCGGTGACGTCGACCAGCTGGCCGGCAACGAAGTGATCAGCCGAAATGGTATCGCCAAGCGCCAGAACGGCATCGGCATCGACGCGGAATTCGGCGACCTTGGCCTTGGGCTCGACTTCCGCCTTGGCGAAATGGCCGCGCTCCGGCTTGCTGGTGTTCTTGGCCTTCTTGGTGCCAGCACCGAGCTGGACAGCCACATAGCCATCATTGTCGGCGGTGCGAACCGCAACGACCTGGTTGTTTTCGAGAGCGAGAACGGTCACCGGAACATGCCGGCCATCGTCGCGGAAGATCCGCGTCATTCCCATCTTCTTCGCGATCACGCCAGTGCGCATGATCAATTCCTTTCCATCAGAGGCCCCCGGGAAAATTCCCTGGAGGGGCGTGACCCTTCCGAAAGTCGCTCCGCGTCTTTCAGTCAGGCGATTACTTGCCGAGCTTGATCTCGATGTCGACGCCAGCGGCGAGGTCGAGCTTCATCAGCGCGTCCACGGTCTGCGGGGTCGGATCAACGATATCGAGGAGACGCTTGTAGGTGCGAACCTCGAACTGCTCCCGGCTCTTCTTGTCGACATGCGGCGAACGGTTCACGGTGAAACGCTCGAAACGGGTCGGCAGCGGGATCGGGCCGCGAATAGCAGCACCGGTCCGCTTGGCCGTGTCGGCGATCTCACCCGTGGCCACATCGAGCACACGGTGATCAAAGGCCTTGAGGCGAATGCGGATGTTCTGCGTATCCATGGTGACCAATCTTGTATCGGACAAAAAACACCAGGCTGAGCGACCCTTTCGAGGTCCTTCACCCAGCCTGGTTGCCTGGTGTCTAAAAATCTGTCCCGAGCGAGCTCGCGACCGAACGAATCGGGCCGCTTCCCGAGGGAAGCGGCCCTATAGCCTTACTTGGTGATCGTTGCAACCACGCCGGCGCCGACGGTGCGGCCACCTTCGCGAATTGCAAAGCGCAGGCCGGCATCCATGGCGATCGGGGCAATGAGCTTGACCTTCAGCTGCACATTGTCGCCCGGCATCACCATTTCGGTGCCTTCCGGCAGCTCCACGGTGCCCGTCACATCGGTCGTGCGGAAGTAGAACTGCGGACGGTAGTTGGCGAAGAACGGCGTGTGACGGCCACCCTCGTCCTTCGAAAGGACATAGACCTCGGCAGTGAACTCGGTGTGCGGCTTGATGGTGCCGGGCTTGCACAGCACCTGGCCGCGCTCCACGTCGTCACGACCAACGCCGCGCAGCAGTGCGCCGATGTTGTCGCCAGCCTGGCCCTGGTCGAGCAGCTTGCGGAACATTTCGACGCCGGTGCACACCGTCTTGCGGGTGTCCTTGATGCCGACGATCTCGATTTCCTCACCGACCTTGACGATGCCCGATTCCACACGGCCGGTCACCACGGTGCCACGACCCGAGATCGAGAACACGTCCTCGATCGGCATCAGGAACGGACGGTCGAGCGGACGCTCCGGCTGCGGGATGTGCGCATCCACGGCTGCCATGAGGGCTAGCACAGCTTCGCGGCCGAGCTTCTCGTTGGTGCCATTGAGCGCGCACACAGCCGAACCACGGATGATCGGGATGTTGTCGCCGTCGTAATCGCGCTTGGAAAGCTCTTCGCGGATTTCCATTTCCACCAGCTCGAGAATTTCCTCGTCGTCGACCAGGTCGCACTTGTTCATGAAGACGACCATCGAGGGCACGCCGACCTGCTTGGCGAGCAGGATGTGCTCCTTGGTCTGCGGCATCGGGCCATCGGTGGCCGACACGACCAGGATCGCGCCATCCATCTGGGCAGCACCGGTGATCATGTTCTTCACATAATCGGCGTGGCCCGGGCAATCGACGTGCGCATAGTGGCGCGCTGCGGTTTCATACTCGACGTGGGCGGTCGAGATCGTGATACCGCGCTCGCGCTCTTCGGGCGCCTTGTCGATGTTGGCATAGTCGACGAACGTGGCGCCGCCGGTTTCAGCCAGAATCTTGGTGATCGCCGCGGTCAGCGAGGTCTTGCCATGGTCGACGTGACCGATGGTGCCGATGTTGCAGTGCGGCTTGTTCCGCTCGAATTTTGCCTTGCCCATGGGGTAAACCTCTTCCTCGAAAGTCGTTTCACGAATCTGTGCTGTAGTGCGTGCCGCTGTGGATCAACCACGCCCGAAGGCGAGGCTCACTAGCCGTGTTTGCGAATAAATCAAGCCAATTTGAGCTTGAGCTCCTCGGCCACGTTCGAAGGCACTTCGTCATAGTGGCTGAACTGCATCGAATACTGCGCCCGGCCCTGGCTCATCGAGCGCAGCTGGTTCACATAACCGAACATGTTCGCCAGCGGCACCATCGCCTCGATGACCTGCGCGTTGCCGCGCGTGTCGGTGCCCTGGATCTGTCCGCGGCGGCTGTTCAGGTCGCCGATGACATCGCCGAGATAATCTTCCGGCGTCACCACTTCAACCTTCATGATCGGCTCGAGGATCTTGATCCCGGCCTTCTCAGCTGCTTCGCGCATGCCGCCACGACCGGTGATCTCGAACGCCAGCGCCGACGAATCGACGTCATGGTAGGCGCCGTCATACAGCTTGGCGACGAAGTCGATCAACGGGAAGCCGATCTTGTGGCCCGACGCCGCAACTTCGCGGATGCCCTTCTCGACCGACGGGATATACTCCTTGGGAATATTGCCGCCCTTCACCTCATCCATGAAGATGATGCCCGAACCACGCTCGCCCGGCTCGACCGAGAACTTGATGCGGCCGAACTGGCCCGAGCCGCCCGACTGCTTCTTGTGGGTGTAATCGACGTCCACCTTCTTGGCGAGCGACTCGCGATACGCCACCTGCGGCGCACCGACATTCGCTTCGACCTTGAACTCGCGGCGCATGCGATCGACGAGGATCTCGAGGTGAAGCTCGCCCATTCCCTTGATGATCGTCTGGCCCGATTCCATGTCCGATGACACGCGGAAGGACGGGTCCTCCTGCGCCAGGCGGTTGAGCGCGATGCCCATCTTCTCCTGGTCGGCCTTGGTCTTGGGCTCTACGGCCACTTCGATCACGGGCTCGGGGAATTCCATCCGCTCGAGGATGATCGGCTTCAGCGGCGAGCACAGCGTGTCGCCCGTCGTCACATCCTTCAGGCCCACCAGTGCCACGATATCGCCGGCAAAGGCTTCCTTGATGTCCTCGCGGTTGTTGGCGTGCATCAGCAGCATGCGGCCGATCTTCTCGCGCTTGTCCTTCACCGAGTTGAGCACGGTCGAGGCGGCTTCGAGCTTGCCCGAATAGATGCGCGCAAAGGTCAGCGTGCCGACGAACGGATCGGTCATGATCTTGAACGCCAGTGCCGAGAAGGGCGCTTCGTCCGACGCTTCGCGAATCTCGTCCTCGTCCTTCAGGTTGATGCCGTGCATCGGCGGAATGTCGAGCGGGCTCGGCAGATAATCGACCACGGCATCGAGAAGCGGCTGCACGCCCTTGTTCTTGAACGCCGAACCGCACAGCACCGGCACAAAGGCGAACGCAAGCGTGCCCTTGCGGATCAGCGCCTTCAGTTCGGCCGTCGTCGGCTCGGTGCCTTCGAGGTACGATTCCATCAGGGCATCGTCCTGCTCGACAGCCATCTCGATCAGCTCGGAGCGCGCCTGGGCGGCCTCGTCCTTGAGATTGTCCGGAATGTCCGCGTATTCGAACTTGGCGCCGAGCGACTCTTCGAGCCACACGATCGCGCGGTTCTCGACCAGATCGACGAGGCCGATGAAATCACCCTCCAACCCGATCGGCAGATACAGCACCGCCGGCCGCGCGCCGAGGCGATCCTTGATCATCTGCACACAGCGGTTGAAGTTGGCACCGGTGCGGTCGAGCTTGTTGACGAAGCACATCCGCGGCACCTTGTACTTGTCCGCCTGGCGCCACACGGTTTCGGACTGGGGCTCGACCCCGGCCACACCGTCGAAGCACGCCACCGCACCATCGAGCACGCGCAGCGAACGCTCGACTTCAATCGTGAAGTCGACGTGGCCGGGCGTGTCGATGATGTTGATGCGGTGATCGTTCCAGAAGCAGGTCGTGGCGGCCGAGGTGATGGTGATGCCGCGCTCCTGCTCCTGCTCCATCCAGTCCATCGTCGCCGTGCCTTCATGCACTTCGCCGATCTTGTAGGACTTGCCGGTGTAATAAAGGATGCGCTCGGTCGTCGTCGTCTTGCCGGCGTCGATGTGCGCCATGATGCCGATGTTGCGATACCGCTCGAGCGGATTTGTGCGTGCCATGGAAAACCTGCCAGACGATTAGAGGATGAGCGCGGTTACCCGCGCGATATTACCAGCGCCAGATTACCAGCGATAATGCGAGAAGGCGCGGTTGGCTTCGGCCATCCGGTGCGAATCTTCGCGCTTCTTCACCGCAGCCCCACGGTTCGAAGCCGCATCGAGCAGTTCGCCCGAGAGCCGCTGCGCCATGGTGTGCTCGGAGCGCTTGCGCGCTGCGGCGATCAACCAGCGAATGGCCAGTGCCTGGCTGCGCTCGGGGCGCACTTCCACAGGGACCTGATAGGTGGCGCCACCAACGCGGCGCGACCGCACCTCGATGCCCGGGCGCACATTTGCCAGCGCATCATGGAACACGCCCACCGGCTCGCGGCGGCTCTTGGCTTCGATGGTCTCGAGGGCCGAATAGACGATCGACTCAGCGACCGACTTCTTGCCCTGCAGCATGACCAGATTCATGAACTTCGAGAGAACGACATCACCAAACCGGGGATCCGGCAGGACTTCACGCTTCTCGGGACGACGACGACGTGCCATTTCAATCCAATCCTTACTTCGGACGCTTCGCGCCGTACTTCGAACGGCTCTGCTTGCGATTCTTCACGCCCTGGGTGTCCAGAACGCCACGGAGGATGTGGTAGCGCACACCGGGAAGATCCTTCACGCGGCCACCGCGAATCAGCACAACCGAGTGCTCCTGCAGGTTATGGCCTTCGCCGGGGATGTAGCCGATGACCTCGAACCCGTTGGTCAGGCGAATCTTCGCAACCTTGCGGAGTGCGGAGTTCGGCTTCTTCGGAGTCGTGGTGTAAACGCGGGTGCAAACCCCACGCTTCTGCGGGCAGGCCTCCATGGCCGGCACCTTGTTCCGCGCCTTCTGCGGATCGCGACCCTTGCGGATCAACTGGTTGATTGTTGGCATCAATTCTTCCTGTCGCTTCGGCGCATGCCACCATGGCAAGTGCCTACTCCAGAGCCGCTCCGCCCAGGGATGAAGTGGAAACCCCATCCAAGGCATAAGCGCGTCAGGACCAGCCTTTCGGCAGGCCCCGCGCGCGCGGTGCACCCTGTCGTGTCCGTTCCGCCACCTGCAGCTGCGGCACATGCGTGCAAAGCAGCCACGCGCAGTGGAAGGCGCCGCATAGTGCAGCCGGCCCCCGCCGTCAATGCGCTTGCCCGATCGTCCACAGGCCCGGCCGCCCGCAAACCACTGGCATTTGCCTGCCGCAGCCGCCACACAGCATGCCATGTCGGTCCCAACTGCACCCGCCGCTTGCCGCCTCTGCGGCGGCGACCTCAACCCCCGCTTCACCGGTACCCTGCTCGGCCGTCACAAGGTCGGCTATCTCGCCTGCGCCGGCTGCGGCTCGCTGCAGACCGAGCCGCCGCACTGGCTGGCGGAGGCTTATGCCAACAACCTCGCCGACCTCGATACCGGCGCCGCCCAACGCTGCTTCGTCAACATGGGCGCCAGCCACCTTGTCGCGCGGCTGTTCGGTCTCGGCAACATCCTCGATTTCGGCGGCGGGGACGGCCTCCACGCCCGCCTGCTCCGCGATCATGGCCTCAACGCCTTTGTCGAGGACGCCCATGCCCGCCCCGGCTACGCCCAGGGCTTCGATGCCCCCGATTTCACGACGCCCGATCTCGTCACGGCCTTCGAAGTGATGGAGCATTTCGCCAACCCCGCCGAAGATCTCGCCCAGATCTTCGGCCGCGGCGCCAGGGCGGTCCTCGCCTCCACCACCCGCTGGCACGGCGAAGGTGCGAACTGGTGGTATCTCACCCCCAGCACCGGCCAGCACATCTTCTTCTATTCAGACGCCGCCATCGACCTCATCGCTCGCCGCTTCGGCTACACGCTTGTCGCCCGCGGCAACTATCTCCTGTTCGTCCAGCCCGCCCTCGCCACGCCGGCGAGGATACGCCTCGCTCGCCTGATGCTCCGCAGCCGCCTCCCCCGCCTCTGGGCCAGCCTGGTACAGATGCGCCAGCCGACCGGCGGAGATGCGGATTGGCAGGCGCTGTCGCGGCGGGACCAGGAATAAGACTCGCGGCTGCGCGTCGGGCACTGAATGATCGCGGATCCTCACACCTAAGGTGCGACGTCCTCGCGAAACCGGTCGAGTTGATGCATGCGCTCGTGCAAGATCGTCACGATACCGATCACGCCATCGGAAAGCAGCCTCCAATAGATGAAATGCTGCTCATGGCGGCAGTAGAACCCCTCGACCTCGAACTCGGCGGGAATGGAGCGCCACACGACCCTGCGAGCCGCAATGTCTTCGAATTGCGCAAAAAGGCCGTGGAGATAGCGCGATGCCTGCTCATCTCCCCACACCTTGCGCGTATGAACATAGATGTCATCGAGGCGGCGACCTGCCCCGGCCTGGACACGAAAGGCGGTCATCTATCAGCGCCGCATATTGCGGCTGATGATCATCTCGGCGTCCAGGGTTTCATACGCTGTCTCCGGCGCGGCAAAGGCGGCCATCAACTCGGTCTTCAACCGCGTGTACGCTTCAGCGTCCACGCGCTCCTTGTCCCGGCGGATCAGGTCCCGGACATATTCGCTGACATTCTCATAGGCCCCATCATCACCGACATTGGCGGCAACGAACTCACCCAAGATCCCGCTGACCCGCACGTTCAGCGTCATCCAACTGCCCATCTTCATTTCCTGCATCGATCGTCCTCAACATAAGGAATATCGAGGACAGCGCAAGGAACGGCTATTGCCGGGGGCGAATTCCCGGTCGCTGCGGCAGCCTCAAATCACCCCATGGCAATGCTTGAACTTCTTGCCGCTGCCGCACGGGCACATCGCATTGCGCGGCACTTCGCGCAGCCATTCGGCGCGCGTCTCCTCGTCCACATCAACCAGCTCGGCCGTCGCCGCCATGGCGCCAGCGAGCGCGCCGGGTGGTAGTGAACTGGGCGGCAACGAGCCAAAGGCATCGAGCGACGGCATCGAAAATCCACCGGCATCATTCTCGCCGGTGAACGGGTCGATGTGCGTCGTCACAAAGCCCGGAAGTGCGGGTTCGGACTGCGGTTCCATCGAGAATTGCGCCAGCGCCAGCGTCCGCGTCACATCCTCGCGCACGATCACCAGCATCCGCTCGAACAGCGCAAAGGCTTCCGACTTGTATTCGTTGAGCGGTGTCTTCTGCGCATAGGCGCGGAGATGGATCACCTGGCGGAGCGCATCGAGCGTCGCCAGATGCTCCTTCCAGTGATGGTCGAGCGCCTGAAGCAGGAAGTTCTTCTCGATCGAGATCCAGCTTTCGGGCGGCACGCTGGCGGCCTTGTCGGCCATCAGCGCATCCGACGCCTCGATCAGCCGCTCGACGACCATCTCGGGGTCGATGGCATCTTCCTGCGGCCAGCCGGTCACGTCGATGTCGAGCCCCAGCGTGTTGGTCACCTTGTCCTGAAGCTCCGCCACATCCCATTGTTCGGGGAAGCTGCCTTGCGGGCAGGTCTCGGCGACGATGGCGTTTACCGTCTCGTGGCGCATGTCGACGACCACATCGCCGACCGTCTCCGAATCCATGATGTCGGCGCGCTGCTCGTAGACGACCTTGCGCTGGTCGTTCATCACATCATCATATTGCAGCAGCTGCTTGCGGATATCGTAGTTGCGCGCTTCCACCTTCTTCTGCGCAGTCTCGATCGCCTTGGAAATCCAGGGGTGGACGATCGCCTCGCCCTCCTCGAGCCCCGAATTCATCATCCGGCTGAGCATCGATTGCTGGCCGAAGATGCGGAGCAGATCGTCATCGAGGCTGAGGTAGAATCGCGAAAAGCCGGGGTCCCCCTGCCGGCCCGAGCGGCCGCGCAACTGGTTGTCGATGCGCCGGCTTTCGTGGCGCTCGGTGCCGAGCACGAACAGCCCGCCGGCGGCACGCACCGCCTCGCGCTCGGCCGCCGCCTCGGCCTTGATGCGAGCAATTTCGGCGTCCTTCTCGGGGCCATCATGGAATTCCGCCAGCTCGCGTCCGATCCGCGCTTCGGCATTGCCGCCGAGCTGGATATCGGTGCCGCGCCCGGCCATGTTGGTGGCGATCGTCACCGCGCCGAGCCGCCCGGCCTGCTCGACGATCTGCGCTTCCTGCTCATGGTAGCGGGCGTTGAGCACGACATGCTTCACGCCTTCCTTGGTCAGGAACTCGCTCAGCATCTCGCTCTTCTCGATCGACACCGTGCCGACCAGGATCGGCTGGCCCTTGGCCGAAGCCTCGCCGATGGTCTTGACGATCGCCTTGTACTTGTCGGCAGCGCTCTTGTAAAATTCGTCATCCACATCGATGCGCTTGACCGGCAGGTTGGTCGGCATCTCGACGACGTTGAGCTTGTAGATATCGTAGAATTCCGATGCCTCGGTCGCCGCGGTGCCGGTCATGCCCCCCAGCTTGGGGTACATGCGGAAATAATTCTGGAAGGTGATGCTCGCCAGCGTCTGGTTCTCGGGCTGGATCGTTACCCCCTCCTTGGCTTCCACCGCCTGATGCAGGCCATCGGACCAGCGCCGCCCGTCCATCATGCGGCCGGTGAACTCGTCGATGATCACCACCTTGCCGTTCCGCACGATGTAATCGGTGTCGATGCGGAAGATCACATTGGCGCGCAAAGCCTGGTTGAGATGGTGCACCACCTGGGTGTTCTCGAAGTCATACAGGTTTTCGCCCTCGAGCAGCCCGGCGGCTTCGAGCGCGCGCTCGGCCTTTTCGGTGCCATCCTCGGTCAGGATCACCGACTTGGCCTTTTCGTCGACGATATAATCTTCGGGCACCAGCGTCTTCACCATCGCGTCGACCGAGATGTAGAGCTCGCTCTTGTCGTCGGTTGGCCCGGAGATGATCAGCGGCGTCCGCGCCTCGTCGATCAGCACCGAATCGACCTCGTCGACCACCGCGAAATTGAAGGGCCGCTGCACCATCTGCTCGCGGCTGTACTTCATGTTGTCGCGCAGATAATCGAAGCCGAACTCGTTGTTGGTGCCATAGGTGATGTCGCTGCCATAGGCCGCGCGCCGGCTGGCATCATCGAGATTGGGGATGATCACGCCCACGCTCAGCCCCAGGAAGCGATAGACCTGCCCCATCCAGCCGGCATCGCGGCTGGCAAGATAGTCATTCACCGTCACCACATGCACGCCCTTGCCGGTGAGCGCATTGAGATACACCGCCAGCGTGGCAACGAGCGTCTTGCCCTCGCCGGTGCGCATCTCGGCGATCTCGCCACGGTGGAGCACGATGCCGCCGACCATCTGCACATCGAAGTGGCGCATGCCGAGCGCACGGCGCGAGCCCTCGCGAACAGTTGCGAAGGCTTCGGGCAGAATGTCGTCGAGGCTTTCGCCGGCTTCCAGCCGTGCCTTGAACTTGTCCGTCTGCAGCCGCAGCGCCTCGTCGTCGAGCGCCTGAAGCGCCGGCTCGAAGGCGTTGATCTTCGTCACGATCGCACCGAGCGATTTCACATACCGATCATTCGCCGATCCGAACAAGCGCTTGGCGATGACGCCCAATCCGAGCATGGTGATCCTGACACATCAATGGAGGCAGGGCTTGTGCCCGCCCGATCAAGCCGCCGATGTAAGAGCCGCCCCCGCCTTCGTCAATGAAAGCGCTACTTGCGGCCCCCCGTGCGTCCGTCGATGAGCCGCTGCCGCCGCCACCAGCGCTGCCCCGCCGGCCGCCCTGTGGCGCCCTGGCGAAGCTGCTTGCGGCGCAGCCCGAAATCCACTGCCTTGCGTACCCGCGGGTAGCGCCGGGTCCAGCGCAGATAACGCCGCTTGGCCCAGCGCGAATTGCGCAGCACGAGTGCCAGTCCGATGGCGAACACCACGATGCCGACCGGTGGCGGCGTCGGGATGGCGGCAACAGGAGCAGCGATCATCAACAGCACACCCAGGCAGATCTGCGCGATCCGCATCGGCCGGCTTCGCAGCAGCCATCGCAGGGTGTTCATGTTCATCGTCCGCGCTCTATGGCTGCGATGTGGCAAGTGCAAGGCAAGCCCCGGCCGCGCTTGAGAATATGCAAATCAGCCCCTAAAGCTTTACGTTGGGTCAACAACTTCCGCAGCCATGCTGCGTCTGGAGGCCCCTTTGGTTGCACTTGTCGGAAGCGTGGCCTTCCTGGGGCTCGAAGCCCGCCGTGTCGAGGTGCAGGTCCAGATCAGCAGTGGCGCCGCCGCCTTCATCACCGTCGGCCTGCCCGACAAGGCGGTGAAGGAGAGCCGCGAACGCGTGCAATCGGCGCTCCACGCCATGGGCCTGTCGCTGCCGCCGCGCCGCATCGTCGTCAACCTGTCCCCCGCCGACCTGCCCAAGGAAGGCTCGCACTATGATCTTCCGATCGCCCTCGGCCTGCTCGGCGCCATGGGCATCATCCCCCCCGATGCGCTGGCCGAGTTTCTCGCGGTGGGCGAGCTCGGCCTCGATGGCCGGCTGAGTCCGGTCCCCGGGGTGCTGCTCGCCGCCCTCCATGCCGCAGAAGCCGAGCTCGGCCTCATCTGCCCCGCCTCCCAAGGCTCCGAAGCCGCCTGGGCCGGCGATGTCGATGTGCTTGCTGCCCCCGATCTGCTGGCGCTCCTCAACCATCTCAAGGGCACACAGCTTATCACCGCGCCCGAGCGGCTGCTCGCCGAATTCACCCGGCAAGGCCCCGATCTCGCCGATGTCAAAGGCCAGGAGACTGCCAAGCGCGCGCTCGAAGTGGCGGCGGCTGGCGGCCACAACATGCTGATGTGCGGCCCGCCCGGCTCGGGCAAATCGCTGATGGCGGCGTGCCTGCCCGGCATCTTGCCTGAACTCACCCCCGCCGAAGCCCTTGAAGTCTCGATGATCGCTTCGATGGCAGGGTCGCTGGAAGGGGGCCGCCTCCTCCGCGCCCGGCCGTTTCGGAGCCCTCATCACAGCGCCTCGATGCCCGCACTTGTCGGCGGCGGCGCCAAGGCCAGGCCCGGCGAAGTCAGCCTCGCGCATCTCGGCATCCTGTTCCTCGACGAGCTTCCCGAGTTCCAGCGCACCGTGCTCGATTCGCTGCGCCAGCCGCTCGAAACCGGCACCGTGTCGGTCGCGCGCGCTGCCGCCCATGTCAGCTATCCGGCGCGCGTCCAGCTCATCGCCGCGATGAACCCCTGCCGCTGCGGCCACCTCGATGATCCGGCCCGCGCCTGCTCGCGCGCGCCGCGTTGCGCCGCCGATTATCAATCCCGCCTGTCCGGGCCGCTTCTCGATCGCATCGACCTCCACATCGATGTCGCCGCCGTGTCCGCCGCCGATCTCACCCTGCCGCCCCCGTCCGAGTCGAGTGCCCAGGTCGCTGCCCGCGTGGCGCATGCCCGCGGCGTGCAGGCCGCGCGCTACGCCGGTTCTCCCGTCCGAACCAATGCCGAAGCCGATGGCAAGCTGCTCGAAGCCCATGCCACGCCCGACGAACCCGGCCGCGCGCTGCTGGCGCAAGCCGCCGAGCGCCTCCGCCTGTCCGCGCGCGGCTATACCCGCACCCTGCGTGTCGCGCGCACCCTTGCCGATCTCGCCGGCAGCACCCAGATTGGCCGTGTGCATATCGCCGAGGCCCTGAGCTACCGCCTCCGCGCCCCGGTAAATTGACGGACCGGCGAAAGGGCCAGCACCATGAACAAGCCTGCCAGCTTCTGGATGCTCGAACCTCTCCGCAAATATGCGGTCTTCCGTGGCCGTGCGCGCCGGGCGGAATATTGGTGGTACGCGCTTCTCTACGGCCTGCTCGCGGTCGCCACCACCATTGCCGATTTCATCGTCTTCGGCCTTCCGAACATGCTCTCCAACCCAAGCGTTGGTCCCATCACGGGGTTGCTGGGCCTGGCGCTGCTCATCCCCAGCTTCGCCGTCACCGTGCGGCGGCTCCACGATACCGACCGCTCGGGCTGGTGGGTGCTTCTCGGCCTCATTCCTTTTCTCGGCGGATTGATCCTGTTCATCTGGTTCTGCACGCGCGGCAGCCATGGCGCCAACCGCTACGGCACCGATCCGCGCGGCTGACACGGAACCTATTCCCCTGCGCAGGCGTTATGCAGTGAAGGGAGAATATGCGTGGGAATGATCGATTTTTTCAAGGACAAGCTGGGTATCGGCGGCCCTGATGCCGACAAGATCAAGGGTCAGGTCGAAAAACTCGGGCTCGACGTGCAGAACCTCGACATCAAGATCGATGATGGAATCGCCACTGTCACCGGCCTCGCCGCCAACCGCGCCGAGGCATCGAAGATCGTGATGGCCATCGGCAACAACGAAGGCATCATCAAGGTCGACAACAAGATGCGCGTGCCGCTCTCCAGCATCACCCCGAAGGCCGCCGCTTCTGCCACCACTCCTTCCCCAACTCCGGCACCCACAGCGGCACAAGACGCCGATGCCGACGAGGAAGCCGTGGTCTTCTACCCCGTTGCCAAGGGGGACACGCTCTCGGCCATCGCCAAGCGCCTCTACGGCAACGCGAATCTCTATCCGAAGATTTTCGAAGCCAACCGGCCGATGCTCAGCCACCCCGACAAGATCTATCCCGGGCAGGTGCTCCGCGTGCCCCCGCTCGATACCAGCGTCTAAAGGGGGTTTCGGAAAACCGGTCACCGGTTTTCCGACAAAAAAACACGCGACAACAACGAGCTAGGCGTCTGCAAACGCCATCATCTCCGGGTCGCTCGCCACTGCCAGTCGGCACGCGGCGGCCCGGGCAAAGCGCAGCGTTTCCGCCTTTCGCCGCGCAGCACTCAGCGGCAGCCATGGCGCGTCGCGAATCAGTGCGGCGTCATAGCGGTCGGCCACCAGCACACCGGTCCGTTCGGGGGCAAAGGCTTCCCCCACCACCGCCGCCGCCAGCGGCTCAGGCACCGCCCAGAAAAAGCGATCGCACCAGTCGAGATAATCGGGCCATTTCCGGTCACCGCGCAGATCCGCCAGCGACACCTTGATCTCGACAAGCGTCAGCCGCCCGGCCGTATCCGCCCCCAGAACATCGGCCCGCCGGCCACAGCCCAGGCTCACCTCGGCGAGCGGCATGACCCCGGCACGCACCAGCCACCTGAACACACCCCGCCTGACATCGCCACTTTCCATGGCGCCATACTAGCAGAACATTAAAAGAACGAAAGGCGTCAGCGCAGCGCTGCCGCAATCTCGCTCCCCTTGGCTTCGGTCAGGGCTGCGCAGCGGCGAATGCCGGCAACCGCCTGGCCGAGTTCGAGTTCGCCGCCGCCCAGTTCGGGCAGCCGCGGGCGCAGCAGGGTTTCCACCCGGTCGGCATCGGCGTTGGTGCAGAAGCCGCTGAACAGGTTGATGATGCCGCGCTTCGAAAAGCCGGGGTAGCTCGCCAGCACGCGGGTGAAATTGGCTTCGGCAAAGCGCGTGGCGGCGATGCGGCCGGCGGGCGAGCGGGCAACGCTGCCGACAAGGCCGGTGGTTTCCAGCGCCTGCATGCCATCGGCAAACGCAAGCTCGAGCGCCTTGGTCGCCTGTTCTTCGCTGGCGACGGCACCGATGGCACCGGCCGCCTGCGAGCGGAACAGCGGGTCCTGCGAGGCAAGCAACGCCCTGGAGAGCGCCGCCTGGGCGGTGGGGCCGCCCTCCTGCACTGCGGCGACGAGCGCCAGGCCGCGGAAGGTGGGATCGACGGCCTTCATGTCCCCGGCGATCACGGCGCGACCGGCAGTGGCGAGCCTGGCGCGGAGCGCGGGATCGGCGGCTTCATTGGCAACCAGCGGCAGCAATGCCTGGCGCAGCGACTGGCGCTCGGCGGGCTCGGATGCGTGCGCGCCGGGAGCAGGGTCGAAACCGAGCGGGGCAAAGGCAGGGCCATAGAGGCGCGCCATCAGCGCCCGATAGGCGGGCTGCTGGGCTGGCGCGATCATGCGGTTGCCGACTCCGGCGAGCCGCCCACCAAGGTTGGCGGCGGCGAGGCGTTCGGGGTGCCTCGCAAGGGCTTCGGCCGCCTTGACGATGGTGGCAAAGGGCGCGCCGCCGGCAGCAAAATCGGCCCAGAGGCTGTCGGCGAGCGCCATCGCATCACGCGCCGGCAGCGTCGGGGCGGCAGCGATCATCCGGTCCCAGCCGGCGGCATCGAGCGTGTAGCGAAAATAGCCGTTGCCGCCGGCATTGGGCACAAGGGCCGCTTCGGTGCCGATAAGGGCCGGGACGGTGGCGCTGGCGGTGCTCAGAAGATCGCAGCGCCGGCCTTCGCCGCGCGCGAAGCAATAGGGGATCTGCCAGGTCTGCGGCGTTTCAGGCGGGGTGACGCCCAGCGGCAGATAGCGCTGCTGGCTCAGCCTGATCGCCTGCGTGCCATCCTCGACGCCGAGCAGCGGCACGCCGGTCTGGGTGAGGAAGCTGTTGAGTGCCGGAATGACACGCGTATCATTCGCGGCTTCGGCGACCGAAGCGAAGAACTGCTCGGCGCTGGCATTGCCAAAGGCATAGCGGTTCAAATGGAGGCGCACGCCCTTCTGGAAGGCCTCGGCGCCGACGAAATTTTCGAACATCGAGACGACCTGCGCGCCCTTCTGATAGGTGATCCCATCGAAGGCGCTCGCCACCTGCGAATTCTCGGTGATCTCCTGGCGGATCGGGCGGCCACGGCCGAGGCTGTCGAGGTCCATCGCACCAAACGCTTCGCCAAGCTCCTGGGCAGCAATGCCGAGGTCCGGCCGCCACTGATGGGCAATCTTCTTGCCCATCCACTCCGCAAAGCTCTCGTTGAGCCAGATGTCGGTCCACCATACCGGCGTGACGAGATCGCCGAACCATTGGTGGGCCAGCTCATGTGCCACGACTTCGGAGAAGCCGCGCAGCTGGCCGAAGGGAGCGCCGCGGTCCATCAGGATCAGCGTGTCGCCATAAACGATCAGCCCGGCGTTCTCCATCGCCCCGCCCATGATCGGTGACGCGATGAAATCCAGCTTTTCATACGGATAGGGAATGCCGAAATAGTCCTCGAGCCCGGCGAGGAGCTTGGGCGTTTCCTCCAGCGTCACGTCCATGCGGCTGGCCTGGCCCTTGGTGGCGATGACGCGGAACTCCAGCGGTTCCTTGCGCACCGCATTGGCGGGGATCGTGGTGCCGCGCACATCGAATGGGCCGACGCCGAGCGCCACCAGATAGGTGGGCAGTGGCTTGGAGGCAGCGAAGCTGTGCGTCTGCATCGCGCCGCGCGTGGTGACCGAAGTTTCGGGCGTGTTGGCAAAGGCCTTCACCGCCCTGGGGACGGTGATGCTGGTGGTGAAGGGCGTCTTGAAGCCGGGTTCGTCGAAGCCGGGGAAGGCGCGCCTGGCATCGAGCGGCTCCATCTGCGTCCACGCGTACCAGTCATTGCCCACCTTGGCGCGGAAGATGCCCTCGGCACCGGAACGGAAGGCCGCCGTGTAGCGAATGGTGATCCGCGCCTTGCCGGCCGGCAGCGGCGAGGCCAGCGTGAGCGCGGCGACGCCCGACGGGTCGACCTCGGCATAGCGCGCCTGGATGACCTTGCGCCCAACGGTGACGGTGGCGGTGGTCACCGCGAGATCCTGCCCGTGCAGATAGATGGTGCTGGTGGGAGCAGCCGCCTCGATTTCGATCTTCGTCTCGCCGCTGAACCGCTCCTTGGCGGGATCGATGACGAAACTCAGATCATAGGCCAGCGGCTTGACCCCGGCTGGCAGGCGCCCGGTGGGCACATCTGCGGCTGCCACGGGCACGGCGGCCAGCGCGAGATTGCCGAGGGCGAAGGTGGCGAAGGTGGCGAGAAAGGTGCGCATGCGCGTCTGGATGACGCAAATGCGACGGAAAGGGAAGAGGCTGCGCGGGGGGGTTGGCCGCCCCCCGCGGCGTCAGAGAATGAACTTCGACAGGTCGGTGTTGCGAGCGATCGCACCGAGCTGGTCCTCGACCATGGCGGCATCGACCGTCACCGTCTCGCCGGCGCGGTCGCTCGCCTCGAAGGACAGCGATTCCAGCAGCTTCTCCATGATCGTCTGCAAGCGGCGGGCGCCGATGTTCTCGACAGCGGCATTCACCTGTTCGGCAGTGCGGGCGATGGCATTGATCCCGTCCGCGGTGAAATGGATGTTAACGCCCTCGGTGCCGAGAAGCGCTGTATATTGGCGGATGAGCGAAGCTTCGGTGTCGGTGAGGATGCGGCGGAAATCCTCATAGGTCAGGCCCTTGAGCTCAACGCGGATGGGCAGCCTTCCCTGCAACTCGGGAAGGAGATCCGACGGGCTCGCGACATGGAAGGCGCCCGAGGCGATGAAGAGGATGTGATCGGTCTTCACCGGCCCATGCTTGGTGGCGACCGTGGTGCCCTCGATGAGCGGCAGCAGGTCGCGCTGCACGCCCTCGCGGCTGACCGAGCCGCCGCGAACGTCGGACACCGCGATCTTGTCGATCTCGTCGAGGAAGACGATGCCATTGGCCTCGGCGTTGCGGACGGCTTCGCGGGTGATCTCTTCGTCATCGAGGCGCTTGTCCGATTCCTCCGCCAGCAGCGCTTCGAAGGCGGCTTCGACGGGCAGCTTGCGGCGCTTGGTGCGGCCGCCCATCGCCTTGCCGAACATCTCGGAGAGATTGATCATGCCGACCTGTCCCGGAGCGCCCGGCATTTCGAACTGCGGGCCGGCGTCGGCGAGTTCGAGCTCGACCTCGCGGTCCTTCATGTCGCCCGATTCAAAGCGCTGGCGGAAGGCGAGGCGGGTGGCTTCGGAGGCATCCTTGCCGACCAGCGCATCGAGCAGGCGTGCCATGGCAGCGGCTTCGGCGGCGTCGCGCACCGTGCTGCGGCGAGCATCGCGGACGAGTCGGATCGATTCCTCGACGAGATCGCGGATGATCGAATCGACGTCGCGGCCGACATAGCCGACCTCGGTGAACTTGGTCGCTTCGATCTTGAGGAACGGTGCTCCGGTGAGCTTGGCCAGCCGCCGGCTGATCTCGGTCTTGCCGCAGCCGGTGGGCCCGATCATCAGGATGTTCTTCGGCGTCACCTCGTCGCGCAGGTCATCGCTCAGCTGCTGGCGGCGCCAGCGGTTGCGCATGGCGACCGCCACGGCGCGCTTGGCATCGGCCTGGCCGACGATATGGCGATCGAGCGCGGCGACGATCTCGGCGGGGGTCAGGCCCTTTTCGGCAGACGTGAGCGGGGTGGCGTGGATCATCAAAGGTCTCCGCCCGAGTGGTCGGACTGGTTCTCGCCGGTCGAGGCGGCAATCGTCTCCACGGTGAGCTGGTCGTTGGTGTAGATGCAAAGCTCGGCGGCAATCGCCATCGAACGGCGCGCCACGGCTTCGGCGCTGTGCGGACTGTCCGCCAGCGCGCGGGCAGCGGCGAGGGCATAATTGCCGCCTGAGCCGATTGCGGCGATGCCGCCGTGCGGCTCAAGAACATCGCCTGTGCCGGTGAGCACGAGAGTGACATCGGCATCGGCGACGATCATCATCGCTTCGAGGCGGCGGAGGTAGCGATCGGTCCGCCAGTCCTTCGCCAGCTCGACGGCGGCGCGGGTGAGCTGGCCGGGGAAGCGCTCGAGCTTGGATTCCAGGCGCTCGAACAGCGTGAAGGCATCGGCGGTGGCGCCGGCGAAGCCGCCGATCACCCGGCCATCATGGCCGAGGCGGCGGACCTTGCGGGCGTTGGGCTTCATGATCGTCTGGCCCATGGTCACCTGGCCATCACCGGCGATGGTGACCTGGCCGTTCTTGCGCACCGAGACGATGGTGGTGCCGTGCCAGGTGAATTCTTCGGACATGCGAGGGTACTTTCTTGTTCTTGGGGTCCATGTAGGGCTTTGGCGGGCCTTGCAAAAGGCTTGCGGCAATTTTGGCAGCTTGGGCGGGACGGCGGGCTCTGCTAGCGGGACGCCATGGCACCTCCCGGCACGCTGATCGTCAACGATGCAACGAGCGCGCGGCCGCGGCCCCGTGGCAGCCTCGGCATGGAGATCTGGCACTGGCTGTGCCGGGGATTTCTCCTGGCCGGCGGATGGAAGATTGCGTGCGACTGGCCGTCGGATGCCAAGGTCGTCATCACCGCCGCCCCGCACACCTCCAACTGGGATGGCATCTGGATGGTGGCCGCCGCCGGCGCCTGGCGGGCGCGGCTGCGCTACATGGGCAAGAAGAGCCTGACGCAGGGGCCGTTCGGCTGGGCCGTGCGCTGGAGCGGGTGCATCCCGATCGACCGCAGCAAGGCGAACGATGTGGTGCAGGCCAGCATCAACGCCTTTGCCGCGGCCGATGATCTCATCCTGGCGGTCCCGCCCGAAGGCACGCGCGACCTCGTGGAAAAGTGGAAATCGGGCTTTTATCATATCGCGGTGGGAGCCGGCGTGCCCATCACCACGGCGGTCATGGACTATGCGACACGGACGGTGACGCTGAAGATCACGCTGTGGCCGAGCGGCGACTATGCGCAGGACCTGCCGATCATCCAGGCGGCCTATGCCGATGCCAAGGGAAAATACCCCGAGAAGTTCGTGATGACGGGCCGGTGAGACAAAAAGGTGAGACAGGGGCAGCGGCTTGCCCGAAAGTCGCGCTTGCTCTACCGCGCGATGCCATGAGCCCCAGCCCCGCCTCCCGCATCGCCACCATCAGCCGCGCCACCAAGGAAACTTCGGTCGAGGTGACCGTCAACCTCGACGGCAGCGGCGATTATCAGGTGTCGACCGGCATCGGCTTTCTCGATCACATGCTCGAGCAGCTGAGCCGGCACTCGCTGATCGACCTCCACGTGAAGACGGTGGGCGACCTGCACATCGATGGCCACCACACCACCGAGGATACAGGCATCGCGCTCGGCGAGGCGATCGGCAAGGCGCTGGGCGATCGTCGCGGAATCACCCGCTATGGCGATGCGCTGGTGCCGATGGACGAGACGCTCACCCGCGTGGCGCTCGACATTTCCGGCCGCCCCTATCTGGTATGGCGCTCGGGCTTCACCCAGCCCAAGCTCGGCGACCTCGACACCGAGATGGTGAAGGAGTTTTTCGCGGCACTCGCCGGCTCTGCGGGGCTGACGCTGCATATCGAGACGCTCTACGGGGTGAACAATCACCATATCGCCGAAAGCTGCTTCAAGGGCGTCGCGCGCGCGCTGCGGACGGCGGTGGCGATCGATCCGCGCAAGGCCGATGCGGTGCCCTCCACCAAGGGATCGCTCGGCGGCACGGCGACAGGCGGCATGGACCTCGACGGCAGCCATGGCGGCTGAGAGCGCGCCCGAGCGCGTCGCACTCATCGATTACGGCGCCGGCAACCTCCGCTCCGCAGCCCGGGCGCTGGAAGCGGTAGGGGCACAGGTGACGGTGACCGCGTCCGCGGCGGAGATCCTGGCCGCCGATCGCATCGTGCTGCCCGGCGTGGGCGCGTTCGGCCAGTGCATCGAGGCACTGCGCAGCGTCGATGGGCTGGAAGCAGCCCTTCACGAGGCGGTCATCGAGCGGCGGCGGCCGTTCCTCGGCATCTGTGTCGGCATGCAGCTGCTCGCCAGCGAGGGCCATGAGCATGGCGTGCACCGCGGGCTCGGCTGGATCGAGGGCCGGGTCGTGCGAATGGCGCCCGCAGATACCAGCCTCAAGGTGCCGCACATGGGCTGGAACCGCGTTCTGCCGAGCGATGGCAGCGGCCTGCCCCAGGGCGAGGCCTATTTCGTGCACAGCTATGTCTTCGAGGTGGCGAGCGGCAGCGATGTGCGCGCCACGGCAACACATGGCACGCCCTTTGCCGCCATCGTCGGCCGCGCGAACCTGACCGGGGTGCAATTCCACCCCGAAAAGAGCCAGGCCTATGGGCTGGGCTTTCTGAAGAACTGGCTCGAGGATGGCCGATGGCACTGACGATCTATCCGGCAATCGACCTCAAGCTTGGCCAGGTTGTGCGGCTGGCAGAAGGCGACATGGACCGGGCAACGGTCTATGGCGATGATCCCGCTGCGCAAGCCGCACGCTTCGCCGAGGCCGGCGCCACAGTGCTGCATGTCGTCGATCTCGATGGCGCCTTTGCCGGCGAAAGCTGCAACGGGGCGGCAGTGCGCGCGATCCTGGCGGCCTTTCCCGGCCGGGTCCAGGTCGGCGGCGGCATCCGCAGCCGCGCCCAGGCCGAAGCCTGGCTCGAGGCCGGCGTGTGGCGCGTGGTGATGGGGACGGCGGCACTCGAAAACCCGGTGCTGGTGCGCGAGCTCGCCGCCGAGCACCCCGGCGGGGTGGTGGTTGCAGTCGATGCGCGGGGCGGCATGGTGGCGGTGCGCGGCTGGGCGGAGAAGTCCAGCGTGTCGGTCGAAGATCTCGGGCGGCGGTTCGAGGATGCCGGGGTGGCAGCCCTGTTGTTCACCGATGTCGGGCGCGACGGGCTGCTCAAGGGCGTCAACGTCGAGGCCACCGCAGCCCTGGCGGCGGCGGTGGCGATCCCGGTCATCGCCAGCGGCGGGCTGGCGGGGCTGGCGGACATCGAAGCACTCAAGGGCCGGCCCGGCATCGAGGGCGTCATCACCGGCCGTGCGATCTACGACGGGCGCATCGACCTCGCCGAAGCGCTGGCGCTCGCGGCATGAGCCCGAAACCATGAGTGTGGCGACCCGGATCATCCCCTGCCTCGATGTGGCGGACGGACGGGTGGTGAAGGGCGTCAACTTCGTTTCGCTGCGCGATGCCGGGGATCCGGTGGAGGCAGCGCGCGCCTATGATGCCGCCGGCGCCGACGAACTGTGCTTCCTCGATATCAGCGCCAGCCATGAAGGCCGCGGCACGCTGCTGCACATGGTCGAAGCAGTGGCGGACCAGTGCTTCATGCCGCTCACGGTCGGCGGCGGGGTGCGCTCGGTCGCCGATGCCCGCGCCCTCCTGCTGGCGGGCGCCGACAAGGTGGCGGTCAACTCCGCCGCCGTTGCGCGCCCGGCACTCATCGGCGAGCTCGCCGGGCGCTTCGGCGAGCAATGCGTCGTCGTTGCAGTCGATGCCAAGCGCGTTGGCGATGGCTGGGAGGTCTTCACCCATGGCGGGCGCCGCGGCACCGGCATCGATGCAGTGGCCTATGCCGTGGAAGCCGCACGGCTCGGCGCCGGCGAGATCCTGCTCACCTCGATGGACCGCGATGGCACACGCAGCGGCTATGACCTGGCACTCACCCGCCGCATTGCCGATGCCGTGCCGGTGCCCGTCATCGCCAGCGGCGGCGTCGGCGGGCTCGACGATCTGGTGGCCGGCGTGGTCGAAGGCCATGCCAGCGCCGTACTCGCCGCCTCGATCTTCCATTTCGGCGAAGCGTCGATCGACCAGGCCCGGCAGGCGCTCATCGCCGCCGGGGTGCATGTGCGGAGGCCGACATGAGCGACGATCCCCCCCCCGATGTGCTCGATCGCCTCGAAGCGCGAATCCGCCTCAACCGCCACGGCGATCCGGCGACGAGCTACACTGCCAAGCTGACCGCGCGCGGCCGCGCCAAGATCGCCCAGAAGCTCGGCGAAGAAGCCGTGGAAACCGTCATCGCAGCAATGCGCGCCGACCGCGACGAGATCGTGAGCGAATCCGCCGACCTGATGTTCCACCTCTGCGTCCTGCTCGCCGATGCGGGCCTGTCGCTCGACGATGTGCGCGCCGAACTGGTGCGCCGCGAAGGCCTGTCGGGGCTGGACGAAAAGGCCGGGCGCAAGAAGGGGTGAACAAGGGGCCTCCGGCGGCTGGGGGCTCGGGCCCCAGACCCCATTCGTGGGCCATCGCACACACTTGGCCGTCCGGATATTGCACAGGCCACCTATCGGGGTCTGGGGCCCGAGCCCCCAGCCGCCGGAGGCCGCTTTTCCCTTTGATCAGAACGGCTTGACGATCACCAGCAGCACCGCGCCAATCGTGGCCAGCGACGGAATCTCATTGGCCAGCCGCAGCGTCTTCTCGGCATATGGCCGCTCGCCGCGCCCGAATTTCTTCGTGGTGGCGGTGGCCCAGCCATGGAAGCCCGAGAGGCCGAGCACGATGGCGAGCTTGGCGTGGAGCCAGCCATTGCCTGCAAAGCCGAGGTGGAAGGCGAGGCTGAGGCCCGCGGCCCAGCTGATGATGAGTCCCGGCGTGAGGATGATGCGGCGCAGCCGCCGGCAGCGTTCGGCCCAGAGGCTGTTCTCGGCATCGGACGCCGCGGCCATCCAGTAGACGAGGAAGCGCGGCAGCATGAACAGCCCCGCCATCCAGAAGATGACGAAGATGACATGGAGCGACTTCACATAGGGATAGGCGCTGCCGAGCCAGCCGGTCATCGAAAGGGCTTCCGCACCAGGTCCATCAGCGCCTCGACATGGGCGATCGGGGTTTCCTTGATGATGCCGTGGCCGAGGTTGAAGATGTGCGGACGGCTGTCGAAGGCGGCGCGCACACGGGCAACGGCTTGTGTCAGCGCTTCACCGCCGGTCAAAAGGGCAAGCGGATCGAGATTGCCTTGCACCGGCATGCCGGGGGGCAGCACGGCATCGGCCCAGGCGGGATCGAGCGTCTCGTCGAGGCCGACGGCATCGACCCCGGTTTCGGCGGCATAGGCGGCAAGCTTGGCACCCGCCCCCTTGGGAAAACCGATGATCGGCGTATCGGGATGGCGCGCCATCAGCTGGCTGGTGATGCTGGCGGTCGGCGCGATCACCCAGCGCTCGAACTGCGTCGGGCTGAGCGAGCCCGCCCAGCTGTCGAACAGCTGCACCGCCTGCGCGCCCGCGTCGATCTGGCCCGAAAGATAGTCGACCGTGCTGCGCACGATGGCATCGATCAGCGACTGGAAGGCGGCCGGGTCGGCATAGGCGAGCGCACGGGTCTCGGCCTGGTCCTTCGAGCCATGGCCGTTCACCATGTAGGTAGCGATCGTCCACGGCGCCCCGGCAAAGCCGAGCATGGTGATCGAAGGGTCGATCGCCGCGCGGACCTTGGCGACGGTCTCGTAGATCCTCGCAAAATAGCCGGGGGCGGGGGTGAGAGATTCCCAGTCGGCGGTCTGGAGCGGCGGGGTCAGCTGCGGACCTTCGCCGGGGCCGAAGGTCAGGCCCTGGCCCATCCCGTGCGGCACGATCAGGATGTCCGAGAACAGGATCGCGCCGTCCATGTGGAAGCGGCGGAGGGGCTGGACGGTGACCTCGCAAGCGGCGTCGGGATCATAGACCAGCTCGAGAAAGCCACCCTTTTCGGCACGCAGCGCGCGATATTCGGGGAGGTAGCGGCCGGCCTGGCGCATCAGCCACACCGGCGGCGGATCGCGGTGTTCGCCCTTCAGGACGGCGAGAAGGGGCGGGTCGGTGGGGAGGGCGTTCATGAGGGCTTTCATTGCGGCGCGCGCACGCACGGTCAAGAGTCAGCAACAATCAAGATTCTTTAAAAAAACTGTTGTGGTTGTTGGGGGTGGGGAACATCGGGATAAGTCGCTGTGCCGGATTCCATCCACAACCGGCCAAATGCCAATGCGGCATGAAATCGCGAGTCGCGCGACTTGTCCCCGTTATCCACAGCCCCCCCTGTGGAGTCTTCCCCATGGGACTCGATGGGCGGAGCGGGGGCGGCGAACCCGATGGTTCCTGGGCATGGACGCGATTCCGCCGGCCTTGACCGGGCGGCTCCACGGGTTATTCACAGGCTTGTTCCGGGGATATTTCGACATGAGCGTTGGCCAGACCCGCTTGCACCTTCATCTGGTGAGCGATTCCACCGGCGAGACGCTCGAAATCATCGCCAAGGCCGGCCTTGCCCGATTCGAGGGCGTGGACGCGGTGAAGCACTTCTGGCCGATGGTGCGATCCGAAGGGCATCTCGACCGGGTGATGGAGGAAATCGTCAAGCGGCCGGGGCTGGTCATCCACACCCTCGTCGATGGCCGGGTGCGGGATCGGCTGGAGAGTAGATGCGTCAACCTGGGGCTGCCGATGGTGAGCCCCCTCGATCCGACCGTGACCGCGCTTTCGGGCCTTCTCGGGCAGGTGGCGACGAGCCGGCCGGGCCGCCAGCACGTGATGGACGCCGCCTATTTCAAGCGCGTCGACGCGATCAACTACACGATGGTGCACGATGATGGTGCCGGCCATGACAATTGGGAGGAGGCCGAGATCGTGCTCGCCGGCGTGTCGCGCACCTCGAAGACGCCGACGGCCATCTATCTCGCCAACCGCGGCTACAAGACCGCGAACATCCCGCTGGTGCCGCAATCGCCGCCCCCCGCCTCGCTGTTCAAGCTGCAGAACCCGCTGGTGGTGGGGCTGACCGCGGCCTCCGAGCGGTTGCTGGCGGTGCGGCGCAACCGGCTGCTGAGCCTGGGGCAGATGCCCGACACCGCCTATGTGGACCTCGAGCAGATCGACGCCGAGACGGCGTTCGCGCGCCGGCTGTTCGCCGACAACGACATTCCGGTGATCGATGTGACACGTCGCTCGATCGAGGAGACGGCAGCGGCGATCATCAACCTGGTGCAGGCGCGCGCCGACCGGGCAGGCGACCCGGTGTGATGGAACCGGCTGCAATGCGGGCTGCATGATCATCCTCGCCAGCCAGAGTGCGGCGCGTCGCTCGATGCTGGCAGCCGCCGGCGTGGCGCACGACGCGATTCCCGCGCATGTCGATGAGGAGGGGGTCACCGCCGCCCTCGTCGGCGCCCCTGCGGAGAAAATCGCCGATGCTTTGGCCGAGCTCAAGGCGGTGAAGATCTCTCGCGCGCACCCCGATGCGCTGGTGCTGGGCGCGGATTCGATCGCGGTTACCGCCGATGGCGAGCTCCTCGCCAAGCCCGAGACGCGCGCCCGTGCCGAGGTGCAGCTGCGCCAGCTTGCCGGCACAACGCACCGGCTGGTGTCGGCGGCGGTGGTGGCGCAGGGCGGCAAGCCGGTGTGGCGCGCCGGCGGGGTGGCGCGGCTGATGATGCGGCCGCTGTCGGATGCCTTCATCGCCGACTATCTCGACCGCGAGGGCGAGGCGGTGCTCGGCTGTGTCGGCTGCTACCGGATCGAAGGGCTCGGCGCCCAGCTTTTCACGCGGATCGACGGGGACCAGTTCGTCATCCGCGGCCTGCCGCTGCTGGCACTGCTGGGGTGGCTGCGCGAGCGGGGGGTTGTGGGGACGTGAGCTGGCCTCCGGCGGCTGGGGCCGGCGACCCCGGACCGCGTTTGCGGGGACCGCGCTGATGGCCCAGGCGGTTTCGCGGCGGCAGCTTCTGCAACTGGGCGCGGTGGTGGTGGTTGGCTGGGGGGCTGCAAAGGTCTTTCAGCGTGCAGCACCGATCGGCCGTGATGTCGGCACCAACCTGACCGCGCAGCGGCTGCTGCAGGATCGGCTTTCGCCGCGGACCGAGGTGCGCGGCGCCGATCTGACGATGGTGGTGTTCACCGATTACCAGTGCGCGGCGTGCAAGGTGGCCGCACCGGCGATGGCGGCGGCGGTGGCGGACGATGGCCGGGTGCGGCTGATCTACCGGGAATGGCCGATCTTCGGACCGCGTTCCGAGCGCGCTGCACGCGTGGCGCTGGCGTCGGCGGCGCAGGGCGTCTACCCCCAGGTCCATCGGCGGCTGATGGCCGAGCGGCGGCAGCTCGACGATGCGGTGCTGCAGGCCGTGGTGGAAGCGAGCGGCGGCGACTGGGCGCGGCTGCTTGCCGATCTTGACCGTCTTGCACAGCCGATTGACCAGCTGATCGCGCGCACCAGCCAGGATGCCTTTGCACTGAGCCTGCCCGGAACGCCGGCGTTTGTGATCGGCACCATCCTGGTGGTCGGCGGCATGGACGAGGATGGTTTTGCCCGGGCCTTTGCCGAGGCGCGTGCGCGACCACGGTGAGGCCGGGTCGGCAACGTGGCGCACATGGCGCCCACGCTGCGACATTTTGTCCGAAACAGCCTTTCTCGGCGGCGCCGCATGTTCCATAAGCGCCAGACAAGTGAATGTTTGTTTTGCGATGGAGTGCCGTCATGGCCTCAGTTGATCTTCCTGCGAATGCTGCGCAGCTCGATGTGCCGCTCGAACGCGATGGCTTTGTGCGGTTGCTGATCCGAGAGCTGGCCGGCACCCTCGAGGAGGTCGTCGGGGTCAAGGAGGCGTCGGGCTATATCAGTGTGGTCGGAACTGCGATCGGCGAGCATATCGATGCCGATTACCGGCAGGCCTTTGCCGTGGACAGGCTGTCGCGGACGCAGGTGGCCGACGTGCTGGTCGACCTGAAGCGGCGGATCCAGGGGGATTTCTTCATCATCGACGAGACCGAGGACCGGATCGTCCTCGGCAATCGCGTCTGCCCGTTCGGCGAGATGGTGCGCGATCGGCCGTCGCTGTGCATGATGACATCGAACGTGTTCGGCCATGTCACTGCGCAGAACCTGGGTTATGCTGCGGTCGATCTGGAGGAGACCATCGCGCAGGGCCATGCCGGCTGCCGCGTCACGGTTTACCTGCGGCCGAGCGAAGCCGTGCCGGTGACCGCGCGCGAGTATGTCCGCCGTTGACGGGGCCGCTGAACATTCAGGCTGCGGCAGTGCTCGAAGGGCTTTCCGAAGTGGCGCTGCTGCTGGCGGAGGACGGAACCATCCTCCATGCCAACCGCGCGGCAAGCGTGCTGCTGGGGCCTGGTCTGGCCGGCACCCCGGTGTTTGCACTGCATGATGGGGAGCCTGGCGGGCTGGCGACCTATGTCGATCGCTGTCGGGGATCGCGGCAGCCGCTCGTCGGCACCATCACGCTGCGCAGCGAAGGCAAATACCAGTGCCGGGGCAATGTGATCGGGGACGGGGTGATCGGGAACGGGGCAGGGCGCGCGGTGCTGTTGCGGCTGAGCCGGTCGGACGACGCCCAGTTCGCGCTGCTGACGCGCAATCTCGAGGCGTTGCGCGACGAAGTCCGGGCCCGGCAGCGCACCGAAGCCATCCTGCGCGAGTCGATCAGCGAGCGCGAGCTGCTTCTCCGCGAGCTGCAGCACCGGGTGAACAACAACATGCAGATGTTGTCGGGAATCCTCAGCGGTGCCGAGCGTGAGGCCGAAAGCGAGGAGGCCCGGGCGATCCTCGGCGACACCGCCTCGCGATTTGCAGCGATCGGAGCGGTGCAGCAACTGCTCTACGCCTCGAACAATTTCAACAGCATCGACTTGGTCGCCTTTGTCGAAACGCTGGCGCGCGCCGCCAGCAGCTTGGCCGCAGACCCGCTTGTGGTGGAGACCGATGTCGAGCCGCTGCAGTTGCCGATCGGCAAAGCGCCATCACTCGCCCTCATCCTGAACGAGTTGCTGACCAATGCCGTGAAATATGGCATGCCGGCGAGGGGGACACAGAAAATCACCGTGACCCTCAAGGTGACGGGCGGCATGCTGGAGCTGCGCGTCGGCGACAACGGGCCGGGCTTCGGCGCCGCGTCGTCCGCCGGGGGCGGCCGCAAGCGTGCATCGGGATTGGGACTGGTGCGCGGGCTGCTGCGGCAGCTGGGCGGCTCATTGGCGATCGAAGCCGATGCCGGCGCGCGCTGCGTGGTGCGTATTTCGCACGCGCAGGAAGATTGAGAAGGCTGCCGATCGATGAATGCCCCAGTTCAATGAATGCCCCGATGCCGCTGCCATCGCAGCACTTCAACGTGCCCGGCATTCCAGGGTCGCCGCCGCGGTCCGGGGCGCAGAAGGGCATAGCGGCCACAACGGGCATCAGCGGCCGAATCCTGATTGTCGAGGATGAGTATTTCGTCGCGCTGTCGACCGAGGCTTCGCTTGGCGATGCAGGATATGACGTGATCGGCGTGGAATCGACCGGCGAGGCCGCCCTGGCGCGGGCGATTTCGGAAAAGCCCGATCTGATCCTGATGGACATCAGGCTGGCCGGGAAGATGGACGGGATCGACGCTGCCCTGGCGCTGCTTCCGCATGGCCTGCGCGTCGTGTTTGCCAGCGCCCATTCCGATGCGGTCACGCGCGGACGGGGCAATGCCGCGCAGCCGCTCGGCTGGCTGTTCAAGCCGTTTTCAGGCGATGAGCTGGTCCTGGCGGTTGCCCGCGCGCTCGAACGGCGACGGCCGACGTGATCGCGGGTTCCCGGCAATGATCCGACCTGTCGTGGCTGGCGTCATCGGCTGGCCGGTGGCGCACTCCAGGTCGCCGATCATCCATCGCTTCTGGCTGGCAAGGACCGGCATCGACGGCGAATACAGCCGCTTCCCGGTGGCCCCCGAAGCACTGGGTGCAGCACTGGGCGCGATGTCGGCTCTGGGCATTCGCGGCGTGAACGTGACCGTGCCGTACAAGGTGGCAGTGATGGCTCATCTGGCAACGCTCGACGACTCGGCAAAAGCCGTCGGTGCCGTCAACCTTGTCACCGCGCTGGCCGATGGCCTTGCAGGGTCGAACACCGATATCGACGGCATTCTGGCACCGCTGGCGGGGATCGCGCTGGCGGGGCGCCGGGTCGTGATCGCGGGCGCCGGCGGTGCGGCGCGGGCCGCGGTGGTAGCGATGCGGCGGCTGCAGGCAGGGCAGATCGTCCTGCTCGCGCGCGACCCGGCCAAGGGTGCTGCGATGCTGGAGTCGCTCGGCATCCCCGGCGACGTCCTGCCGATGGACGCGCGCTTCAAGGAGGCGGCGCTGCTGTTCAATGCGACGACAGCGGGAATGATGGGGCAGCCGCCGCTGGCGATCGACCTGGGGGGCATGGCGTCCGACGGGATCGTCTTCGACGCGGTCTATGCGCCACTCGAAACACCACTGCTGGCGGCGGCGCGGGCGCACGGGCTGTCGGTGATCGACGGGCTTGAAATGCTCATAGGTCAGGCGGCGCGGGCGTTCGAAACCATTTATGGCGTGGCCGCGCCGCGCATGCACGATGCCGAACTGCGGGCGCTGCTCACGGCATGAAGATCATCGGGCTGACCGGCTCCATCGGCATGGGCAAGAGCACCGTGGCGGCGATGTTCCGCAAGCTCGGGGTGCCGGTCTTCGATGCCGATGCCGAGGTGCGGCGCGTGCAGGGACCTGGCGGCCGCGCGCTGGCGGCGATCGAGGCGGCGTTTCCCGGCACCACCCACGAAGCCGGGCTGCACCGCGAGCGGCTGGGAGCGGCGGTGTTTGGCGACCATCTGGCGTTGCGGCGGCTGGAGGGGATTTTGCATCCGCTGGTGGCCGAAGTGCAATCGTCGTTTCTGGGCGCGCACCGGCTCAAGCAGGCGGTGGTGCTCGATGTGCCACTGTTGTTCGAGAAAGGCGGCTGGCAGCGCTGCCATCTGACCGTGGTCGTCTCCGCGCCGCTGCGGGTGCAGCGCGCGCGCGTGCTGGCAAGGCCGGGGATGACACGGGCAAGGTTCGAGGCGATCCTGAAGGCGCAGATGCCCGATGCCGAAAAGCGCCGCCGCGCCGATGTGGTGATCGAGACCGGGCGCGGCCGCCGCCTGACCTGGGATGCAGTGCGGCGGATCGTGCGCGAGCTTTAGCGGCGTCGTATTTGCGATTAGTCCAAGGGATGGGGTTCAGGGGCCAAGCCCCCTGTCCGCCGCAGGCTTCTATTTCCGCCGCCCCTGCGCTATGCCCCCGCCATGCGCGAGATTGTCTTCGACACCGAGACCACCGGGATCATGCCGGGGGATGGCCACCGCATCGTCGAGATCGGCGCGCTGGAGATGATCGGCCGGGTGGTGACCGGGCGGCAATTCCACACCTATGTCGATCCGTGCCGGCCGATGCCGCGCGATGCCCAGAATGTGCACGGGCTTTCAAGCGACTTCCTCACCGGCCAGCCGGTGTTCGAAATGGTGATCGACGGGTTTCTGGACTTCATCGGCGATGCACCTCTGGTGGCGCACAACGCCGCCTTCGACATGGAATTCATCAACTGGGAGCTGAAGCGTGCCAAGCGGCAGCCGCTGCCGCTCACGCGGATGATCGACACGCTGGAGATCAGCCGCAAGCTGCATCCCGGCGCAAAGCACACGCTCGATGCGCTGTGCAACCGCTATGGCATCGACCTTTCCGGCCGGGTCAAGCATGGCGCGCTGCTCGATGCCGAGCTGCTGGCGCGCGTGTATGTGGAGCTGATGGGCGGCCGCCAGATCGGGCTCGATCTTGTGGCGGATGCAGCCGATGTGCCGCTCGATTTCAGTGCCCCGCCGCCTGCGCTGGTGGGTGCGTCCGGCCCGCGTGTGGCGATCCATGCGGCGGCGAGCGATGATGAGCTGGCGCGGCACCAGGCCTTTGTGGCCGGGCTCAAGGAGCCGCTCTGGCTGGCATGATGTTGCCGCGTCCCGCCGTGTCCGCGGCGGGACAAGACGCGGGACAAGCCAGGCATTTTGCCGCAATATCCCGAGTCCGCAGCCATTGGCTGCGGGCAGTGCGCCGGCACACTTCGCTGGCGCAATCAACTCGCAGGCGGTGCCTGCGTTGGGAGACGAGTGATGGACATCAGGATTTCAGGACATCAGGTTGATACCGGCGCGGCCTTCGGCGTGCACGTGCGCGAGCGGCTGCAGGCCATGGTGGACAAGTATTTTCCGCGCGCACTCACCGCGCACGTCACGCTGGAGCCGGCGCCACACGGGCATTTCCAGGTCGATATCGTGATGCATGTGATGGCCGACCTCATCCTGAAGGGCTCGAATCGCGGCGCCGAGGCGCATGTCGCCTTCGATGGCGCGGCCGAACGGATCGACAAGCAGCTGCGTCGCTACATGCGCCGGCTGAAGGACCGGCACGGTCCCGGCGCGCAGGTGGCCGCCGAGCGGGCTATCATGAGCGAGTTCGACAATGCCGATTACAAGATCTTTGCCGCCGTGTCCGAAGAAGCGGAACCCGAGGGCGACCATCCGCTTGTTATTGCAGAGACACGCGTGGACATTCCGGAGGCCACGGTGAGCGATGCAGTGATGATGCTGGACTTGCGCAACACAAACGCATTGTTGTTCGTCAATTCTGCATCCGGAAACCATAATATGGTGTATCGTCGCGACGATGGCAGCATCGGTTGGGTCGAACCCAGACGCGCCTGACGGGCAGATTTTGGAGCAAGCGATGAGCGGTGGAGATTTTGCCGACCTGCTGCGCGGGGATGCAATCTTCCTTGGTGTGGAGGCCGGTGACAAGTCGGCGCTGCTGGCTGCGTGCGCGCAGGCAGCAGCGCCGCTTGCCGGTCTTCCCGCCAGCTTCATCCTCGAGCGGGTGCGCGAGCGTGAGACGCTCGGCACCACCGGCTTCGGCCAGGGGGTGGCCATCCCGCATGCCCGGCTTGCCGGGCTTGATGCCGTGACGATCGTGGTCGTGCGGCCGGCGAAACCCCTCGATTACGGCGCCCTCGACGGCGAGCCGGTCGATCTGGTGGTGATGCTGCTGTCGCCCGAGGGTGCGGGGGCGGACCATCTGAAGGCGCTGGCACGGATCAGCCGGGCGCTGCGCAACCGGCGCATCCTTGCCGCAATGCGCGCCGCACCCAGCGCCGATGCCCTGTTTGCGGCGATCGACTCCCCGGCGATGAGCGAAAACCAGGCTGCTTGATGCGGCTGGCGGCGGGGCTCAAGGTTTCGGCACTGCTTCGTACTGTGCAGGCCGTCGGCGGCTTCGGCGTGGTTCTGGCCCGCGGCGACCAGGAGGCAGGCAGCATCGCCGTGGTGGTGCGCGAAGGCGGCGAGGAGCTGCTGCTGGCACCGGTGATGGCGCTGAGCGGGCGTTATGCCTGGTCGGAGGCGGCGCGCGGCGAGGCAGTGGCAGGCTGGGTGTCCCGCGCGCGGCAGCGCGATCCCGATCTCTGGGTGGTGGAAATCGAGGCGGCGGACGCCATGCGGCTGGTGGGCGAGACGCTGGGGCAGGATTGAGCCCCTGCGGCGGCAGCTATTCCTCCCGGCCTCCCAGCGGCAACGGCAGCTCGCGCGGTGGCTCACGGTCGAGCAGCCCGGCGGCCTTGAGGTCCGCCAGCCCCGGCAGGTCGCGCCGCGAGGCGAGGTTGAAATGCGCCAGGAACCCCGGCGTGGTGGCATATTGCAACGGTCGGCCCGGGCTTTCCCGCCGCCCCGCCGGCCGCACCCAGCCCGCCTCCATCAGCACGTCGAGCGTGCCGGGCGAGACGGCAACCCCACGGATTTCCTCGATTTCCGGCCGCGTGACCGGCTCGTGATAAGCGATAACCGACAGCGTCTCCACCGCGGCCCGGCTCAGCTTGCGTACCGCCTCGCGGGTGGGGCGGAGATGGTGCGCCAGGTCGGGTGCAGTCTGGAACGCCCAGCGCCCGCCGCGCTCGACAAGGATGATTCCGCGCGGAGCGTAGGAGTCGGCCAGCTGGCGCAGCAGCTCGGGCAGATCCCCCCGCTCGCCCACATGCCGGGTCAGCTCGCCGAGACCAAGCGGCGCCTCGGCCGCGAAGATCACAGCCTCCAGCGCGCGCAGCGCCTCATGTGCCGTGTCGCTCATGCCCGCCCCCGGATCAGAATCGGGGCAAATGCCGCCCCTTGCGAAACCTCCGCCCGCCCCTGCCGCACCAGCTCCAGCGTGGCAACGAAGCTTGAGGCGAGCACCGAGCGCGCATAGCTTTCATCAGCAAGGTCGCGCGGCAGGTAGCGCACCAGCTCGGCCCAATCGAGCGATGCGCCAAGCAGCCGCTCCAGCCGTTCGATCGCCTCGTCGAGTGCCATCACCGGCCGGCGCCGCACGACATGCACCCCGTGCTGGGCGCGGGCCTGGATGTTGCCATAGGCCGAAATCAGGTCGAAAAGGCTGGTGTCGAAGCGGCTCAGCGTCTCGGTGCTCAGCCCCTCGGGGGCAGCGCGGCGAAAACTGTCCCACCCCAGTTGCGGCCGTGCCAGCAGCTTCTGCCCGGCATCGCGCATGGCACCCAGTCGTTGCAGCTGGAACTGCAGCTTCAACGCCATCTCGGCAGGATCAGGATCGGCATCGGGCTCGGGGGGCAGCAGAAGTGCGGATTTGAGATAGGCGAGCCACGCCGCCATCACCAGATAATCGGCCGCCAGCTCGAGGCTCAGCGCCCGCGCGTCGCGAATGAAAGCGAGATACTGTTCGACCAGCGCCAGGATCGAGATCTGCGCCAGATCGACCTTTTGCGTCCGCGCCAGTTGCAGCAGCAGGTCGAGCGGCCCCTCCCAGCTGCCGAGCTGCAATACAAGCGAAGGCGGCGCCTCGGCGCGGGGGGGACCGTCCTCGAACGGCTCGGTCATGCCTGTCCGAGGCCGGCAGCGAGCAACTGGTCGCGCGCATCGGCCCAGCCCGCCGCCGGCGTGCTGTCCCCCGCACCCGCCCAGGCCATCGCCGCATCGAGCCGCCGCGCCGCCGCTGCTTCGATCGACCCGAGCGCCTCGGCAATCGCGCGCATCTCCGCCATGTCGCCCGAGCAATGCAGCGCGATATCGCAGCCGGCGTCCAGGCTGGCGAGGGCGCGCGCGCCGAAATCCATCAGCGCGTTCGAGCCCGCGGCATGGCCCCCCGAAAGCGGATTGCCGAGCGCATGCATGCCGAGATCATCGGACATCAGCAGCCCCGAAAAGCCGATATCCTCGCGAATGAAGTCGATGACGGTCGGGGAGAGCGTCGCACAGCGGTGCGGATCGAGTGCGGTGTAGGTTACATGCGCCGTCATCGCCATGGGGGCGGCGGCAAGCCGGCGGAAAGGTTCGAAATCGCGCTCCAGCGCCTCACGGCTTGCGGTGACGATCGGCAGCTCGACATGGCTGTCGGCAGCAGCACGGCCATGGCCGGGGATATGCTTCACCACCCCGCACACCCCGCCCTGCCGCAGGCCATCGAGCGTGGCGCGGCCGAGTGCTGCCACCTGCATCGGCTCGAACCCCAGCGCGCGGTCGCCGATGATGTCATGGCCTTCCCGGTCGCGCACATCGAGCAGCGGCAGGCAATCGACGGTGATGCCGAGGTCCCGCAGCATCGCCGCCAGCGCCAGCGCATTGAGCCTGCACGCCTCGATCGCGGTGATGGGCGCGCGCTCATACACATCGGCAAAGGCCTGGCCGCTCGGAAACTCGGGCCAGTGCGGCGGCCGCAACCGCGCCACGCGCCCGCCCTCCTGGTCGATGAGGATCGGCAGTCGCCGCCCCGCCATGTCGGTCAGCGCCGCCGTCAGCGCCCGCACCTGCTCAGGGCTGTCGATGTTGCGCTTGAACAGGATATAGCCGGCAGGATCGACACTGCGGAACAGCGCGCGCTCGGCCTCCGAGATGGTAAGCCCTTCAAGGCCGAAGAACGCCGGAATCATAAGTCGGCCATCATTCGCTCACCACCGTGCAACTGTCCCCCGCACCCGCCAGCCGCGCGCACAGTGCAGCCGTATCGCCGCCACTGGCACGCAGACGCCACAGCGTCTGCCCGCCGCGTTCGGTGGGCACATAGCGCGGCGAGAAGCCCAGCATCCCGTGCCGTGCCGCCAGCCGCGCCCATTCGGATTCAGCACGCGCCCGGCTCGAAAAAGCGCCGAGCTGCACCGTCTTGCCACCCGCCGCCGGGGCCGCCCTGGGTGGCGGCGCCGTGATCGTCGGCACAGGAGCAGGGGCCGCGCGCGCGGGCGCCAATGCTGCTGGCGGAGCTGCTGCCGGTGCTGCTGCCGGCGCGGGCGCCGGTGTTGCCACCGCATCGCCGCCCATCGCCGGCGGCAGCAGGTTGCGCGCCGTCGGCGGCGGGGCCGCCGGCTCGGCCTCGCCGCTGCCCGGCCGCGCCATCGGCACCTCGGGTGCGGCCCCCAGGTTGATGTCGCTCATATCGTCGATCCCGGCGCCCGCCGCATACAGCGTCTGGTCCTGGCCCTCGACATCGAGCCCGCGCGGATCCTCGGGCTTCACCTTGAACGGCCCGGGAAGGGCATTGATCAGCGGCGCCTGTGCAGCCTCCATATAGCCGTCGCCGTTGCTCTGGCCGGGGCGGGTAAAGACATAGACCGCGATGATCGCCGCCACCGCCACCGCCAGCAGCACGATGATCAGCCGCATCAGCGGCGCCCGCGACGCGCCCTGCTCGCGGCCCCGGCCATTGCTCCGGCCTGAGCCCCGGCCAGAGCCACGGCTTCCGGGTTCGGCCTCGGCCAGCCAGGGGGCATCATCGTCGTGCGCCATCAGTGCAGCTCGCTCGCCGCTTCGACACCGATCACGCCGAGTGCGGAGCGGATCACATTGCCCAGCCCCCGCGCCAGCGCCAGCCGCGCCGCCGTAGTGGCCGGATCATCGGCAATCACGAAGCGCCGTGCCGGATCGTCATTGCCCATGTTCCACAGCGCATGGAACGCTGCGGCCAGATCGGCCAGGTAAAAGGCAATCCGGTGCGGTTCACGCGCCTCGGCTGCCTGCTCCACCAGCCGCGGCCAGCTCGCCGCCAGCTTCACCGCTGCCAGCTCCTCGGGCAGCAGCAGCGACAGATCCGGTTCGGGCAGGTCGATCCCCGCCTCCACCGCCTTGCGCCCCAGCGAGGCGATGCGCGCATGGGCATATTGCACATAAAACACCGGATTCTCGCGCGTCTGCTCCACCGCCTTGGCAAAGTCGAACTCCAGCGGGCTCTCGGGCCGCTTGGTGAGCATGATGAAGCGCACCACATCCTTGCCCACCTCGTCGACCACATCGCGCAGCGTCACGAAATTGCCGGCGCGCTTGGACATCTTGAACGGCTCGCCATTCTTCATCAGCTTGACCAGCTGCACCACCTTGATGTCGAGCGGCACCCGGCCTTCGGAAAGTGCGGCCACCGCCGCCGTCATGCGCTTCACATAGCCGGCATGGTCGGCACCGAACACGTTGACGAGAGCGGTATAGCCCCGCTGCAGCTTGTCGTAATGGTACGCCACATCGCCGGCGAAATAGGTCCAGCTGCCGTCGGACTTCTTCATCGCGCGGTCGCTGTCATCGCCGAACTCGGTCGAGCAGAACAGCGTCTGCGGGCGCGGCTCCCAATCCTCGCCGCTGGTGCCCTTCGGCCGCTCGAGCACGCCCTGGTGGATCAGCCCGCGCGCATCGAGCACCTCGAGGGCCTCCTGCACTCGCGGGCCCAGTGAATTCTCCGAGAAATACACGTCCTGCCTGATGGCAAGCGCCGCCAGATCCTCGCGGATGCGATCCATCATCGCCGCCACTGCAATTCCGCGGAAATCCTTCAGCCATTCGCTTTCGGGCGCGCCCACGAAACGGTCGCCATGCTCTGCCGCCAGCGCCTCGCCGATCGGAACCAGATAGTCCCCCGGATAAAAGCCCTCGGGAATCGTCACCGCCTCGCCCAATGCCTCGCGGTAACGCAGGTGCACCGAGCGCGCGAGCACATCGACCTGCCCGCCGGCGTCGTTGATGTAATATTCGCGCGTCACCTCATTGCCGGCAAAGGCCAGCAGGCTGGCGAGCGCATCGCCCACCACCGCCCCCCGGCAATGCCCCACATGCACCGGGCCTGTAGGGTTGGTGGACACATATTCGATGTTGATCCGGCTCCCGGGCTTCGCTGCCCCCCGGCCATAATCGACGCCCGCCGCCAGAATTGCCTGCAGCTCGGCCTCCCACTCGGCGCGGCGCAGCGTCAGGTTGAGGAAGCCCGGCCCCGCCACCTCGGCCGTCGCCACGTCCGCCCGCCGCGACAGCCGCTGCGCCAGCGCCACGGCAATCTCGCGCGGCGGCCGCTTCGCCTGCTTGGTCAGCACCATCGCCGCATTGGTCGCCAGATCCCCATGCGACGCATCGCGCGGCGGCTCCACCGTCACGCCGCGCGTGTCGAGCCCCTGGGGCAGGTCGCCGCTCGCCTGCATGGCGGCAAGCTCGGCCTGGATGATGTCGAGAAATCGGGCGTGAAGGTGCATCCCCCGGCTTTAGCCGCTGCGGTGCGGGTGCGGAAGGGGGTGCGGGGCGGCAGGGCCGATGCTATCCCGGTCCTCCACCGGCGCAACGCAGGAAGACGATGACCCGATTGTTCCGCCAATGGCTCGCCGTCCCGCTCTGGCAGCGCATCCTCGCCGCCCTGGTGCTCGGCGCGCTCGCCGGGCTGGCACTGGGCGCCCAGGCCGAAAGCCTGCGCTGGCTCGGCGATCTGTTCATCCGCCTCATCCGCATGCTTATCGTGCCGCTGGTGTTCATCACCCTCGTCGCCGGCATCACCGGCATGGAGGCGCCCGCCCGCCTCGCCTCGATAGGGCTCAAGGCGATGACGCTCTACATGGCCACCACCTTCGGGGCGGTGCTCATCGGCCTTGCCCTCGCCCTCGCCATCCGCCCGGGAATCGGCCTCGATATCGGCACTGCCACCGCTGTCGTCACCGCTGCCCCGGTGGCGCTCGGCGAGCGGATGATGGCCATCGTGCCCGAAAATGTCATCGCCGCCTTCGCCGCGGGCGATGTGCTGGCGGTCATCTTCTTCGCCGTGCTGCTCGGCACCGCGATGGTGCTTGCAGGGCCAGCCGCCGCCCCGCTCACCCGCGCCTTCACCGCCGGCTCCGCGGTCATGCTGCGGCTGACCGGAATCGTCATGGAATTCGCCCCCTTCGGCGTCTTCGCGCTGGTCGCCACCGTCACCGGCAGCGAGGGGCTGGCGGCGTTCACCGGCATGCTCAAGCTCGGGCTTGTCGTCTTCCTCGGCGGCGCGCTGCACATGCTGCTGCTGCAGGGCGCCCTCGTCCGGTTCGTCGCCCGGATGCCCATCCCCGCCTTCCTGAAAGGCGCGCGCACCCCGCAGCTCATGGCCTTTTCCACCAGCTCGAGCGCCGCCACCCTGCCCGTCTCGCTCGAAGCCGCACAAGAGCAGCTCGGCGTGCCGGCGCCCATTGCCTCGGTGGTGCTGCCGCTCGGCGCCACCATCAACATGGATGGCACCGGGCTTTATGTGGCGGCCGTCGCGGTGTTCGCCGCCCAGGTCTTCGGCATCCCGCTGTCGCTTGCCGACTATGGCCTGATCGCACTGACAACAATGCTGGTCTCGATCGGCACGGCCTCGGTCCCGTCCGCCTCGCTGTTCCTGATGGCGGCGGTGCTCGATGTCATCGGCGTCTCGACCGGCGCTCGTCATCGGCTTCGTGCTGCCCTTCGACCGGCTGCTGGACATGTGGCGCACCGTCGTCAACGTCACCGGCGATCTCGCCATCGCCATCGCCGTCACCCGCTGGGAGGGTGACGGCGGCGCTGAAGAGTCCCCTCAGCCGGCGAAATGAAACTCATACGCCGGCCCGGTCAGGAACGGCGCCAGTTCATCGGCCAGGATCAGCGTCTGCAGGATGTCCGCCGCTTCCTGATATTTGCCGGTGGCAAAGAAATTGTCCCCCACCTGGCCCTTCCACACACCAAGCTGCTCCTTCACCGCCGCCCCGATCAGCGCCGCATCCACCGGCTCGCCTGAATCGAGCACCACCTTCTGCATGCGCCACTGCCAGAGCTGGGTGCGGCTGATCTCGGCGGTTGCGGCATCCTCCATCAGATTGTGCAGCGGCACCGCACCCTGCCCGCGCAGCCAGGCGGCGATATAGCCGATTCCCACATTGATGTTGTTGTCGAGCCCGGCGCGCGACTTCGGCCCCGGCGGCGCCGTGACCAGATCATCCGCCGTTGCCACGCCGTCCGGAATCACCCCGAGCTGGTTCGGCGTCGGCATGATCGCATCGAACACTTCGCGCGCCAGCCCGACGAGCCCGGGGTGCGCCACCCAGGTGCCATCATGCCCCAGCTTCGCCTCGCGCTCCTTGTCGGCGCGCACTGCGGCAAAGGCCTTTTCATTGGCCGCCTCATCGTCCTTCACCGGAATGAAGGCGCTCATCCCGCCCATCGCATGCGCACCGCGCTTGTGGCAGGTGCGGATCACATGGCGCGCATAGGCCGCCATGAACGGGCTCGCCATCGTCACCGCCGCGCGGTCGGGCAGCACCTTCGAGCCATCGTTCTGGAAGGTCTTGATATAGCTGAAGATATAGTCCCAGCGGCCGCAGTTGAGCGCGGTGATATGGTCGCGGAGTTCGTAGAGGATTTCCTCGGCCATGAAGGCACCCGGCAGCGTCTCGATCAACACTGTGGCGCGGATGGTGCCGAGTGGCAGCCCCAGCACCGATTGCGCCAGCCGGAACACATCGTTCCACAGCCGCGCTTCCAGATAATGTTCGAGCTTGGGCAGGTAGAAGTAAGGCCCCGAGCCGCGCGCGAGCAGCGCCTTGGCATTGTGGAAGAAATACAGCCCGAAATCGAACAGCGCGCCCGCCACGCGCTCGCCATCGACCAGCATGTGCGCCTCGTCGAGGTGCCAGCCGCGCGGCCGCGCGATCAGCGTGCAGGTCTTGTCGTTGAGCTTGTAGCTCTTGCCCCCGGAACCTTTGTTCTCCTCGAGCGTGATCGTGCCCGCAGCGGCGTCGCGCAGATTGACCTGCCCCTGCACCATCACATCCCAGGTCGGCGCCGACGCATCCTCGAGGCACGCCATGAAGCATTGCGCGCCCGAATTGAGCGCGTTGATCACCATCTTGCGGTCGCACGGCCCGGTGATCTCCACCCGGCGGTCGCTGAGGTCGGCAGGTGCGGCGCGCACCTGCCAGTGCGGATCATCCCGCACGCTCGACATTTCCGGCGGGAAGTCGATCGATTCGCCGCCGTTCCACTGTGCCTGCCGCTCGTGGCGCGCCGCCAGCAGGTTCTGCCGCATCGGCTCGAAGCTCCGGTGCAGCAGTGCAACGAAGGCGAGTGCCGGCTCGGTCAGGATCGTCTCGTAACCGGGTTGCAGCGCGCCGGTAATCTTGATGCTCATGTCGTCAGTCCTCGGTGAAACGGAAAGGGGTGAGGCCGCGCACCCGCTCGTCGAAGGCGAGATGTGCGGCAGCGGGAGGCAAGCCGCGCTGGCGGCAATCGGCGCGGTGGCAGGCCGCACAGCCGGGGCCGATCGGCACGGCGGCACCGCCGAGATCGAGCCCCGAAGACCAGACAAGTGCTGCGGCATGGCGCGCCTGCGTGCCGATGCCGATGGCAAAGTTCGGCCGCTCGCTGCCCCAGGGGCCGGCGCCCCAAGGAACAGCGACGCTGCGCACGGTGCGCGCCAGCGTCAGGAAGCGATGGCCGTCCTCCAACTCGATCAACTGGCGTTGCATCTGTCCCGGGCTGGCAAAGGCTGCATGCAGGTTCCACAGCGCGCAACTGCCCATCCCCGGCTTGGGCAGCGGCGACGGCCCCGGCGCGAAGCGCTTCGAAATCGTGCCGGCGCGGTCGATCCGCACCAGGAAGAACGGCACCCCGCGCGCCCCCGCCCGGCCGAGCGTCGTCAGCCGGTGGGCAATCTGCTCCAGCCCGCGCCCAAAACGTGCCTGCAGCAGCTCGACGTCATAGCCGGTCGCCTCGCAGGCGGCGAGAAAGCGCCCATAGGGCATCAGCACGGCCCCTGCTGCATATTTGGCCAGCGCCACCACCGCCGCACGGCGCGCCAGCGGATCGATGATCGCCGCCGCGGCTTCGGCAATCTCGGCCTTGAGCTCGATCAGCGCCAGCTGGATGGCCGCCGCAAACCCCCGCGACGCGGCATCGAGGCTTTCGGAAAGCTGCAGCTGGCGTGCATGAAGGTCGAGCCGCCGCAGCATGTCCGGCATCACCTCGACGGGCATCACCCGGACGCCCAGGCTGTGCCGTGCGCGCAGCCGCTCGACCACCGCCGCATTCAGGTCCCCGCCCGACAGCCGAAGCTCGTCCGCCAGCGCCTCGGCCGCCATATCGAGTGCCGCAAAATGATTGCCATGCTGTTCGAGGAGCCCGCGCACCTGCGCGATCGGTCCCGATGTGATCCCGGTTTCGGCTGCCGCCGGCGCGCCAGCGGCCAACCGCACCAGCGCCTGCGCAATCCCCGGCTGCCGCACCGCCAGCTCGCGCAGATCGGCGCGCGGCACATCGATGCCGATCAGCCGCGGGTCGGTGAAGATTTTCACAAGCTCGTCGCCAAGTGCCGAGCCATCGCCCTCGGCCAGCGACCGCAGGTCGAGCTCATAGGTGCCCGCCAGCTTGAGCAGAAAGGCGGCAGACAATGGCCGCTGGTCGCGCTCGATCAGGTTGAGATACGACACCGAAACACCGAGATCGGACGCCATGCGCGTCTGTGTGAGCCCCCGCGCTGTCCGCAGCGCGCGCACCCGCGCCCCGGCGAACAGCTTGCGCGCGATCGGCTCGGCGGCCTCAAGGGTCACCAGTTCTGTCAAAATATTGACAATTCGACACGATATTTTGGCGAAATGGCCACGCTTTGACACTTTTCCTTGACTGATTCGCGTTGACCTCCGCCTAGCCCAGGCGCATCGACGCGGCAACGGCGAAACGCCGAACAAGACCAAATCACGGGGAGGATGCGGCGTCGGCTCACAGAAGCCGACGCCGCAAACATCGACACGAATTTCGGAGCATAGTCATGGCTTATCAGGATCACATCAGCGCCACTGCAGCCCTCATCGCCAGGCACGGCGGCACCTGGGATGGCATCAGCGCCGAATCGGTAGCGCGCATGCGCCTGCAGAACCGCTTTCAGACCGGGCTCGACATCGCGCGCTACACCGCCGCCATCATGCGCCGCGACATGGCCGCCTATGATGCCGATCCCGCCAGCTACACCCAGTCGCTCGGCTGCTGGCACGGCTTCATCGGCCAGCAGAAGATGATCTCGATCAAGAAGCACTTCGGCACCACCGATCGCCGCTACCTCTATCTCTCCGGCTGGATGGTCGCAGCGCTGCGCTCCGAATTCGGGCCGCTGCCCGATCAGTCGATGCACGAAAAGACCAGCGTCCCGGCGCTGATCGAGGAGCTCTACACCTTCCTCCGCCAGGCCGACGCCCGCGAGCTTGGGCTTATGTTCCGCGATCTCGATGCCGCGCGCGCCAATGGCGACCAGATCAAGGCCAAGCAGCTGATGGCCGCCATCGACGGCTATCAGACGCATGTCGTGCCGATCATCGCCGATATCGACGCCGGCTTCGGCAACGCCGAGGCCACCTATCTCCTCGCGAAAAAGATGATCGAAGCCGGTGCCTGCGCGCTGCAGATCGAGAACCAGGTGTCGGACGAAAAGCAGTGCGGCCACCAGGACGGCAAGGTCACCGTCCCGCATGAGGACTTTCTCGCCAAGGTCCGCGCCTGCCGCTACGCCTTCCTCGAACTCGGCGTCGAGGATGGCATCATCGTCACCCGCACCGATTCGCTGGGTGCGGGCCTCACCAAGCAGATTGCCGTCTCCAAGGAGCCCGGCGACCTCGGCGACCAGTACAACAGCTTCCTCGATTGCGAGGAGATCGACCCCAGCACGGCCCGCAACGGCGATGTCATCCTCAACCGCGGCGGCAAGCTGCTCCGCCCCAAGCGCCTGCCGTCGAACCTGTTCCAGTTCCGCGCGGGCTCGGGCGAGGACCGTTGCGTCCTCGATTGCATCACCAGCCTGCAGAACGGCGCCGACCTGCTCTGGATCGAGACCGAAAAGCCCCACATCGAGCAGATCGCCGGCATGGTCGACCGTATCCGCGAGGTCATCCCGAACGCCAAGCTCGTCTACAACAACAGTCCGTCGTTCAACTGGACGCTCAACTTCCGCCAACAGGTCTATGACGCCTGGGTCGCCGCCGGGAAGGACGTTTCGAAGTACGACCGTCCCAAGCTGATGAGCGTCGATTACGACGGCACCCCGCTCGGCGCCGAAGCCGATGAGCGCATCCGCACCTTCCAGCGCGATGCAGCCTCGCGCGCCGGCATCTTCCACCACCTCATCACCCTGCCGACCTACCACACGGCAGCGCTCTCCACGGACAATCTGGCGAAGGAGTATTTCGGCGATGCGGGCATGCTCGGCTACGTCAAGAACGTCCAGCGCGCCGAGATCCGCCAGGGGATTGCGTGCGTGAAGCACCAGAACATGTCCGGGTCGGACATCGGCGATGATCACAAGGAGTATTTTGCGGGCGAGGCGGCGCTCAAGGCCGGTGGCGCGCACAATACGATGAATCAGTTTGCCGCGTAGCGCGGCGCGCAAATAGCAGAGCTATTTGCCGACTCGCGCAAGCGCGGCCGGCGAGCGAAACGGGCGGCCCCTTCAGGCCGCCCGTTTTGACTCGTCCGACCCCGGATCAAGTCCGGGGCGGGCATTGCGGCTTTGCCGCGCCCTTCCTTCCTTCCTTCTCCCCCTCACCCCCGCACGAACAACCCCACCGTCAGCCCCACCCCGATCACCACCACCCCCACGCGCAGCACCTTGTCCGGCAGCACATGCAGCAGCCGCGCCCCGGCATAGCCCCCCGCAATCGCCCCCAGCCCGATCACCAGCGCATGCGCCCAGGCGACAGCCCCCGACAGCGCGAACACCACTGCCGCCGACAGATTGGCGAGCGAGATCAGCACATTCTTGGTGCCGGCCGCATTGCGCACCGGCATCCGCGCCAGTGTCAGCGCCGCCAGCGTCATGATCCCAGCCCCGCCCCCGAAAAACCCGCCATAGACCGCGATCACCGTCTGGATCAGCGCCGAAACCCAGGCCGGCGGCGGCACGATCGGCGCATCCCCCGGCTGCGGCTTGCGCCGGCCCCACGTCGACCAGGCGAACACCAGGGTCGCTGCCAGCACCAGCCACGGCACCATGCTCGCAAACACCCGGCTCGGCGTGATGATCAGCAGCAGCGCGCCGGCAATGCCGCCCGCAAAGCTGATGATCGCCAGCACCCGGAACGAAAGCCGCTCCGCCCCCGCCACCAGCTTTCGCCCCGCAAGCCCGGTGGTGATCTGCCCGGGAAACAGCGCGATGGTGCTGGTGATGTTGGCGAGCTTAGGGTCCAGCCCCGCAATGATCAGCGCCGGGAGCGTGACGAACGACCCACCTCCCGCCAGCGCATTCTGGATGCCGGCCCACACCCCCGCCACAAGCAGCAACAGGAGCATGGCGGGATCGAAGGAAGCGAGCATCGGCAGCGTTTTGCCGGGCACCTGCCACCAGCGCCAGCCATTTCGGCTGCCTGTCCCCTTGCACGACCATGGTCGAGACTGGCATTGAGGCCATGCAAACTTCGCGCCACAGTCGGGCGCCGCGCATGAGGCAGTGTTTTATGGCAGACGCCACCATCATGGACGAAGACGACGGCCCCATCGCCGCGCTGGAGCCGCACGACGCTGCCCCCTTCGAAGGTGTGGCCCGCGGTCTCTCTGTCGATGGCATCGGCAAGGCCTATGACAAGCGCGTGGTGCTCCGCGACGTGTCGCTTTCGGTCCGCCGCGGCGAAGTTGTCGGCCTGCTCGGCCCCAATGGTGCCGGCAAGACGACCTGCTTCTACTCGATCATGGGCCTCGCCATGCCCGATTCCGGCCGCATCCTCCTCGATGGCCACGACATCACCGGCCTCCCCATGTACCGCCGCGCCGCCCTCGGCCTCGGCTATCTCCCGCAGGAAACCAGCATCTTCCGCGGCATGACCGTCGAGCAGAACATCCTCGCCGTCCTCGAAGTCGCCGAGCCCGACAAGAAGCAGCGCGCCGAGCGGCTCGAGCAGCTGCTCGCCGAGTTCAACATCACCCGCTTGCGCGCCGCCCCCGCCATGGCCCTCTCCGGCGGTGAGCGCCGCCGCTGCGAAATCGCCCGTGCGCTGGCTGCCAACCCTTCGATCATGCTCCTCGACGAGCCCTTCGCCGGCATCGATCCCATCTCCATCTCCGATATCCGCGCGCTCGTCGTCCAGCTCCGCGAGCGCGACATCGGCGTCCTCATCACCGATCACAACGTCCGCGAAACCCTCGAAATCGTCGATCGCGCCTGCATCATCTACGATGGCCGCGTGCTCTTCGAAGGCACCCCGCAAGCCCTTGTCGCCGACGAGACCGTGCGCCGCGTCTATCTGGGCGAAGATTTCGCGCTATGATCCGCGCTTCAGCCAAAGCCGGGGGCGGCTGAAACATCATGGGGCTGGGGCCAAGGCTGGAGCTTCGGCAGTCGCAGCAGCTGGTGATGACACCGCAGCTGCAGCTCGCCATCAAGCTGCTCACGCTCACCAACATCGAGCTCGAATCCTATATCTCCGACGCGCTCGACAAGAACCCCCTCCTCACCACCGCCGAAAGCGACGGCCCCACCGAAACCCCCTCAGCCGAAGCCCCTCCACCCTCCGAAACCGACGGCCTCGATGCCCTGCTCGGCCGCGAGCCACAGGCAGCCCTCGCCGAATCCCCCCTCGATCTCGCTCCCCCCGACTCCGGCGGCCGCGATGAAGGCGAATCCGGTTTCGAAGGCGGCGGGGGCGCGCTCGCCAACACCAGCGCCTCCAGCAGCGGCACCGCCAGCAGCACCGGGGACGGCGAAGGCTTCGATCTCGATCGCCTCAGCGAAGATGGCCTCTCCCTCCACGCCCATCTCGCCGCCCAGGCCGGCATGGCCTTCAGCGGCATCGCCCTCACCATCGCCGAACATCTGATCGATCTCATCGACGACGCCGGCTACCTCACCGAGCCGCTAGAAACCGTCGCGGAGCGCCTCGGCGTGGCCCCCGAGACCGTCGAAGCCGTCCTCACCGGCATCCACCGTTTCGATCCCACCGGCGTCGGCGCGCGCAGCCTCGCCGAATGCATCGCCCTCCAGGCGCAGGAGGCAGACCGCCTCGATCCCGCCATGGCCGCCCTCATCGGCAATCTCGATCTCGTCGCCCGCGGCGATATCCCCGGCCTCATGCGCGTCACCGAATGCGACCGCGAAGACGTGATGGACATGATCCGCGAGCTCCGCCGCTACGATCCCAAGCCCGGCCTGCGCTTCGGCGGCGAGGACGCCGCCCCCGTCGTCGCCGATGTCTTCATCCGCCGCGCTCCAGGCGCGCTGGGCAACGGCAAGAACGGGGGCTGGCGCGTCGAGCTCAACCAGGCCACCCTCCCCCGCCTCATCATCGACCGCGATTATCACGCCGTCCTCGCCGCCGACGGCAGCAAGGCGACGGGAAGCTTCCTCAACGAATGCCTCGGTGACGCCAACTGGCTGCTGAAGGCGCTCGATCAGCGCGCCCGCACCATCGTCAAGGTCGCCAGCGCCCTCGTCGTCCAGCAGGCGGGCTTTTTCGAACACGGCGTCAGCGCCCTCAAGCCCCTCACGCTGCGCCAGATCGCCGACGCCATCGACATGCACGAATCCACCGTCAGCCGCGTCGCCGCCAACAAATATCTCGCCTGCGATCGCGGCCTGTTCGAGCTGCGCTGGTTCTTCTCCTCGGGCGTCGCCTCCTCTGCCGCCACCGCATCCGGCGAAGGCGGCGCCTCGGCCGTCGCCGTCAAGGACCGCATCGCCCGCCTCATCGCCGCCGAAGGCGCCGCCGTCCTCTCCGACGACAGCCTCGTCGAAATCCTCACCGCCGAAGGCTTCGACATCGCGCGGCGCACCGTCGCCAAATACCGCGAAGCCCTGGGCCTCGGCTCCAGCGTCGCCCGCCGCCGCGCGCGCACGCTGGCGGAGGCGTAGGAAATGGCAGAAGAGCCTCCGGCGGCTGGGGCCTCAGGCCCAAGACCCCCGAAGTCGGACGATAATTTTCGTCACAACCAACGACCGGTTTGCGCCCCCCTTCCGGCCATTCGCGCCGGAGCGCCGCGATTCCGAAAGCGGACGTTCGAACCAGAGCAAACTGGCTACTTTGGCCTAGGGGTCAGCTTCCGCCGCCCTTTTCAGAGAACCTTATAAATCGCACAGCTGCTTGCATCGGGGCGATTTCCGCCCGCGCCACAGAACGGAGCCCGACGTGATTAGATTCTTTTACAATATGGGTAGCCGGGGCAGATTCCCGGGCAGAGCGTCTTCCCTTTGGGTCGTAGCTGTGATTCACACTGCCGATGACTCTGGGAGGATCAGACCCTGTTGA